>JAAYAN010000055.1 GCA_012719345.1 Ignavibacteria bacterium | reverse complement strand
TCATCGATTTCGCAGTAGATTTTTGTTATGTTTTTCATAGAGTTTTTAATAAAATGCTCTACGAGCTAAACATTCTTATTTCTTAATTAATTCCTTATTTGTTTTTTTTATATCGAACTCAGGTTAAATATTTTTAGTCCTGATTTTAATTATTTATATTTGTGTTTTAAAACAAAAAAGTTTGTTTTTAGATAATATTTTGTTTGATATTTTGTGAAATCATTATCAATTTTTTAATGATATTCCGTCAAAGTAAAATATTTTGATTTGTTAATTTAATTTCAAAGGAATATAAAGTGGTAATTATATTAGAAAACAATGCCAAAGAAGGTCAAATAAATAGCGTAATAAAACGTCTTGAAGATTACGGATTTCAAGTTCATATTTCAAAAGGCGAACAAAGAACTGTTATAGGAGCAATAGGAGTTAAACCGAACTTCGATATCCGGCAGGTGAAAATGCTTGACGGAGTTGCAGATGTTTATCGCATTACAGCTCCTTATAAACTTGCCAGCCGCAGTTTTAAAGAGGAAAATACTGTACTGAATATAAAAAATGTAGAAATCGGCGGAAATCATATTGCAATGATGGCGGGTCCCTGTTCTGTAGAAAGCAAAGAACATATTTTCCGTATGGCAGAAGTCGTTTCGAAAAGCGGGGCAAAATTACTTCGCGGAGGAGCTTTCAAACCGCGTACTTCACCATATTCTTTTCAAGGAATGGGCGAAGAAGGCTTAAAAATTATGCGCGAAGCTGCTGATGCTTATAATCTTTTAGTAATAACAGAAGTGATGGAAGTAAGCCAGATTGAACTGATTGAAAAATATGCCGATATTTTTCAGGTAGGCGCCCGCAATATGCAGAATTTTTCGATGCTCAAAGAGCTTGGTAAAGCAAATCTTCCTGTACTTCTTAAACGCGGACTTTCGGCAACTATCGAAGAATGGCTTATGTCTGCTGAGTATATTCTTGCCAGCGGCAACAAAAACGTCCTTTTATGCGAAAGAGGAATAAGAACCTTTGAAACAGCTACACGAAATACATTCGATATTTCCGCAATTCCTGTAATTCATAAAAAAAGCCATTTGCCGATTATTGCCGATCCTTCACACGCAACCGGCTATCGCGATCAGGTTCCTCCTATGGCTAGGGCAGCTGTTGCTGCCGGAGCAGACGGAATTATGATAGAAATTCACGACGATCCTGAACATGCATTTTCCGACGGTCCTCAGGCTTTATTGCCTGATACTTACTTAAATTTGATGCAGGAATTAAAAGTAATTGCAAATGCTATCGGCAGGACGATATAAGTGAAAATTCAAAAAATTGGCATTATAGGTCTTGGACTTATTGGCGGATCAATTGCGAAAGCTATTAAAAGCGCCGGTATTTCAGTTGATATTTACGGATATGATAAAAAAGAAATTATTCAGGCAGCACTAAAAGAAAAATCTATCGACTTCTCTGCAGATTCATTTTCCGGATTATCTGATTGCGAACTGATTTTTATTTGTCTGCCCGTTGATGCCACCTTATCGGTAATAGAGGAAATTGCGCCCATCCTTAAAAAAGGCGCGGTTGTTACCGATGTATGCGGAGTAAAAAGCGCGATTCAGCAAAAATGGGATTTTCTTAAAAGCGATGGAATTTATTTCGGCGGTCATCCTATGGCCGGCAAAGAAAAAGGAGGTTATGAAAATTCCGACCCCCTCCTTTTTGAAAATGCAGTGTACATTATTTCGGATAAAGCAAAAAATAATACTAAAGCTGATGGTTTTCTTACAATTATTTCTTCGCTCGGGTGCCGGATTATTTTTCTTTCACCCCGGGTTCACGATTTTGTTGTTGCAAATGTAAGCCATCTTCCTCAGCTTGTTTCAGTTGCGCTCGTAAATTCTGTCTCAAAAGATACGGGCGATATCCGCTCGATAGATTTTGCTGCCGGCGGTTTTAAAGATATGACACGTATTGCTTCGAGTAATTTTGATATATGGCAGCCGGTAATTACAAACAATAAAACTGCCATTTTAAATTCGCTTGATAATCTTATTGACGAACTGAATGCAATAAAATCGTCAATTATAAAAAATGACGATATATTTTTGGAAAATAAGTTTGAAAATGCAAGAGTTAAACGAGACGAAATACCGGCAACCAGAAAAGGTTTTATTACTCCCTTATACGACATTACAGTTTTTATAAAAGATCAGCCCGGTGTTATTAGCCAGATTTCTTCAGCTCTCTATAAAATGGACATAAATATAAAAGATATAGAACTTCTTAAAATCCGCGAAGGAACCGGCGGTAATTTCAGAATGGCTTTTGAATCGGAAGAAACTGCAAATAAAGCAAAAGAAGTAATTAAAAATATCGGATTTGAAGCAGTTTAGTTAAACAAGAAATTATTCCTGCCAGAAGATTTTTTAAATTTGAGAAGGTCAGGTTGTTCTATTTTTTAAAATTTGTATTCAATTTTGATTTAGTTTTATAAAGTATGAGGGGAAGTTTTTCAATATTCTGGAAACAAGCGTTTTACTGTTTATGAAAGAATATAAACATAAAACCATTATTATTATTTCATTATTTGTAAGTTTTTCCTTTATATATGCTTAAAAATAACAGATCGTTTTTTTTAATCTTCAATTGACAATTTCACAATAAATTATTATTTTTGTGTCCTTTGCGAAAGTGGTGGAATTGGTAGACGCGCTAGACTTAGGATCTAGTATCCTTAGGGTGTGGGGGTTCGAGTCCCCCCTTTCGCACCAAACATACCCGGATTCTTTCAAATTTTTAGAGGTTAATATTGGAAACAAAAGTAAATATCATTTCGGCTCACGAAAATGAATTGGAAGTAAAGTTAAATTACGATGAAATATCATCTGAGTTAGAAAAAGCTTATCTTGAAGAAAGAAAAACTATACAGCTGCCAGGATTCAGAAAAGGCAAAGTGCCTTTACCTGTTCTTAAAAGACTTTACGGTGAAGCTATTGAATATAAAGCAAGCGAAAAAATTTCGAATAATAAATTTTGGGAAATTGTTGAGCAGCTTAGACTGAAACCAATAAGCACTCCTGCTCTTTCGGATTTGAATTTTGAGATGGGCAAAAAACTCGATTTCAAAGTACGCTACGAAGTGATACCAGCAATTGAAGTGAAAGATTATACGGGTCTTGAAATTGAAATACCTGTTTTTAAAGTAAACGAAGAAGAAATTCAACACGAATATCAGCACTTATTAAAAAGTCATGCTAAATTCGAAGAAACTGATACAGTAAGCTCAAAAGACTGCAAAATTACGGTTGATTTAAGAAACCTGAATGATGATAAAGATTCAGGCGGTAAAGGTCTGGCTATTGACTTAAGCGATGAGAAAGTTAATCCGCAAATACCGGAAAGAGCCTTAGGTAAAAAAACCGGTGAAACATTCGAATTCAGTTTCAGCAACGAAGTCCCTCAGCAGGATGGCACTTCAAACAAGATCGATTTAAATTATTCAGCGAATATTACAAAAATTGAAAAATTAATTCTTCCTGAAGAAAATGAAGAATTTTTTAATCATGTTTCGTATAATAAAGCTAAAACAAAGGATGAACTTTTAGCCAATCTAAGAGAAAATTTTGTAAATTATTTCAAATCGCAGACTGATAATATTTATTTAAACAGCCTTTTAAATAAAGTAGTTGAAAATAATCCATTCGAAGTTCCTAAAGGATATGTTGAAACACTTCATCACAGAATGCTTCATGAGGAAGAGGAAACTGCAAAACGCCAAAAGAAATATTTTGATAAGAAATCTGTTTCCGAACAGCTTCGCCCCCGTGCAGAATGGAGCGCAAAATGGCAGATAGTTATGGAAAATATAGCATTAAAAGAAAATATAAAAGTAGGCGAATCGGATTTGGAAGATTTAGTAAAAAAAGAATCAGCCGATACGGGTATTTCGGAAGAAAAACTTATGAAATATTATAAAGATTCGGGCAGAGCCGAAATTATGATTGAAGATAAGGTTATTGAATTCCTGAAATCAAAAAACCCTCCAGTGGAATACGACCCTAAAGAAAGAGCCGGAAAAAATAAAACCGAGAAAAAAACTAAAGAAAATACTCCTGCTGAAAAAAAAGATAGTTCAAAAGGAACTAAAAAATCAGAAACATCTGTTAAAAAGAAAAGTTCCGATAAAGAAAATAAGGATTAATTACGATGAAACCTGAAATTTATAATCAGCTTGTACCTTATGTAATTGAACAAACCGGACGCGGCGAAAGAGGAATGGATATTTATTCCCGACTTTTACGCGAAAGAATTATATTCCTGGGAACCGCAATTGATGATCACGTAGCAAGCTTAATTGTTGCGCAGTTGTTATTCCTCGAAGCAGAAGATCAGGAAAAGGATATATGCCTTTACATAAATTCTCCCGGCGGAAGCGTTAGCGCAGGTCTTGCAATTTACGATACTATGTGCTACATAAAACCTGATGTTTCAACAATCTGTGTTGGTCTTGCAGCAAGCATGGGCGCTGTACTTTTAGCCGGTGGGGCAGATAAAAAAAGATTCGCCCTTCCCCATTCTAAAATTATGATTCACCAGCCTTGGGTTGGCGGTTTGCAGGGACAAACAGCAGACATTGAAATTCATGCTAAAGAAATGATTAAAACACGCGATAGTCTTTATAATATTCTTGCAAAGCATACCGAAAAACCTGTTGAAAAAATTGCTAAAGACTGCGACAGAGATTATTATCTTTCTTCGGAAGAAGCTAAAGAATATAAATTGATTGACAATATTCTTCTTAAACGAAAAGCGCCGGAAGTAAAGAAATAATTTGATTTTTAAGGGGAATATATTTTCCCCTTTTTTTTTTATTGTTCAGGAGTTTTAAGAATGAAAAGATTTCTTCTTCTAATAATTTCATTATTCTCTTTTACATCAGCTCAAAATGATTTTTTTGCATCAGAAGACATAGTTTTAAATGCATACAGGAATTTAAGTCCGAATAATTTTAAACAAATAAGCTGGGTAAACAGCAAAACTGTTTCTGTAATCGATACAATCGGGGAAAAAGAGTTTCTCTATATTTATGATATTGAAAGTGGAATTAAAACTGATATAATGAATATTGATGAATTCAGGGATATTTATAAATCTGTTTCTTTAAATACGCTCCGGCACTTTCCGCAAATCGGCTGGATTGACCTGAAAAAATTCAGTTTTTTTACAGACTCAACCTATTATCACCTTAATCTTGAAAATAAAGAAATCATTCCTTTTATTAATTTTTCTTCTGCAGCAGAAGATATTACTCTCTCCCCTGACCGGAAATTTATTGCTTATACTGAGTCAAACAATCTTTTTATAAGCGAAGGAATTGGTACTATAATTCAAGTTACTTACGACGGAAAATACGGAATTGTTAACGGGAAAGCTGTTCATAGGAATGAATTTGGGATAGACAGAGGCATATTCTGGAGTCCGGACAATAAAAAAATTGCTTTTTACCGTATGGATGAAACAATGGTAACCGATTATCCATTAATTGATAATTCTGTCTATCCGGCAATTACCGAAAACATTAAATATCCTATGGCGGGACAGACAAGCCACAAGGTTAAAATCGGGATATTCGATCTTTCATCCCGTAATACTGTTTGGATTGAACCCGACGGAACGGAAGATAAATATCTTGCTTCTGTTACCTGGGACCCTTCCGGTAGAAATATTTATTGCGCAGTTTTAAATCGGGATCAAAATCATTTAGAACTGCAGAAATTTGATGCGGCAAATGGAAATTATGTAAAAACTCTTTTTGAAGAATCGGATGATAAATATGTTGAACCGGAAAATCCTTTGTTCTTTCTGCCAAAAAAAGATTCGGAATTTTTATGGTTATCCGAAAGAGACGGCTGGAATCATTTATATTTATACGATACTTCGGGAACTATTATTAAACAAGTAACTTCGGGTAACTGGGAAATTACTTCAGTTGACGGTTTTTCACCTGACGGGAAAATGGTGTTTTTTAATTCCACAAAAGATTCACCTTTGGAAAACCATTATTATTCAGCCGATATTTCCAGCGGTAAAATTGCTAAAATTACTTCCGGTTCGGGAACTCACAATATAAATGCGGGTCCGGCAAAAAAATATTTTATTGATAACTTTAACAGTTTTTCTGTTCCGCGCGAAATAAGAATTGTTAACAGGTCTTCGGATATTGTAAAAACAATGCTTGCTGCTCCCGATCCGCTGAAAGATTTTAAACTCGGCAAATCTTTAATCGGCACGCTTAAAGCATCGGACAATACGGATTTGTATTACAATTTAATTTTACCGGCTGATTTCGATTCCTCAAAAAAGTACCCCGCAATAGTTTATGTTTACGGAGGTCCTCACCTTCAGCTGGTTACAAATACTTTTACTTCCGGAAGATATGCTTTGTGGTTTCAGCAGATGGCTCAAAAGGGTTTTGCTGTTTTTATTTTGGATAACAGAGGTTCTGCAAACCGCGGACTTTCTTTTGAACAGGCAACTTTCCGGAATCTGGGAGACGTGGAAATTGAAGATCAGATGAGAGGGGTTGAATTCCTTAAATCATTACCATACATAGATTCATCCCGCTTAGGCGTTTTCGGTTGGAGTTACGGAGGATTTATGACTGTATCTCTTATGCTTAAAACAAATAATTGTTTTAAAGTTGGTGTTGCCGGCGGTGCGGTTATAGATTGGAGTCTTTACGAAGTTATGTACACCGAAAGATATATGGATACCCCTCAAAACAATTTCAGCGGATATGAAAAATCGAATTTGTTGAATTATGTTGATAATCTTAAAGGTAAACTCCTTTTAGTACACGGCACAAATGACCCGACAGTGGTCTGGCAGCATACTTTATTATTCGCGCAGAAAGCTGCAAACTTAAATATTCCTCTTGATTATTATCCTTATATCGGACACGGACACGGAGTTGCCGGAAAGGATGCAATTCATCTTTATAATAAAATTACTAATTATTTTATCGATAATTTGTAAACAGTTCTTTAGTTTAAAGAACTGATTTTATTTTTTTATCTTTTAAGGATTATCGTTTTTTATGATTGACACATCAAAGTTTGCACTGCTAAAAAAAATGACTGAGTTGGTTGCCGGTTCTGATTCGGATTCATCCGACTTTCCTAAGCAGATTTGCAGTTTTTTAGTAGCTGAACTTAATCTTAAAAGCGCCGCAATTGTATCTGTTTCAACGGAGCATCATTTTTCGATACTCGGGTTTGAAGGCAGCCTTATTCCCGATTTCAACGATGCTTTAATTAAAACGGAAATACTTAAATCTTCAAACGGCATTTCACTCAATATCAAAACGGGCGGAATCTTAAACCGGGACATCCAGTCTTTTTCATCCATAGATATTTCATCAGATAATTCTGCTAAAATACTCCTCATTTTATTCCACGATTTCGATTTCGGCAGCAATGATAAAAACATATTGCTTGATATCTCGGAATTTGTAAAATTTATTTCATTAAACTGGAATAAAAAAAGAAACAGCGGATTAAATACTGAAAGTATTGTGCTTAAATCTCTTATGGAATTGCGCACACCGGTAAATACAATTATAGGATTTACATCAATTCTTACCGAAGATAATATATCTTCTTCGCAAGCTCAATATTTAGATACAATAAAAGAAAATGCACAGAAAATACAGCTTAATATAAATGATCTGCTGGATTACATAAAAATTACAGAAGGGAAAGCTTCCTTAAATAAGGTAAATTTAAGTCTCGACCAATTTACAAAGCAGATTTCCGAAGTTTTTAAAAATAGATACCAATCTAAATTTTCTTCTTTAAAGGTAGAAATTGAAAATACCGGAAATTATAAAATTGATGCTGATGACCAGAAACTGCGTTTTGCATTTAATAATATTCTCAACTATATAATTTTTTCCGTAACAAATCCGGATATTTTGATAAGATTAAATTCGTCGCAATTTCCAAATGTAAAATTCATAATTAGCGGTTCTTCCTCAGACATTACAAAATTGTACCGTATTTTTGAACCTTTTTATCTAACCGATAATAAAAATTCGAAAGATTTCAATTTATCCGACACTTCCCTTTTACTTGCCCGCGAATATATAAAAACAAATAACGGCATAGTATCTGCTAAAGCTGTAGGCAATTCCTCTTTCGAAATTTTGTTGAGTTTTGGAAACGATTATAAAGCTGTTGGAAAACAGCTTTCCTCTCTGCCAAAACCTACTGCCGAAAGAAACAGCATTCTTGTTGTTGAAGACGATTATGCTGCATCAAAACTTCTGAGTAATTATCTTACAAAATGGGGATATTCGCCTGTAATAGTAAATACTGCCGAACAGACTTTAGAACAGATTTCCCGCACTGTATTTCTGGCGGTAATATTGGATATTTCCCTGCCAAATATAAACGGACTTGAATTATTAAGAAAAATAAACGAACATCCCAACGCAAAAAACACTCCGGTTATTGTAAGTTCAATTGAAACTGAACAGCAAAAAGCCTTTTTAATGGGAGCAGTTGAATATTTTGTAAAACCTATAAACTACAATTACCTTGTTGAAGTTCTTGCAAGTTATAAATTGCGTAAAGAGTCTAATATCCTATGCGTTGATGATGATGTTCCTACTCTTAATTTAATTAAACAAGCTGTTGAAACTGCCGGTTTTAATGCTGTTGCAGAACATATCAGTTCAAATGTAATGCCTTTAATTGCGGATAAGCAGATAGACTTGGCAATAATTGATCTTGATATGCCTCACCCTAACGGTTTTGAGCTGATAAAAATTATAAAATCCGACTCTCGATTTCAAAATCTTCCTATTATTATTTACACCGGAAAGGAAAATTTCAGCGATGATCTTAAAAACATTGACGGAATGTTTGAAGAACTTTTAAGTAAAAAAAGCACAAACCTCGAAGACCTTTCCGGAATTATCAGCTCGATGATAAACAGATACGAAGAACCAACTCCGGCAGAAAAAATTTCGGAAGCAAAAGAAGGTGTTAAAATTCTTTTTGCCGAAGATTATAAACATTCGCAAATTATTGTTACGCGGTTATTAAAGAAAAACAATTTTAATAATGTTGTTGTAGTTGAAAACGGCGAAGAAGCTTTAAAACTTGCAGAGAAAGAAAAATTCGACTTGATCTTAATGGATATGCAAATGCCTGTTATGAATGGGTTTGAAGCTACCGAAAAAATAAAAAATATTCCCGAGTATAAAAATACTCCTATCATTGCATTAACTGCTTTTGCAATGAAAGGCGACCGGGAAAAATGTCTTGAAGCAGGTGCTACTGACTATATACCTAAGCCTATCGACAGTAAAGAGTTTTTAGAAAAAGTTAAATATTACACAAGTTCTGTTTAAAATATATTTTAAACTGCTTTGTCTAACCTGTTGTAATTATGTATTTTACGTTTATTATTTTATAGAATTTGAGGAGTTATGATTAATCCGGTTCCGCGTGTACGTTTTGCTCCGAGTCCTACCGGTTATTTACATGTAGGCGGACTACGAACAGCTTTATATAACTATCTTTTTGCTAAAAATTGCGGCGGACAATTTATTTTAAGAATTGAAGATACTGACAGAAACCGTTATGTAGAAGGTGCTGTTGTAAAACTGATTGAAGCATTAAAATGGGTAAATATTGATTATGATGAAGGTCCTGATAAAAATGGGAATTACGGACCTTATATGCAGTCGGAAAGACTTGATATTTACAAGAAATATGCGCTTGAACTTGTAGAAAAGAAGCATGCATATTATTGTTTTTGCACCCCGGAAAGACTGCAATCACTTAAAGAAGAACAGCAGCGGCAAAAAATGCCTCAGGCAAAATACGATAAACATTGTCTTCATTTAACAAAGGAAGAAATTGATAACAATTTAAAATCCGGGATGAATTACGTGATCCGGCTAAATGTTACTGAAGGCGATAAAATTAGTTTTCAGGATATAGTGCGTGACAGAGTTGAATTTGACAGAGAAAATATAGACGACCAAGTGTTGATAAAAAGCGATGGATACCCCACTTATCATCTTGCTAATGTTGTTGACGACCATCTTATGAAAATCACTCACGTAATCCGTGGAGAAGAATGGCTTTCCTCAACACCCAAACATATTTTGCTTTACAATTATTTCGGCTGGGAAAAACCTGTATTTGCGCATCTTCCTTTGCTTTTAAACCCCGATCGCTCTAAACTGAGCAAACGCCAGGGCGATGTTGCAGTGGAAGATTATAAAGATAAAGGTTATCTGAAAGAAGCATTAATAAATTTTGTTGCCCTTTTAGGATGGAGCGCAGGCGATAATCAGGAAATTTATTGCATTGAGGAACTTATTAAAAAGTTCTCGCTGGAAAGAGTAAATAAATCCGGAGCAGTTTTCGATCAGGATAAATTGAAATGGCTAAACGAAATTCATCTTCGCAGCAAACCTGATAATGAAATTATTCCTATTATCAGGGAAACACTGAAAAATAACAGTTTTGACGAAAGAATATTTTCTGATGAATATCTCGGTAAAATTATTGTATCGATGAAAGAAAGAGTTTCTTTCCCTCAGGAATATGTGCTTAATTGCCGCTATTTTTACGAGGCTCCAGTTGAATATGACAAAGAAACCGCAACCAAAAGATGGAAAGAAGATTCTGCTAAACTTATGCAGAAATTAATTGACGAAATTGAGAAATTGGATAATCCCGAAAAACACGATTACGAAAACGCTTTAGCAACGGCTTCCGAAATTACCGGAAGCGGAAAAGGTAATTTCATCCATCCGCTCAGACTTTCAGTTTCGGGTACAGGAAGCGGTCCTGGTGTTTACGATATTTTAGATATTATCGGAAAAGATGAAACAATTAAACGAATAAAAAAGGCAATAGCCGTATTTTCATAAACTTTTGGTAAAATGATGAACGAAGAAAACAAAACTGATCAGGCAGAAGCGCCAAAAAATTTCATTCACGAAATAATAGAAAATGATCTGCAAACAAATAAATTTGAAGGAAGAGTACAAACCCGTTTTCCCCCAGAACCTAACGGTTACCTGCACATAGGACACGCAAAATCTATATGCCTGAATTTTGGTATTGCTCAAAAATATAACGGAAAATGTAATTTACGGTTTGATGACACAAATCCGTCAAAGGAAGATCAGGAATACGTCGATTCGATAATGGAAGACATTAAATGGCTTGGTTTTAACTGGGGCGGAAAGGAATTTTATGCTTCAGATTACTTCGATACTCTATATGAATACGCTGTGAAATTAATAAAGAAAGGGAAAGCATACGTTGATGATCATTCCGCCGATGAAATAAGCAAAATGCGCGGAACCCCTACAAGACCGGGACAAGAAAGCAATTTCAGAAGCAGAACACCTGAAGAGAATCTGATGCTGTTTGAAAAAATGAAAAACGGTGATTTTGATGAAGGTACAAAAGTTCTTCGAGTAAAGATTGATATGTCTTCGCCTAATATGCAAATGCGCGATCCTGTTATGTACAGAATTAAAAAAGCAACTCATCACAGAACCGGCAATAAATGGTGCATCTACCCTATGTACGACTGGGCTCACGGACAATCCGATTCGCTCGAAAAAATAACTCATTCAATATGTACTCTTGAATTCGAAAATCATAAACCTCTGTACAATTGGTTTTTAGATGAGCTTGAAATTTATCATCCGGTGCAAATTGAATTTGCCAGATTGAATCTGAATTATACTATAATGAGTAAGCGAAAACTGTTGCAGCTTGTTGAAGAAAAATATGTTTCCGGATGGGATGACCCGAGGATGCCAACGATTTCGGGATTGCGCAGACGCGGTTACACACCAGAATCTATACGGAATTTTGCCGAACGAGTGGGAATTGCCAAACGCGAAAATATAATTGATGTGGGACTTTTAGAACACAGCAT
>JAAYAN010000003.1 GCA_012719345.1 Ignavibacteria bacterium | reverse complement strand
TAATTTTTAATTCTTAATTTTTAATTCTTAATTTTTAATTCTTAATTAAAAAAGGGCGTTTCCGCCCTTAATTTATATCCCGATTTATTTTATTGCTTAATTATTTATTGTTTCACTAACTGCTTCCGGTTTTCGTTTCACATCTTTACCTGATTAACACCATCTTGCTGGTTTTGTTAAATGAACCGGTTCTTAAAGTGTAAAAATATACTCCGCTGGAAGCTTCGCTGCCGCTCATATTTTTACCGTCCCAAACTACTTCATACGTTCCGGGATTCTTGAAATCGTTAACCAGCTCGGCAACTTTTTGTCCTGTAATATCAAAAATATTAAGTTCAACTTTTTCGGAATTCAAAACGCTGAACCTGATTTTTGTTGAAGGGTTAAACGGATTAGGATAATTCTGTTCTAGCTTGTAAGCAGCCGGGTTGGCTTCAATTATTTGTTCAACTCCGTTTACATTAGCTGTAAATGTTAGCCTTATTCTGTTAAGAAATGTATTGGAAGCATCAACAAAGTATTTCCAGCTCGAGTCGTCTATATCATAAAAAAGACTGTTCTCATAACCTTGCCCTGGTTTCAAAGTAACCAGCACGCAGTTACCAACGGCAGCAGTAACATCTTCAGGAATATCAACGCATACAAATGCTCCGTTATCTAAAGGAATGTTTTCGGATGAAAAGTCCTTTTCAACCCATTCGCCGTTTGCTGATGCTGTTAATGTAAAAGAGTTTGTTAATGCTGTTCCGGTTGGGGATAAAATTGTACCCATTGAATAAATATTACAAGTAATCGGCGTAGTTTTCCGCAGCATCACTTTAATCGAATTCAATTTTGCTCCGGTTACGGCTTCAAACTCAACTCCTTGTCTTTCTCCCGCTTTAAATTGCAGATAATAATCGCTTTCGAAGTCTGCATCATACTCAACTTCATTAACAAGCGTAGTGTTGCCGCTTGAATTGTATGAAAAACTCGATGCCCAGCTATTATTGTTTACAGCAATAATTTTCACAACGTTGTAATCGGTACCAAAAGCCGGTTCGGAATATAAAGTTCCCGGTAAAATATCAGTTACGCTGGTTGAACTTCCAAACTTTGCTTCCTTAAACGCAATTCCCGATGCATCATTGTTAATAGAAAAACTTAAATTAGATCCTGTTTGAAAAGTTAAGCAGCGAGAAGCATAATTCATTAAGCTCACGCTTACATTTGTGTTGTTTAATTCCCAGACGGTTTCGCCTTCAACAACCGATAAATTGGGAGCGCTGTATCCCCATCTTGAATTTATCGATTTATCATTAACTGCATTTGCAATACTCCAGTCAACTAAAATGTCATCAAATCTTCTTGATGTAGGTGTAGATAATTCAGCCAGCGCCGAATTAAAAGCAGTGATTCCGATATTTGCGTTTTGTACAAATTTTGTAAAAAACTCTGAGCCGAACTGTTCGTACATATACAGAAAAAATCTTGATGCTCTTGCATAATCTATTAAAACATCTTCCGAATTGCTGCTCCAGTTTGTAAGCGCAATGTTTGTGTTTGATGTAAAAAGAGAATGCGACCTTATACCATAACCGCAAATATATGGCGCTGTTTCGGAGCAGGCTTCATTAAAAAATGTTTGCTGGGGCGTACTCCTGTGATAATTCCAATGAATCATATGCTGAAACTCGTGAGCTGTTGTATTT
This sequence comes from Ignavibacteria bacterium, assembly GCA_012719345.1. Lineage (GTDB taxonomy): Bacteria > Bacteroidota > Ignavibacteria > Ignavibacteriales > Melioribacteraceae > JAAYAN01. The sequence goes on along the minus strand of JAAYAN010000003.1, from coordinate 9,530 downwards.
AATGAATTTTGAAGCCCTGTATCAGTACTCAAATTTGCTGGGTAACAGTCCATATAAAATATTTCAGCCTCATTGCTTTTATATTTTGTACCAAATAATTCTGCTTGCGGAAATTCATTAATTGGATAAAAATAACCTGCAACAAAGCCCGCATTTGTACCTTCTTGATATCCATCCAGAATATTCATCATAAGAATGATTATTTTGCTGTCGCTGTCTTCGTCTGGCGCGTTGCCAAAAACTCCGGTAACTGTTTCGTATATTCCTTTTGAATTATTTGCCGGAGTTGAACTATCGAAAGCGTTTTTAACAGCATCAACCTGAGTTTGTGTAACTCTGCTGTTCCATTCGTCATCGGCTACAAAAATATAACAATGCGTACCAACTGCCCTGCAAGTAGAATTAATAGTATAGAATTCTTCCGTTTCAAAATTACTTGCCCACCAGGATTTTGTGCTTCCCACAGAAAAATTCCACGCTGTTTGTTTTTTAAGTTTTTGCCTGCTGAATATGCCCGGATCTTTTTTCAGTCTTTCTGCTATTTCATTTTCAGCCTTTATTAAAAATGGAGCAACATCAATAGGCTGGGGCTCATTTTGTACTGTTTCAGTTTTAGCTTCGCTTTTTTCGGCACCGTTTGGATATACTAAACTAAACGAACAAACAACATATACAGTAAACATTAAAAGTATTTTTTTCATCTTATAATTTATCCTTTTCAATAAAATTGTATTTAATTAAAGTTAATGTTTTCCCTTGCGGTCTTTCAACTATTTCCGAGTAAAAAATTCTGATATTTTTTCCCTGATTGTCAAAAAAGAATTGTCTCTCCTCTTTTTTACAATTAATTACATAAACTTCGCCGGAATCGGTTTGAACAGAAGGATTTGTAAAAGGTTCATTTCCTGTTATTATTATTATTCCATCAAAATAATCTGAATTTTCCATAGAACTGTTTGAACAGCCGATGATAAGCAGCGCTATTACTGTTGCTAAACCGAAAGCTGTTTTAATTTTGTTTGTTTTTTGTCTTTTCATTGCAATACTATTTTATCCTGTTTTTATTGGGAAATCTTAATAATTGACAAAATTTATGCCTTATTCCGGAACATTCACTTCATCATTTGCAAAAGTTTAGAAGAACTTCAATCTGCTCCTTAAAAATAAGTTAATAAAACAGAAAAAGAAATAATTGCTTATTTTGTTTTCGTAAAAACATAAAAAATAATCAGAATGTGTTTTACTATTAACCCAAATCTGCCATTAGAAAAAAATAATGGCGGAACGACTAACAAAATCTATGCATTCTTGAGAAACATCCCGTTCCAATCGGGATAAGTCGGGGTTACCCATTTCGGTCAAATATACTTTGTATTTTAATAATTACATAATTTGTAATGACCGAACTGGGATTAATTTATTTGCTGCTTTAATAAGCTGGTAAAATATCCCGGCAAAAATTGCCTTTTTACCGGAATATTTTTCACTTTTAATTCAATTTATAAATTGATCCTGGAATAGGAAATTCAACGGAATTAAAGCCAAGCTGGATTAGTTTTTCTCTAAAAGGCAAAGCCATATCCTGTTCGCCGTGTACAAGGAATATTTTTTTTAATTTTTCGGGTCTGTTCATTTTCACATAATTCAGCAGTTCGTTTTGATCTGCGTGAGCCGAAAAGTAATCCATTATTTTAACTTCTGCCTTTACTAAAAATTCTTCACCGAAAATGTTAACTTTTTCGTTGCCGTCCATAATTCTTCTTGCAAGAGTATGTTCGGCGGCATAACCGACAAATAAAACCATATTATTGGAATTTTGAATATTATTTGCCAGATGATGAAGAATGCGCCCGCCTTCCGCCATTCCCGATGCCGAAATTATTATCATCGGATCGGTACGGTTATTTAATTCTTTCGATTCTTCAACTTTCTTGATGTATTTCAATCTTCCAAAACCAAAAGGATCATCGCCGTCCTGTAAAAAGATACGATATGTTTCTCTGTCCATACATTCGGGATGCGAACGGAAAATGTTTGTTGCATCAACAGCTAAAGGACTGTCGACGAAAACCGGAATTTCGGGAATCCTGTTTTGATCGAAAAGTTTATGAAGCATATAAACCATTGTTTGTGTTCTTCCAACCGAAAAAGCCGGAATAATTACTTTGCCTTTCCGTTCGATAACTTTATTTATTGTATCAGCCAATTCCTGTTCAATTTCCTCCGAAGGTGAATGAAATCTGTTGCCGTAAGTTGTTTCCATAATCAAATAATCAATATCGCGTAAAATATCCGGGGTACGGATAACGGGAGAATCGGGTCTGCCTATGTCACCTGTAAACCCCAAAGCAATTTTATTTCCTGTTTCATCTTCAATTTCGAGACGAACTCCTGCTGAACCGATAATATGTCCGGCATCGCGAAAAGTAAATTTTATTCCCGGCAAAATTGTAATCTGCTGATTATATTGAACTCCAACAAAAAGCTTCATAGCATCTTCCACATTTTCTAGCGTATAAAGGGGTTCTATCGGCTCTTCATTTTTCTTAATCTTTTTCTTGTTTACCCATTCAATGTCTTTTTCCTGCAGATGAGCCGAATCGCGAAGCATAATCTGGCACAAATCCACAGTAGCGGCAGTAGCATAAATTAATCCCTTAAAACCGTTTTTTACAAGATTCGGTATGTTCCCGCTGTGGTCGATATGAGCATGAGAAAGTATCATCGCATCAACTTTTGAAGGATCAAATCTGAAATTTTTGTTTTTCTCATAAGATTCGCTGCGCTTTCCTTGAAAAAGTCCGCACTCCAATAAAATTTTTTTTCCGTTGATATGAAGAAGATGCATCGAGCCTGTAACTGTCTGCGCTCCTCCAACAAATTCAATTTTCACTTAACACTCCTTTTTTAAAATGAAAAATTTTTAGATTTCAACAAAAACTGTTTTAATGTTGATTTTTAACAGCTAATATTGGTTATCATTTATAAGCCCCAATATATTTATCGTTTTTGGCGGTATTCAGCAGCTTTCCAATATTTTCCGGCAGTTCCTTTGCATAACTGCTGTAATTATTTTTGTCCCGTACATTATAGTTATCCTTATAACTGTTGATAAATATATCGCTTATTCTTTCAGTAAAATGTCTGCTTTCCGTTTCAAAAGCCGGGTACATTTTTGTTATTTGGTCTAAATTATTCAATTCAATCCTGCAATTCGAATTTTCAGCGGGACCCCAGATAATTAAAGATTCATTAATATTTTCGGTTATGTAAACATTATTATTAAATTCTTTAAGCTGTGGATCTTTTATCTTATCGCAGATTTTTCTCGACTGCCAGACAAATAACAGCGGACGCGAATAGTTTTCGTCACCCGCAAGCAGGTTATTTTCAAAAATATGTCCCATCCGTTCATCAACATCGGGTCCCGTTGCCGGATGCCATCCGAAATGATCTCCCTGAGCGCTGCGGGCATCTCTGCCTATGCAGGCTGTGCTGTTTACAAATGTGTTATTATAAATCCGTGCGTTATTCGAATTTAATATCAACATTCCATGATCGCAATTTACAAAAACGTTTCCGGCACAAATAACACCCTTTGAGATTTCAAAAAAGAAACCGTTATCGCTCGGCCATACCTGACCAGGGAAGAACTCGGAATTTTTATTTCCTACATTTTCAATCCAGTTATTTATAAAAACCCCGTCAACATTTCCTACATCATACCATATTCCGTTAGAATTAAATTGTTCGGTTACATAATTATCGTTGCACATAACTCTGTAACACTGATTAAATATTTTAACTGCTGCCGGATAATAACCGGTAATATTTTCGATATTGTTACGCAGAAAAATACTTTTCTCTAAAAGCACATCATTTGAAGAAATTATATATATGCCTTCAGTGCTGGTATCCGAAATTTTGCAGTTTTTTAATATCAGATTGTCACCTCTTAAAAACGCAGCAACCCGCGAACAAAATGATATTTCGCAATTATCTATAACAGTCCCGACTACATCTTTGCCGTGCTGATCTTCAGGCGAAATTCCTTCGGGTTCTGTACCGTCTACTTCCAATGCCCGATAGGCATACTGCATAAATTTTATTCCTTTAAGCACATAACCTTTTTTATCGCTTTGTTTTCCGTGTACTTCATTTGTAACTCTGTGTATTGCAACATCAAAAGCAGTAATTTCAATAAGTTTATTTTCCGGATTTATTCCGATATAAACTGTTCCGGTTTCATAATCGATATAATAGGAATTTTCATCAAGTTCCCCTTCCCATCCGGCAGACTGTAAAAATTTTCCGTCGGCAAAAACCATATCATTATTAAATCTGTGCTGCGGAGTTTTTTTCCCTTCCCTGTCTCTTCTCCACCAATCCTGCGGTTTCATAGGGAATAAATGTTTCCAGCTTGTTTTCCATATTCCGTTTCCCAAATCCTGCCAGTCTTTTGCCACATAAGTACCTTTAAACACCGGCTGCTCATCTTTATAAGGCTGTATTGTAACGCCCTGATTCAGCAACAGATTTCCTGTGCGGTAAATTCCTCCGCGAAGAATTATTACGTCGCCTGTTTTTACATTGCTTATTGCATTTTCTATTGTTGTGGAATTTTCAACTGATTCCCCGCTGTTTGAGGCAATTCCCTCCGGCGATACAAAATATATTTTTCCATCAGTTTTAGGAATTTCATAATTTTTTTTAACCGGTCCGTAAGGTCCGCCTGAAGGAGCGGCAATAATAAATTGTAAAAATATTACAAATATTGAACTTATAAATCTGATTCTCAAAAAATTCATACAATTCCCTTTAACTGTTTCTTACTTTGCTCTTTAATGTATTTAAAATAATTAATTTGATTGATGGATTAAAGATAAATCTTTTTTTTTGGAAATTTAATCTTAGAGTTCTTTTTCAATTAAAGAAATTATTTCTTCACTTTCGGGTTCAGTTTTAGATGGGAATCTGGCTATAATTCTGCCTGTTTTAGAAATTAAAAATTTCTCAAAATTCCATTTTACATCGCCTTTATATGCAGTGGAATTATTTATCAATCTATTATAAAGCGGAGATTTATCATCCCCAAGAATTCTAATTTTATCAAATATTTCAAAGGTAACACCGAAATTCGCGGAACAAAACTGTTGAATTTGTTCATTCGATCCTGGTTCCTGTCCGCCAAAATCGTTGCAAGGGAAAGCTAAAATTTCTAATCCTTTGCTTTGATACTTTTCATAAATTTTCTGAAGTCCGGCATACTGTTTTGTGTAGCCGCAATTGCTTGCAACATTTATAATCAGCAAAACCTTTCCTTCATATTTATTTAGTTGAACCTCTTCGCCATAAATGTTTTTCACTTTAATATCGTGGATATTATTTAAGTCTACCGGATTTGAGAAATTTGTAAAAGCTATAGAAAGGAGAGATAATATTATTATTGTTTTCATCTTAATTCCATTTTGTTAAAAGAATTAAAACAAAAGGAAATCAACAATAATTCGCTTTCCTTTAAATTTATTTTTATGACATCAGAACTGCTATTGCAGATGTGTTTACAATATCATCAACGCTGCATCCGCGGCTTAAATCGAATAACGGCTTTTTTAATCCCTGCACTACAGGACCAACTGCTTCTGCTCCGCCAAGACGTTGTGCAATTTTATAGCCAATGTTTCCTGCATTTAAGTCCGGAAAAACAAGTACATTTGCTTTTCCTGCAACTTTACTTCCCGGGGCTTTACGCAGACCAACACTTTCAACTATTGCAGTGTCAAACTGAAATTCTCCGTCAGCATTTATATCCGGGCGTTTACTATTTAAAATTGCCATAGCTTCAGTAACTTTATCTACCAAAGGATGTTTAGCGCTGCCTTTTGTTGAAAATGACAGCATAGTAACAAAAGGTTCTTCTCCCGTAAGTTTGCGATGATTTTCGGCTGTCGAAATTGCAATATCGGCAAGCTGAATTGAAGTAGGATCAGGTACAACTGCGCAATCGGCAAAACTGTAAACTTTTTCAGGAAAGATCATCATAAAAAAGCTGGAAACGACTGATATTCCTTCCGGCATTCCTACACATTGCAGTGCTGCTCTTAAAACATCACCGGTAGAAGCAGTTGATCCGGCAACAGAACCGTCTGCTAATCCTTCTTTAACCAGCATTGCTCCAAAAAAAAGATCGCGTTGTATAATTTCGCGGGCGCTTTCGGGAGTAACACCTTTTGTTTTCCGCATTTCATAAAATATTTTACTGAATTTCTCAGTTTTTTCAGAATTATCTTGATCGTAAATTTTAATTCCCGATAAATTCAAATTCATTCTTTCAGCATCTTCTAAAATTTTTTGTTCGTTCCCTATTGTTATAACCGAGCATATTTTTTCATTCAACAAAATTCCGGCAGCCTTTAAAACTCTTTCATCGTGCGATTCCGGAAGAACAATTGTTCGTTTTTTCCCTTTTGCTTTTGCTTTAATTTTGTTCATCAAATTATTTTGCAGCATATATTCCTCTGTTTTTTAATTTAAATATACAAAGATTGCAGATTTTTATTTTTATCTAACTTAATTATTTATAAAATTGTAAATAATGAATATTTTAAAACAATAAATATTTATCTGTTGGAATAAATGCTTTTATCTGATTTTACAAAAAATTACGCTGCAAGACTTTTTATCAGTCTGTTATTTATAATTTTTGTTACCGGAATCTCTTATCTTTTTTTTGATATTCTGGTAATGGTTTCAATTTCTGTTTTAATTGCTTTTATATTCAGTCCTGCAGTCGGTTTTTTGGAGCGTCACGGAGTTTCGCGTATATTTGCTGTTTTAATTGTATTTGCTGCAGCGGGAGCTTTAATATTTTTCGGCATTTCTTCTTTCCTTCCTAAAATAGCTTCGCAGCTTAACCGTTTGGCAGAATCGCTGAATGAAGAAAAGGTTTTGATTTTCATTAATCATTTACAGACTGCTATTGAAAAATATATTCCTTTTTTACACAACATTGATCTTGCCGGACAAATAGGAAATTTTATCAGAGATACCTTTTATAATTCCCTTAATAATTTTAATCAGATTCTTTCCAGCATTTTTTCTTTTATAACAATTCTTGTTATTGTACCGTTTATGGCTTTCTTTCTTTTAAAGGACGATAAAAAAATAATTAAGGGAATGCTTAGTATTCTTCCTAATAAATATTTTGAAATGTCTTACTACATACTGAAACAAATGATTTATCAGCTTGGACGTTTTGTACGCGGATGGCTTTTAGATGCTTTGTTTGTAGGAGTTATGAGTATTTTAGGGCTAACGCTTTTAGGAATTGATAATGCAGTTTCAATAGGGGCAATTGCCGGAATTGGTCATCTCATTCCTTATTTCGGACCTGTAATCGGGGGACTTCCTGCTTTAATCATTTCCGTGATTCAATTCGGCGATTTTTCCATGCTCCCTTCCATATTTATGATGTTTGTATTTATTTATTCTGTTGATAACGGATTTGTTCAGCCAAATGTTTTTTCGAAAGCTACTGATATTCATCCCATTCTTATTATTATTTTAATTCTTATAGGCAGCCAGCTTATGGGAATAACAGGAATGCTTCTCGCTGTTCCGGTTTCCACAGTTATTAAAACTGCCGCTAAAGAAATTTATCTTGGTTACAAAAGCTATAATATTCTTAAAAAATAGAATGAGGCTGCCATAAATTTTCTTAGCAAATATTTCTTCGTATTTTTTTTATACGCGGTTGTGCTTCCTCAAAATGAAAGAGATTCGTTAATTTTTAACAATCTGCCCGATTACCAAAATTTAATTTTGTCTAAATTTAACAAAGTTATGAAGGTTGCCTCATATAATTCAATATTAAACTATAATTTAACTTCCGGAAACTTTTCGGCAGGCATAAATGAAAAATTTAACTCTATTATAACAGAGACTTCAAAAAGCATAAAAGACGAAAGCAGATTTTTATTTTTTACGGAATATTTGCTTCTGACTGATCTTAAAATTGGCACAAAAATTAATCACGAATTATATTCCGAAAACCGGCAGGATGATAATAATAATATTGTCAATATTAGTCCGGTGTTATATTTATCCTATTCCTTCGATAATAATTTTAAAATCACTCCTTTCGGCGGATATTTAAACAGCCGTCAATCTGGGGAAACAGACGAGGGATTGATTTATGGCGGAGAATTTAATGCAACCGACTACATTTTGGAAGATTTCAAGCTGAATTCGTTTTTAATGTTTAAAAACGAAGATATTTCTCCCCGTAAAAACATCAACCGGATAGCAAATGTAAATATTGAAAATGTTTACAGCAATTTTATTAAGAATAATTTATATGCTTCTTATATTCAAAACCGCAAGGATTTTTATTTTTCTGCCGATTCATCTACAAATGCTAATTTTAATATAAGAAACAACATACAAAGCCGAACAGAAGATATTTATTCGGTATCCGATAAATTTAAAGCACTCATTCCCGAAGCCGATCTTTCTATCGACTTGGGAACTAAAATCCAGTGGCGCGATATTAAAAGAAATTATCTTTATAAAATTTCTAATCAATTCAGCTCATCTCTTTACGACAGCAGGATTGAAGAATTTGGATTAGGATTTGATATTTTATCCGAATATAATCCCGGCGCATTTTCAGCAGCAGTTCAAATAGGATACTCGGAAACTGAAGAAAATTACATTGCCGAAAAACCTGAAGGAATGCTCGATTATATTTTCTCGGAAATTAAAGATAAAGAATCGCGTAAAACTAATTCCTCAAAAAACATCAATTTATCTTTTTACTTAAATTTCCCTATATCTCAAGCCGACTTGATTTCTATGAGCCTTTTTCACCGCAAATTATTGTACGACACTCCGAGCAGCGAAAATTTTGATGACCGGGATGAACTTCTTACCATCGGACGGATAATGTATCTGAGAAAGGTAAGTCCTTATCTTAACATTTTTTTGAACAGTGAAATCGGTGTTAACACCTTAGTTTATCTTTTTTCGGAAAGAAGTTTAAACAACAACATAAAGCGGTATATAAAGTTTTCTGCAGGTTCCGATTTTTCAGCTGCTCATTTTTCTAATTCGTTCACTGCTGAGGTTTCAGCTAATTATACTACATATAAATTCGAGCATTTAGTTCAAAGCGCAAAAAGTTATTCGTTCCGGCAGCTGAGCATTAAAGATTCACTTAAAATTAAATTAAACGAAAAATTAAGTTTTTTAACAGCCGGATCGTTAAAATTATCGGAACAAGGGAATTTCAACTGGAGTGATTTTTCGGGCAAACCGGGCAGATATATAAGCGAGATATTTGTTGAACCGAAATTCCGTTTTTCTTATGACATTTTGATTTTTGATGCAGGAATAAGGTATTTCCTCAGAAATAATTATGATTACAAGGATAATGTTACAAAAAAATTGGTGAGCACATATTCCAGTTACGGACCTGTTTCCAAAATTTTTCTGAATATGAAAAATGTTACGCTGAGTTTTAACGGATGGTT
>JAAYAN010000054.1 GCA_012719345.1 Ignavibacteria bacterium | reverse complement strand
GTGTGGATAATGCTCTTTCTATTTCACTCCTTAAAGATTCGGACATTAATGCGGTATCCGGCGAGGGCTGGTCATTTTCAATCACATCCAGCAATCTGTTTTCTTCCCCTGTCTGAAAAGGAGCATCCATTGAAACGTGCTTGCCGGATATTTTTAATGCTTCTGCAACATCTTCAATATCCATTTCCAGTTCCTGAGCTATTTCAGTAGCACTTGGTTCTCTTTCATATTCTTGTTCAAGATTACTATACGCTTTTCCAATTTTATTTAATGCCCCTACTCTGTTTAAAGGCAATCTCACTATACGCGATTGTTCGGCAAGAGCCTGTAAAATTGACTGCCGAATCCACCAAACAGCATACGATATAAATTTAAATCCGCGTGTTTCATCAAATCTTTTTGCAGCTTTTATCAGTCCAAGATTTCCTTCATTAATCAAATCACCAAGCGATAAACCTTGATTTTGATATTGTTTAGCAACGCTTACAACAAATCTTAAATTTGCCTTTACAAGCTTTTCCAAAGCTATTCTATCGCCTTTTTTAATATTAACAGCTAATTCAATCTCATCAGATGGAGTTAGCAGTTCAACTTTTCCTATTTCCTGAAGATATTTGTCGAGAGACTGGCTTTCGCGATTTGTAAACTGCTTTGTAATTTTCAATTTGTCCTCGGTTTTTCCTGAATTTGATGAACAAAATTACTGATTCTCGTTTAAGTTAAAACCTCTTTTCATTTCAAATGCTGCTTAAATATTTCCAGAAATTCGTCCTTTTATTATTTAAAAGATTTTTAAGGATAAATTTAACGCCCTAATATATTTAATTTTTTCTTTCGTACAAATTTTAAAAGGATATGCCTTTTAAATTATTTTTAATGCCGAAAAAATTCGCTGCAGTTTGTGCCACATCCGAAAAAGTATTTCGAGTTCCAAGATTTCTGGAAATATTTTCCTGATTGAAATAAATGATAGGAACATACTCTCTGCTATGATCGGTACTTATAAGAGTGGGGTCATTTCCATGATCGGATGTTAAGATAATCCGATCGGTTTTATCGATGGCCAGTAAAATTTCGGGCAACCGATTGTCAAAAGATTCTAATGCACCTTTAAATCCGAAGGGATCATTTCTGTGACCGTAATAAACATCAAAATCTACCAGATTGGCAAAAATCAGACTGTTTGAATATTTTTTTGCAGAAGCGATTATTTCATCTATGCCTTGATCATTCGAAATTGTTTTAATTCCTTTATCGATGCCTTTATAATTAAACAAATCATTAATCTTTCCGATAGCCACGGTTTTTATGCCGCTTCTTTGCAAAACATCTAAAATTGTATCAGATGGGGGATCTAATGAAAAATCTTTCCGATTTACAGTCCGTTTAAAGTTTCCGGGGCTGCCTATAAAGGGTCGCGCAATAATTCTTCCTGCTGAATGTTGGCCTACCATAATTTTTGAACGAGTAATTTTGCAGATTTCATATTGCTTTTCTAAAGAAAATACTTCTTCGTGAGCCGCAATCTGAAAAACTGAATCCGCAGAAGTATATACAATTGGGAACCCTGTCTTTAAATGTTCTTCTCCAAGCTCTTTAATAATCTCGGTACCCGAAGCCGGTTTGTTACCTAAAACACCTTTTAATTTATTTAACTCAATAAATTTTTCTATTATTTCGTCAGGAAATCCATGTGGATAATATGGAAAATCAAAATCGACTTCAATACCTCCAAGCTCCCAATGTCCGGTGGTTGAATCTTTCCCTCTTGATATTTCCAACATTTTTCCAAAGCTTGCTGAAGGATTTTTTTCTGCCGGAATGCCGATAATTTCAGTAATATTTCCTAATCCGGCTTTCTGAAGATTAGGTAGATTTAATCCGTTGGTTATTTTTGCGATATTAGAAAGAGTATTTGTGCCGCAATCGCCATATTTGCTTGCATCCGGCAATTGACCAACACCTACACCGTCGAGCACTATTATTATAAAATTATTCACATTTATTACAAACTTTTAACTGAATTTCCGCCTTTTTCAACAGCTTTTGAAAGTGCAAGATCTGCATTTTTTAATACTTCTTCAACGTCAGTTTTTCCGGCTGTTGATGCAATACCTATTGAAATCGTAAAAGTAGTTTGCTTTGTTACAACGGTTATAGGTTTGCGTGCAACCTTAATTCTTAATTTTTCTGCCCACAAAAAAACATCTTTTGAATTTGTATTAAAGAAAAACACACCAAAAACTCTGTCGTCAATTCTGCCGATTATATTCATATTTCCAGTTTCTTCAATTATCATTTTTGAAATCGCCTCTAAAACTTTCGGGAAAGGATCCCCCTCAAATAACGATTCCTGCTCAATAAAATCATCAATCTTTATTAAAGCTACTGCTCCCGGGGCTTTAAATTCTGCGGATTTCAGTAAATCTATCGCCGTTCTTTCCATAAATGTTTTATAATTAAGCATCTGCGTTTCAACATCTACCGAAATCAAATTTCTTAAAACATTCTGTGTTGAAAAAGTATAAAGTATGAAGCTGAAAAATTTAACAGTACTCTTCATAAATTTAATATCGGAATTTGTATAAATGTTTTTCTTCAGACTCTCGAAACACAACACCCCAAAATTCTGGTCGTCATAAATTAAAGGTAATGCCAAAAATGATCCGTCAAAACGGACATCTTCGCTTGAAGAAAACCTATAATACTTTTGAACTGAAGTATCATCAATTTTTACAGGCATACCGCTCGAAATAGCTTTTCCGGCAAGGGTACCTTGAATTTCAATCTCAAGATTTTCGCCAACATATTTCAATGAAGTTTTGTTAATAATTTTTGATGTCTTGAATTTAGCTTCTACCGGTTCATAATAGACGAAAGTAAAAGCATCCCAATAAATTAAATTTTTAACTGCTATTTCAAGAGTCGAGAACAATTCATTTTGCGATGAAAATTTTTTATCATTACTTAAGATACTAAGAAGGGAATCTAACCTCTGCTCTGTTTGCGATTCGTTGAATTTCTCATCGAATAAAGAAATGATGATAGAGATTACTCGCACAATTCTGCCGAGTGAATAAACCGATTCAATACCGAACGCATCAACAACTTTCGAATCGAGCGCCAAAACACCGGCTAATGTTCGTTCATAAAATAAAGGGACTCCAGCAAAACTCTTTATACCTTGAGGTGTATTATAATATCTTATTACATCAGCTTCAGCATTAGGCATAATATCTGTAAGTAATTCAGGTTCTTCCTTTTGTACAATTTTGCTTAAAATATCATCTTCCAGTTCAAACTTTTGCTTTTTGATATCACCAGAGCTTGAGATAAATTTTTCAAGAGTCAGTCTTTCTTTCTTTTTATTATACCAGAAAAATACTGCGGAATGAGCTAAAAAAGCTTCCTTTACAACAGTTAGTATTTTTTCCAGAACAAACTCAAATTGTTCATCCTGGCTTATTCCTGAAGGCATATCCTCAGTTGCAATTTTCTCGTATACTTGTTTTAGGTCGGCTGGTTTAAATATATTTTTATTTTTTAACGAAGTACTGTTTTTAAGATGATCGGCTGTAAGAACTTCAACTTGTTTACTGCCCGATATTATTGTAAAACCTTCATCTTCAGAATAAGAGCTGTAATTTTCGGCAGGATTTCGTGTAATATCTATTTTCTCATCTGGTTGCGTGGTGGGAGGATCCCCTTTTACCGAATCCCGAAGAAATATTATGAAACCCACATAAATAACTAAAACCAATATCGCAACTATTTTTAATAAAAAATCATCCGTAAATAATGGAATAATCGCAATTAAAGGAATAAGTACAAATATAAGAAGTCTTTTTTTGTTCCTGTTGTTCATTTAAATATATAATCCGGAATATCATTTTGAGAATTGCCACAAATTTAATAAGAAAAATATAAAATAGTATAATATTATTACAAAATGATCTTAAATTTTAAATAATTTTTTAAATCTTTGAATTATTTCAACTTTTCCGGTTCCATTAACAGATGAATAAATTAGCAGATTTTCATTGGGGATAAGATCGTTAAAATATTCAACAAAGAT
>JAAYAN010000286.1 GCA_012719345.1 Ignavibacteria bacterium | reverse complement strand
GACGTTATAGTTCACCCAAAAATTACGGGGTTATGGAATGGACAAAAAGCTGGACAAACAGTTTCACCTAAAACAGTTTCTATTTGGCAATCTGTTTTAAGTGGCAAAGAATACCATGTACCATTCACAATAAGTATGATAAAAACATTAGGTGAAAACACGGGGGCTTTAACTACAAATTATCCTGGTGCAGTACATATCGGTGACGGCAAATACCAAATAGATGTAAGCTTTAGTCAGATTGCTTCAGGGTTAATGGAGAAAGAAGTCGTATTTTACAATCCTAAAGACCAATCAGAGAGAGCTACCGTAACTTTGAAGTTTACAGTTGGAGGTTTAGAATACGATTGGATACATGACTTAGTAGTTATAACAGAACCAAACGGAGGATACATAACTTCAAATAACGCCTTCAGGTTTTCTGATTTACACCAAATTAAAGAATTTTTAGATTACACAAGAGGTAACAGCAAATCTTTCTATCATTACTGGTTTGGTGGTGGAGCATTTCCAGCTACAGGTCATACAACAGGAAGTTTTGCTACAACAGCAGGCGCACAAACTGGCATATTTGGAACATGGAACGATGATGGCACTATAATGCCACAGTTCTCTGCTCCTGTATGGACAGGAACTACATATCTGAATCTACCATTCATTGTTGATGAAGGATACATATACGGAACTAATACACCCACAGGTGTATTTGACTTTGCTGGATGGTACACACCTATCCCTGGGAATTTAGAAGGTAATTCACCTCCAGGTTGGGAAACCCATCGTTTACCTGTCGAAGCACCAACATTTGAAGATAAAACAACAAGTCAACCGCCAGAAGAATCAAAAAGTGTAGTGAATTATCTTCAAGCAACTTCAGCTCATGGTCAAAGTAAATCTTACATTTACAAATTCAACACAGATTATTGGGGTGCAGGTGCAGGAGGCGCAGTTGGAGTTGGAACTTCAGGTTTAGGTGTAGCAACACCATCAACCGCTAGACAATGGAGTTTTAGTCTTGATGTTTCAACCGACCTTGTAGACACAGTAATCGTAAACAATGACATTATAAACGTGCAAATTTTAAGCATCACCAAAGACCGTTCAGATATTTACGCAGATACAGAAGCAACAGTAACGGCAACTTTGAAAAACATGAACAATTACGGTAGCACTGTTACACATGGATTTGATTTACCGCCAACAGTTGAAGGCACATGTCAAATAACAGGTGGAGGTCAATTAGCTTTTGATGCAAACGAACAAAAAACTGTTACTTTGCGCATAAAAAATCTTGGAAACCTAAATCAGCGAATAGACAACATCCTATTTAATTATCGCATAACAAACACTGCTGGAACAAGAACAGATGAAGAAACATTATCATTTAACTTTTTAGCTGGAATAGGACAACAAGATACCCAGTTAACAGTTACATGTTTAACACAGGAACATTTGACACCTATAAATGGTTTAAATGTTCAAGTAGCTTATGGTGCAACAGGTAACGATATGCAAACAGTTGGTACACAAGATGGGGTTGCTAGCTTCAATTTAGGTTCATATGGAGGCGCAGTTACTCTCAGAGTTACAGACCCACTAGAAAGATACGAGTCAAGAACAGAATTTTTCTCTGTAAACCAATTCCAATCAAACAGCAAAATACTACATTTCACAACCGCATCAAATGACGATGGTAATTGGTGGGAAAACATGTATCTGTGGATTGCTTTAGCTGGAGTAGCAACAGTAATAACTTTGATGGGTGGAATAATATACTACAAACGCAAAT
>JAAYAN010000053.1 GCA_012719345.1 Ignavibacteria bacterium | reverse complement strand
GAATTTGGAAATATAACAAGTGTTCTTAAAAATAATGATTTTCTTGACTTCGGTTTCGCAGGTGGTTTATACGATTCTGAAACCGGCTTAACACGATTCGGTGCGCGAGACTATGACCCTGAAATTGGCAGATGGACAGCCAAAGACCCGATAGGTTTTGGCGGCGGGCAAAGCAACTTTTACGAGTATTGCCTGAATGACCCGATGAATAGGATTGACCCGAGCGGATTGCAACCTTTAAGTTTTGCTGATGCTTATTTGCACTATATTGGTGGAAGCGGTACCCCATTAACAATGGGATTTGATCATCTGGATATTCGACCTATTAACTTAAAAGAATTTCCACAAATAGCTGCCGCAATGTCTGATCCATGTAATAAAGGAAAAAATATAAGTATTAAGATTGATGATAGACTTGCTGTGGGAACAAAAGGAGAACAAAAATATTTTCTTGGAAATATAACACTGGGCTTAAAAGGTGAATTATTTGTTTTTGAGACAGGGAATGCTGTCTTTTGGGGAAATATGAGTGCTTACCCTGATAGGTTTGATTTTAACCCGTCTACCCATAGAAGTGCAACTGGTGAGGCCTTAACTTGGTTTGGTAATAATTTTATTCCTGGAACAGCGTATACGATTAATTTTAGAGGTTCTAAATATATTGGGAAAAGAATAAAAAAGAATTAGGGTGTAAGAATGCAAATATTAACTAATACTCCACAATCAAGAAATAAATATGCTTTATATTTATTATTTATGTTTTTTATATGGCCTATAGTAGAATACTATGAAATTTTATTTGAATATCAGAATAATGTATTTGATAATAATGCAGATTCTTTAATTATTCCTATAATGGGCTTTTTAGTGGGATGGGTAATTCTATTGCCGATTGTTTCTGTATTAATATATTTTACTTACAAAAAATACATACCGGCAATTTCAATTTTTCAACCAACCTATATAAAAGTTAAATTTTTAATAGTTTATTTTTTAGTAATTATTATATCAGTATATGACATTGTGTTTTTTATTTTAAATTATGGTTCAATTTCTGTTATTTATATACTTTATACCATTTTACAAATTCATTCAATACTATATTTAAGTAGCCAATTAGTAAATATTAAATTCTTTAAATAATTGTTTTTTCTAGTCACGACTATAGATTTTGGCTCTTAATACAATTATTACTTTAAATATTGAGTATCAAATTATTATGAAGTGATTTTACCAAAAAATGGCTATATTCCGGTGGTTTATTACCGGTAGCTGAACTTGATTCGGCAGACAATATAAAAGTTCTTTACGGTCCCGGTTACATTGTAAAAAATGACACAACTTACCGTGTTATTACAAACCACCTTGGTTCTGTTAAGTTAATTGTAAATGCAAGTACAGGTGAAATAGTTCTTTCAAATGATGGAGCCTGTCCCGATAGGCTTTAGCCGTATCGGGAACGAGTGGGGAAATTTAACCGCCCAGACCGGAAACGCCGAATGGCTTAATTATGATTTTACATTTGCCGGTGGATTATATGATCCAGATACAAAACTTGTACGTTTCGGCGCAAGAGATTATGATCCCGAAATTGGCAGATGGTTAGATAAAGAACCATTAGGATTTGCAGGAAGCAATAACTTTTATTCTTATTGTTATAATGATCCAATAAATTATAATGATCCAACTGGATTAATTCCTTGGCTAAATGACGTAAGAGATTTCACGGCTGGTTTGATTAATAATCTTTCATTTGGATTATCAGATTATGCTTTAGATGGGATTGATTATTTAATTGAAAAAGGATTTGATATAAAAGGTGCGGGGGATAGAAATCCTTGCAATGGAGCTTATACAGCTGGAGAATGGACAGGAACGGCGTTAGGTATTGCTGCAGGTGGGAAGGGAATTGTTAATGCTTTCTCTAAAAAAGGTGTTACAGTAATAGGACACTTACCAGATTATGTTGATGTCGCAAAAAACATGGGAGCAAATTATCTAAAACCTAGTACTTCTAGGAATTGGGTTAGGCAAGGTGATTTTATTAAATCAGTAATTAAAAGTGGAGATGATGTATTTATTGGTACTAATATCAGATCTGGTGCATCTGTCTTAAAAAAAGAAATAAAACAACTTGTAAAAGCTGGTTACGAACCTTTATACCAAGGAAGTAGCTGGTTGATTAAAACTCATTAAAGAGGTGTGCATGGATAATCTTAATGAAATAATCGATGTTGATTATGATTTTCTTATTGAGAAATATGGTTTTAAAAAACTTAACACAAATAATAAATATACGTATGTATTGAAGAACTCTAAGATAAAAATAAGATTTATTCTTGATAGAGCTGATTTTTTTATTGATATAATGGATAATAAAAATGACGAATGGATTGAATTATATAAATTATTAATAAAATTGAATGTTGTGGATAGTGGTAAAATAAAACCGATAAATAAAAATAAATACCTAAAAAGCTTGTTATCTAAATATATCAATGAAATATTAGAATGTTATAAATGACAACAAACGAAGAATATCCAAATTAAAAATGGCTATATTCGGAAGGTTCGTTACCTGTTGCAGAACTTGATTCAGCAGATAATATTAAAGTTCTTTACGGACCGGGTTACATTGTTAAGGATGACACTACTTACCGTGTTATTACAAACCATCTTGGTTCTGTAAAACTAATAGTAAATGCAAGTACAGGTGAAATAGTTCTTTCAAATGATGGAGCCTGTCCCGATAGGCTTTAGCCGTATCGGGAACGAGTGGGGAAATTTAACCGCCCAAACCGGAAATGCCGAATGGCTGGATTATGATTTTACCTTCGCTGGCGGGTTGTACGACTACGACACCAAACTTGTACGCTTTGGCGCAAGAGACTATGATCCTGAAATTGGAAGGTGGACAACCAAAGACCCGATAGGCTTCGGCGGTGGGCAAAGTAACTTTTATGAATACTGCCTGAATGACCCGATTAATGCGGTT
>JAAYAN010000291.1 GCA_012719345.1 Ignavibacteria bacterium | reverse complement strand
TCAACATAGAATCCTCCTTGTGAATATCTCATCGAGAACACCGGGGGAAAAACATGATTCTCTATACATAGATCCCTTTGCCACGATCAATGATCTTCTGGCCGGCCATTGAGCGTTTCATGAATCAGCCTTAAACCGTTTTCATGAAGAATCTTGTGTTTGACTGCGTCTTTCAGAGGAGCTTCATTGATCTCCTTGATTGCCCTTTGGAACGGGATGATCGGCCAATCGGTCCCCAAAATGACCTGATCCTGCAGGATGGAATTGGCGAAATGCAGAAAAGGATCCCATCCCGTCCCGTTCCTGAAGATGTATTTCGGTGCAACACCCCCGATTTCAAGAAAAAGTCGAGGGGAGAACTTCCGGGCGAGTGCGCACGCCTCACCGACCCATGGCCAGGCGGCGTGACAGGCCACCACTCTTATTCGAGGGAAATCGATAAGGATTCTTTCAAAATGGATGGGGCGATCCGCCTCGATCGAATGGTTCGGGGCATAATTAATCCCGGAATGAAGCCAAACGGGAAGCCCTCGCTCTTCACAATATTGATACAGGGGATAAAAACGGGCGTCTTCGGGAAGCATGTCCAGAAATGCGGGTTGCAGGCTTAAACCCACACATCTTGTCGTTCCCACCGCGGACTTTAAGTTTTGCAGTGATTGGGTGATGCCCTCTCTTGGATCTACACTGACGACTGCCAGGAATTTATCCGGATATCTCCTGACAAGTTCTGCAACATGATCATTCAGAATGGCCGGTTCTTCGATCTCCCACTCGCTGTGCACGACGGCCATATCAATGGAAGCGGCAGCCATCTCTTCCAGCAAAACCTTGTCCGTGACGCCGTAGCGGAGGTCGAACCCTGCTCTCTTCTGGTAATAATCCATCATATCGTATGGATGCTTAATGTTTTTTTCGCGGGGAACGCGAACGCGCATGTCTATCGCTGTCATGATTTGTTCCTCCGTTTACGATCGCGCCGCAATGCAAGTCTCCGGCTGAGTCCTGATCATTACACTCCTCTATCTTAAGAAGACATTCACAAGAACAAGGGCGAATTCAGGGATATATGTGACTGCAAGAATGACGGGCACCGCAGCCAGCACCATAAACGCTGATGCCGGCTTCACATACTCGTTCAGCGGGAGATTGCCTCCGATATGACCTGCCAAGTATAGCATTGGCGCGCAAGGCGGGGTGATATTGCCCAGGGACAAATTGGTCACAGATATGGCGGCAAAATGGATAGGGTCTATCCCTACAGATTGCGCTATGGGCAACAAGATGGCGGCCGATAGGATGTTTCCCGAAACATCATCCACCAGCATTCCCATGATCAGAAGAATGATGTTGATTAACACGAGAATGATATACTTGTTTTTGGTTACGCCGAGCAACAGGGCCGTCAGTTGCTGGGGGACCTGATAAGACACCAAAATACGGCTGGTCATCAGGATAAAGAAAAGCAGGATCATCACGACACCAGACGTGGTCATGGATTCCTTGATATTCAGGCACAGGCTTTTGGCG
>JAAYAN010000052.1 GCA_012719345.1 Ignavibacteria bacterium | reverse complement strand
GTATAAATCTTTAATTCCAGGTTCCTTTATTTGCTTTTCTATTATTAAAGTTGAACCTATATTTTTTTTGTAATCGATAAATTCATTCTGTAGTTCGTCTTTTTTATCATACCCTTTAGTTTTGGCATCAGCAAGTTTCATTTTGTATTTAACATATAAGTCCAAAAAATCTTTATATCTTTCAAAAGAATCTTGTTTTGCTTTTGCAGAATCTCCGACAGTTTTAATATATGCCTTCTCAAATTCCTTTAAAGTTATGTTTTCATTTCCGTACTCGGCAACAACGCTTTCAGATAATTTTGATGAACAAGATGTAATTAACAACAAGATTGTCAGAACATAAACAAAAAAACTTAAACGCATCTAAAACCTCCGTATATTGTATAATAATTTCATCATTAAATTTTAACAGATATATTTATTATGAGTTTGAAGAATTTCTCTCCCAGAATATTCCATCCTTATAGCCTTGGATTTTAATATCATTCTCTGCCATTTCTATTCTTTTTGCTGCAAGAAAACAATACTTTTTATCAATTTCTATCCCCACAAAATTGCGTCCAAGTTTTTTTGCAGTAACAGCCGATGTTCCGCTGCCCATAAAGGGATCTAAAACAACATCGCCTTTATTGCTGCTTGCCAGAATAAGTTTTGCTATTAATTTTTCGGGTTTTTGTGTTGGATGCTCTGTATTTTCTTTCATAGACCAAAAAGGCACCGAAATATCATTCCAAATATTTGAAGGATAAGTAATCCGGAAACTTCCGTTTTCATCTTCCAACCAATCCTTTGGATCTCCGTCAATTGTTCTGTAAGGAGCAATTACTTTCCTTTTCATTTTTACATCTTCAATATTAAAAGTATAATTGTTGCTGCAAGTGCAAAACCAAATGTCTTCGCTGTTATTTTTCCAATTGGTTTTGGAGCCTCTTCCTTTTTCCCGTTCCCAGGTAATCCTGTTCTGTACCTTAAAATATTTCTGCATAACTAAGTGAACCGATGTAGAGGAATTCCAATCGCTGCAAAAATAAACAGTAGCATCCGGTTTTAATGTACGCTTCAACTCCACAATAAATTTTTCAATCCATTCAGAGTAATCGTTAATTGTAATTTTATTAAATTTAACAACATTAAATTTCTTGCTCAAGTTATAAGGAGGATCCAAAATCAGCAAATCCACAAAACCCGAAGGCAGATATTTCAACGCTTCAAATAAATCCTGATTAATGATTTTATTCATCACATCTTCTGTTTTAACAGCATTTTTAAGATTAATTAAACCGCCGTTATATTTTAATTCGTCCTCTGATGAAACAACTACTGTTTTATTCCTTGGAGCTTTTATTTTCATAGAACAATATATTTTATTGGACTTTTGTCCCTTCTTTAACTTTTACTCCAGCTTCCAACACATTTAATTTTCCGTCTGCATCTTCAACTGCCAGTATCATTCCTTGAGATTCTATTCCAAAAAGTTTTGCAGGTTTTAAGTTGGCAACAATAATTACTTTTTTATTAATCAGTAATTCAGGTTCGTAACTTTTTGCAATTCCTGCAACAATCTGCCTCTTTTTATTTCCAATACTAACCTGAAGTTTCAAAAGTTTATCACTTTTTTCAACTTTTTCTGCGGAAGTTATTTTGGCTACTTTTAAATCTATTTTTTTAAATTCGTCATAAGTTATTTCGTCAACCGGTTCGGAACTTATTTCTGCCGGCAGTTTATTTATTTCATTCTCAATCTCTTTATCATCAATCTTTGTAAATAATATTTCAGGCTGATTAAGTGAATGCCCGGGTTTAATATTTTCCAGGCCTGCATCAGTCCAATCAACCGATTTCGAATTAAGCATTTTGAATATTTTTTCCGACGACATCGGTATAACCGGATGAAAAATTTCGGCAAGCGTAAAAATTGTATTTAAGCAAACATTAATTGCAGTTCCGGCAGAATCTTTATCACTCTTAATCAGTTTCCAAGGTTCGCTGTCGTTAAAATATTTATTCCCAGCTCTGGCAAGATTCATCATCTCGAAAACTGCTTCCTTAATTTTAAATCTTTCCAGCAGATTGCCTACCTTTTCGGGATATGTTTTAAGCAGCGAAATCATTTCGTTATCAATCTCTTTTAAATTTTTCCGCTCCGGCACTTTTCCGTCAAAGTGCTTTAATGCAAAAGTAAAAGTTCGGTTAACAAAATTGCCGAAAATGTCAGCCAATTCGCTGTTATTCCTTGCCTGAAATTCTTTCCAGTAAAAATCTGTATCCTTCGCTTCCGGAAGATTAGCTGCAAGCGTATATCTCAAAGGGTCGGCTGGATACTTGGATATGAAGTCAATCACATCAATTCCCCATCCCCGCGATTTTGAAAACTTCTTTCCTTCAAAATTTAAAAATTCGTTAGCCGGAACATTCTGGGGAAGCACAAATTTTTCATTGCTTGCATCATTCCAAGCCATAAGCATTGCAGGAAATATTATCGTATGAAATACAACATTGTCTTTTCCTATAAAAGCAATATATTTTGTGTTTTCATCCAGCCAATACTTCTTCCATAATTCAGGATTATTCTGCTGCATCGATAATTCTTTTGTAGCGGAAATATAACCTAACACAGCTTCAAACCATACATAAAGCACTTTTCCGTCAGCATTATCCAATGGAACTTTAACGCCCCAATCCAAGTCGCGGGTAACTGCCCGGTCTTTTAAACGGTCTGTAAACCAGCCTTTGCAATATTGAAGAACATTTTCTTTCCAGCTGTACTTTAGATTCATTTCTTTAATATAATCTTCCAATCTTTCCTGATACTTGCCAAGAGGGAAAAACCAGTGCGAAGTTTCTTTCAAAACCGGAGTTTGTCCGGAAATTTTGCTTTTCGGGTTTACTAGTTCCGATGGATCGTAAAGCGAGCCGCATTTTTCGCATTCATCGCTGCGAGCTTCTTCGTATCCGCATTTAGGACAAGTGCCTTCAACATATCTGTCCGGAAGAAACATATTTGCTTTTTCATCAAAAAACTGCTGGCTTTTCTGTTCGTTTAAAATGCCTTGTTTATGATACGAAAGGAAAAATTCTTTTGCAGTTTCGTGATGGATCGGCAAAGAAGTGCGGGAGTAAATATCAAAACTCATCCCGAATTTATAAAATGCTTCTTTATTTTGTTCGTGGTATCTGTCGATAATTTCCTTTGGTTTAACCCCTTCCTTATCCGCCGAAATTGTTATGGGAACGCCATGTTCATCGGAACCGCATACATAAACAATATCGTCTCCGTTTAATCTTTTATAACGGACATAAATATCAGCTGGAAGATATGCTCCGCTTAAATGACCAAGATGAATTGGACCGTTAGCGTAAGGCAATGCAGAGGTAACCAATACTTTTTCTTTTTTCACAAAAAAAATCCCGAATTAAAATAATTTAATTGCAAAATATAACAATTTGAGGGGTAAAATTACTAATATTGTTTTTAAACCTTGAACTAATATTGAATTAAATTCAAGTTATTTAGTTTTATGAATCAATCGTTCTTGTACATATCTTCAATAAGATCTTTATACCTCTCTTCAATCACTTTTCTTTTTACTTTAAGAGTGGGTGTTATTTCACCGCTTTCAATTGAAAGCGGTTTTTCAAGAATTGTAAATTTCCTTACCTTTTCGTAATTAGCAAGCTGTTTTTGGAATTGAGAAAGATCATTTTCCAGAAGTTCGTATATTTGTTTCATTTTCACCAACTCTTCCTGGTTAGAATATTGTATACGATGAGCATCGGCATATTCCTTTAATGCTTCGTAATCGGGTACAATTAAAGCACTCAAAAACATTCGTCTATCCCCGATAAGTACAAACTGCTCGATATATTTACTTCCTAAAAACAAATTTTCAATAGGGGTTGGAGCTATATATTTCCCGCCGCTTGTTTTAAAAAGATGTTTTTTTCTGTCTGTAATAATTAAAAAACCTTCTGCATCAAATACTCCGATATCGCCTGTATGAAGCCATCCGGTTTTAAGAACTTCATCCGTTTCTTTTTTATTTTTAAAATATCCCTGCATAATGTTAGGACCGTATGCAAGAATTTCGCCATCCTTTGCAATTTTTATTTCCACACCAGGAAACGGTTTTCCTACAGAGCCGAATTTATAATCGTTTAATCTGTTAACAGCAAGAACCGGTGATGATTCGGTTAGTCCGTAACCCTCAAGAATAATTATTCCGGCAGCTTCAAAAAATTCGCCTAATTCTCGCGGCAAAGCCGCCCCGCCCGATATAAAGAATCGTAATTTTCCACCTGTCCTTTCTTTCAGCTTTGTAAACACAAGTTTTTCAGCTAACTTATGTTTTATTGTAAGTCCGATCGGAATTTGATTGCTGCCAGATAATTTTCTGTATTCTCTTCCTGTTTCAATTGCCCAATTGAATATTTTCTGTTTTCCTTGCGATTGACTTTCGATGTTCTTAATTATTTTGCTGTACATTCGTTCAAACAAACGCGGTACAGCCGTCATAATTGTAGGTTTTATTTCAATTAAATTTTGTGATACTTTTTCAATGCTTTCGGCATAAGCAATTGTACATCCGGCAGCAAGAGCCACATAATAGCCGCAAGTTCTCTCAAAAATATGGCACAACGGCAGAAATGAAAGGAACAAATCGGTTTCGTAAACTTCAAGTGCAATGTGAGCGCCTTTAACATTCGACATTATATTTTGATGTGTAAGCATAACGCCTTTCGGCACGCCGGTAGTCCCCGATGTATAAATAATCGTGCATAAATCATTTTCCTTGCAGATTTCCAGATTCTGTTTAAAATATCCCGGGTTTTCACGTTCGAAATCTCTTCCTATTTGCTGAACTTGTTTAAATGTTGCAGTATTTTTATCTATATCTTCATCTAAATCGTTCATCACCACAATAAACTGAAGATTTTTACACTTATCCTTAATCTTTAAAACTTTGTTAAGATGAAATTTATTTGAAACAATTATTCCTTTCGATTCACTGTTATTAATTATGAATTGAATATTTTCGGATGTGGAAATAGGATATAAAGGCACGTCAATTGCCCCGAGTCCTAATATTGCCATATCTGAATAAACCCATTCCGGTCTGTTCTCACCAATAATAGATACTTTATCCCCGCGTTTAATTCCCAAAGCCGCTAAACCGAGAGCAAAAGATTCTGTTTCTCTTTTCAATTCAAAGTAATCAATATCTTTATATTTGTTTTGCAGTTTATATTTTAATACAGTTTTGTTGTTTTTTTTTGAATAATCTTCGGTAAGAAATGAGTAAAGCTGCGGTATAGTCTTAAAATCCTGTAAGATTGGCATTGTTTCCTCCTGTTATGCGCAAAGTTACATTTCTAAAAATATTAAATCAATCCCTTTCGTGTTTTAATAATTCAGGAAGTAAACATAAATTATTGCAATAATTTAAATTAAAAAAGCGGAGAGTTCTCCGCTTTCTTAATTTTTATTTAGAATAATTCTTCAGCTGTTTTTACAATATTTTCAGTTGTAAATCCGAACTCTTTATAAAGAATTTCGTATGGCGCCGAAGCTCCAAATCTGTCGAGAGCAATACAGCGTCCCTGAAGACCCACAAATTTTTCCCATCCCATGCTTATTCCTGCCTCAACAGAAATCCTTCTTGTAATATCCGAAGGGAAAACTTTTTCTTTATATTCAGCTGGCTGGCTGTTGAAAACTTCAACACAAGGCATGCTTACCACACGTGTTTTTTTGCCTTTGGCATCTAAAATATCTGCAGCTTTTAAGGACATATCAACTTCTGAACCTGTAGCTACAATAATAACGTCAGGCTTACCGATTGTATCTTTAAGAATATATCCGCCTTTTTCAACCATTTCCGCAGGAGCATATTTTTCTCTGTCAATTACGGGCAGATTCTGGCGGGTAAGAGCTAAAACAACCGGTCCGTGACATTTAATAGCATACTTCCAAGCCTGCACTGTTTCTGTTGCATCTGCAGGACGGAATACTTTAACACCTGGAATTGCTCTTAATGATGCAACATGTTCAACCGGTTGATGAGTAGGACCATCTTCGCCAAGACCAATACTGTCGTGAGTGAAAACATATATAGCGCGCAATTCGGAAAGAGCTGCTAATCTAATAGAAGGACGCATATAATCGGAAAAGACCATAAAAGTTCCGCCGTAAGGAATGATTCCGCCGTAAGCAGACATTCCGTTCATAATAGAACCCATTCCATGCTCACGGACTCCGAAATGGAAGTTTCTTCCCGCTCTATTTTCCGGTGAAAAATCGGTAAAATCTTTTAAGTGTGTATTATTCGATGGCGAAAGATCTGCAGAACCTCCCATTAATGCCGGTATTGCTGGAGCAATTGAATTCAGTACTTTTCCTGAAACACTTCTTGTTGCAACAGCAGGATCACTTGTTTTATATTCAGGCAGTTTGCTAATCCATCCGTCTCCGAAATTTCCGCTGAATATATTTTTTATTTCTTTTGCTTCTTCAGGATATTCTTTTGAATATTTTTCGAATATTTCATTCCACTGTTTTTCGTACTCGGCTCCCTGCTTTTTAACTGAATCGTAAACTGCTTTCACTTCATCAGGTACATAGAAAAATTTATCTTCAGGCCAGTTAAGATTTTTCTTTGTTAATGCAACTTCTTCTTTACCAAGAGGAGAACCATGCGAAGATTCTTTGCCTTGCTTATTCGGACTTCCATAACCGATTTTAGTTTTTACAATTATTAATGTCGGTTTAACAGTTTCTTTTTGTGCTTCATTTATTTTACCACGCAGCTGTTCAATATCGTTTACATCACTTACTTTCAGAACATTCCAATTGTATGCTTCATACCGTTTTGCAACGTTTTCAGTCATTGCTATGTCTGTGTCGCCTTCAATTGAGATATTGTTGCTGTCGTAAAGCACAATAAGATTAGAAAGTTTGTTATGTCCGGCAAAAGCAGCAACTTCGTGATTAATTCCTTCCATAAGATCGCCGTCGCTGGCAATTACATAAATTTTATGATTAAATAATTCAAATCCGGGTTTATTAAATCTTGCACGATGAACTTCGTAAGCGGTAGCCATTCCTATCGCGCTGGCAACACCTTGTCCGAGAGGACCTGTAGTAGTTTCAACTCCTTCGGTCATTCCTAATTCCGGATGTCCCGGGGTTATGCTTCCCCACTGGCGGAAACTCTGCAAGTCTTCAATCGATACTTTATAACCGGCTAAATGAAGCATACTGTATAAAAGCATACTGCCATGTCCGGCTGATAACACAAAACGGTCGCGGTTTATCCATTTAGGATTTGCGGAATTGTATTTCATAATTTCGGAATAAAGTAGATGTGCAATTGGAGCGCAACCCATTGGCATTCCAGGGTGACCAGAGTTTGCTTTCTGTACGCCGTCAACTGCTAAAAAGCGGATTGTGTTTATGCATTTCTGCATAAGTTCATTAGAAATATTATTCATTTTTTAACCTCAAATATTATTGACAAATTATTTTCCCGTCCACTACCGGAGTTACACAGATGAGAGGATTTTCGGGGATTTCGTATTTTGTAAAGATATTTTCGAATAATTCGTAGTGTCTGCCTTGTTTTTCCAGCTTCGAAAATTGTTTGTAAGTCATTTTTTTATCATTTTTATTGGACGGTGCTTCATATTTAACAGCATCATCAAAATCGGCAGCAGCTTTTGAATAAAGAAATTTTATTTTGCTATCATCATCCCCGTCCAAGAGATAATCTTTTGCTCTGAATTCAGTTACAATATCGTTTACTATTACAAGATAAATATTTAATATTCGTTCTTTCAAGCGGAATTATTTCATTTTTAATTATTAAGCTACGAAAATTACGAAATATAAACTGACTATCAAAATACGCGAATACAAATTTTGAAAGATATGACTGCCGAATTTTTATCTTCTCGGCAGTCTCTTTTTAAGTCTTTTTTAGTTTTCAGGACCAATCATTTGTTCCGGACGAACTACTTCATCAAATTTTTCGGAAGTAAGTAAGCCAAGTTCAATTGCAGCAGCTTTAAGAGTTGTGTTTTCTTTAAATGCTTTTTTTGCAACTTTAGCAGCGTTATCATATCCAATATGCGGATTAAGCGATGTTACCAGCATCAGTGAATTTTCGAGATGTTTTTTAATATTGTTCTGGTTGGCAACAATTCCAACAACACAATTTTCGGTAAAACTGTCGCAAGCATCCGATAAAAGTTTTATTGATTGCAGCAAGTTAAAAATCATTACAGGTTTAAATACATTTAATTCAAAATTTCCGCTTGCTCCGGCAAACCCTATTGCTGCATCATTTCCCAGCACTTGCACGCAAACCATTGTCATTGCTTCGGACTGAGTAGGATTTACTTTACCAGGCATAATAGAGCTTCCCGGTTCATTTTCCGGAAGATTTAATTCTCCAATTCCGCAACGAGGACCTGATCCAAGCCAGCGTACATCGTTAGCTATTTTCATTAAAGAAGCGGCAAGAGTTTTTAATACACCGCTTGTTTCAACAATTGAATCGTGTGCTGCCAAAGCTTCAAATTTATTTTTCGCTGAACTGAATTTAATCCCTGTAATTTCAGAAATTTTACGCGCCGATACTTCGGCAAAATCTTTGTGCGTATTTAAGCCTGTTCCAACAGCAGTTCCACCTAAAGCTAATTCCGAAAGACGCGGCAGGCATCCGTTTATTCTTTCCAACCCGTAAGTAAGTTGCTGAACATATCCCGAAAATTCCTGACCGAGAGTTAATGGAACTGCATCCATTAGATGAGTTCTGCCTATTTTAATAATATCCTTAAATTCTTCGGCTTTCACTGCCAAAGCGTCGCGCAATTTTGTAACCATCGGAATAAGATTTCTGTTTATTTCTTCAACTGCTGCAATGTGCATTGCTGTAGGAAATGTATCGTTAGATGACTGAGCTTTGTTAACATCGTCGTTTGGATGAATAGGTTTTTTACTTCCCATAACTCCGCCTGAAATTTCAATAGCCCTGTTCGAAATCACTTCGTTTGTATTCATATTTGTCTGGGTTCCGCTTCCGGTCTGCCAAACGACTAACGGGAAATGTTCATCAAGTTTTCCTGAAATTACTTCATCGGCCGCTTTAACAATTAGCTCAGCTTTTTCGGTGCTTAACATTCCTAATTCTTTATTGGCAAGAGCTGCTGCTTTTTTAAGAATGCCCAAAGCTCTTATCATTTCGCGCGGAAATCTTTCACCGCCTATTTTGAAGTTCATTAAAGACCGGGCTGTCTGTGCTCCGTAATACTTATCGCTTGGCACTTTTATTTCGCCCATAGTATCAGTTTCAATCCTGAATTCCATAGTTATTTTCCTTATATATTTTTAATTAAATTTCGTAAAGTTTTTGTACGAATCCGAGTAGCAAATTTATTCTATTTGAGATTCAAATCCAAACGCTTGGCACCAACATAGCGTTTAAAATAATATTCAGTCTCCATTGAAGAAATAATTACCCCCTGTTTGCGACTGGCGTGAGCAAAAAGATTTTCGCCTATGTAAATTCCTACATGTCCGGG
>JAAYAN010000051.1 GCA_012719345.1 Ignavibacteria bacterium | reverse complement strand
TTCGGATAAACTTCTGCATTAAATTCAGCTCCCAGTTCTATATTCAGCGGTCCGTTCAGGGTAATCGAATTTCCTGCTGTAAAAGTTACATCAGCGCCATTTTTAACAGTATAGTTTGATATTGCAGTAATTGAATTTGATGCTTGGAATTCAACTTTAATACCTGATTTCACTTCTTCATTTGAAAAGCTTAAATTAACAGGCGGCACTGCACCGGCATCAACTTGAAAATCCATATAACCGCCATCGGCTGCCGGTATTGGTTTTGTAATTGTTTTTTGACCATTGGACACGGAAAGATAATAATAAACATTGTTACCTGCTGCTTGCGGCGGAATGTAAGCCAGATAATTGTCATTCCCGTAATTTACAAGCGGCAATTGTTGATATCCTGTTCCTGGCGAGTTTGACCAGTACAATGATGCATTTGTAATCGATGTTTGACTTTTTAATGTTGTTATAATTTTATATGGTCCGGTACTATCAACATTTTCTTCAGGATTATCAGCGCGTATTTCTTCATGCTCAAAATAAATAGGGCTTGCTGCACCTATCCCCATTGTTACGCAATGTATTGCCCCGGCAGATCCATCAAGCGCTGAACAATTAATTGGTACAATAGTATAACCAGGCATAAGTGTTTCATAAACTGCAATTGCTTCTGCATCCCTCACATCGTTATAAGTCGGTACAAGTACCAAGTTGTTTATTATCAGGGAATTAGTGTAGGATCTAAAAACTAAGTCTCTCCCATAATACCCATTGTAATATGTTGGTGCTGGCATAGGAATTATCTCAATTTTATATTTCCTGCCAAAATGTGTTTCGTATTCTGTTTGTATCAAATTAATACTGGCATTTATATCATCATTCAACCCGTAATCATTATCACCGGAATTGAATCTCCCAATAAGAATTGTTTCTTCATCCAGCAATTTCATAAATATATCGATATGTGGAGTATTGTAGTAATTTGGCGAAGGAAAAGGGAGTGGTACTATATTTAACCATCTGCTGCTTGAAATTCCATTATATGCTTCAAAGGTATTATCATATGCTCTGGTAGAAAAAGCTGTGCTGAGACCATCACACATAAAGTTGCCGCCCTCAAATATACCATTAAAATCACCGTCGCCATTATTTTCGTATCGTTCAATACCTAAATAATCAGCAAGTAATTGAGGAACTTCCCCATCGCTATTTTCTGCTATAAAATAATATCTCCAATCCATAAAGCTTAAACTATCAACATAATTTCCATAGATTGTTACAGGACCAAAATCTCTGCTCCATATTGTTAATAAATTGGGTTCAATTAAGTATTTTATTCTTGGAGATTGTATGCTATGCGTATTTAATAAATATTGCGCAACGGTGTTACTGTTTTTGCATACTAAATAGATATCTATATTGGTTTCCTGTAAAACATTAGCTATTATTTCGCAAAGGACATCATGTTTTTCATTCGTATACTCCTCATTGCCCCAGCTTAGTAATATTCCCTGGTTCTCTTCCCATTCTGCCATTGTTCTAGGTGTTGTAAATGGAGGTGGAGAAGATGGTTCTATTGTTAAGTTTAGGTTAGTAGATTTTTGTTCAAGCCTAGTTAAGCTATTTGGTATTTTGTTCCAAAAGACCGGAAGACCCTGGGCTTTCACATAGTTTGTCTTTATAAAAAGAACAATTAGCATAATTTGCATTATTCTGATTGGCGTTAAGGTTATTAATGTTTTTTTCACGATAGTATCCAGTTTTTAAATTTTATTTATTAATTGATAGAACTAAGTGTTTTACTAAATATTCAGAATAGATTTTCTCATCTAATCAATATCATTTTTTGAGTTTTGACAAATCTATCTGCTTCCATTCTATAAATATAAATACCGCTTGGAACTTGCATACCAGTATTACTTTCACCATTCCAAATAACAGTTTTAACTCCA
>JAAYAN010000050.1 GCA_012719345.1 Ignavibacteria bacterium | reverse complement strand
TTCGGATAAACTTCTGCATTAAATTCAGCTCCCAGTTCTATATTCAGCGGTCCGTTCAGGGTAATCGAATTTCCTGCTGTAAAAGTTACATCAGCGCCATTTTTAACAGTATAGTTTGATATTGCAGATATTGAGTTTGATGCTTGGAATTCAACTGTTATGCCGGACAGAATTGTTTCGTTATTTAACGATAAATTATAGGGAGGTGCGGCTGTTGGCGGTACCTGAAATTTAAAATAACCATAATTTGGTGATCCGCCCGTAAAAGGTTTTTTAATTGTCTTTCCGGTGTTTGATGAAGCAGAAATATAATAATAAACATTATTGCCCGCAGCCTGTGGAGGTAAATATGCAGTATAATTATCATTCCCTGTTGGAACAAGTTGTACTGATTGATAACCGCCACCAGGTTGGTTAGACCAGAATAAAAAAGAATTTTGTATGCCGCTTTGAGTATTTAGAAAAACATTAATTTTATATGGACCTGTATTAGCAACTTCTCTTATTTTGGCATGAGATATAAAAACCGGGTCTTCATCACCTACCCCCATTGTAATACAGTGTATAGCTCCTGACAATGGTATAACTAATTCTGAATTAATACCTATGACATTATATCCCGGCATGGCATTTTGATAAATAGATAAAGCATTGAGATCCATAGCCGGATCTTTATCGTAAATTGGGACAAGAACGGTTTTATTCAGAATGAGTGAATTTGTATACGTTCTTTGTATTGTCCCTTCAATTGGCGGCATAGGTATTCTGATTATTTGATAATCTCTTCCAAAACATGTTGAGAAATTATTTAAAATGTAATCTATGTTTTCCTGAATCTGTACATTATTCTGTGAACCTTGAACTCCTGATGCATATTCACCAACTAAAATGGTTTCTTCGTCCAGAAGTTTCATATACATATCAATATGATCAATTGCATTTATTGGCAACGTTTCAACTTTTAAATAAGGATTTATCCCATTAAAAGCTTGCATTATCATATTAATTTGGGGTTCACTTAGATTTGGATTACCTTCTTCATCATCATGACTAAGAACATAATAAGTTGAGAAACCTGCACCATGACCATCCGACATAAAATTCCCCCCATAATTCCTTAGTTCATAAGGAGGCGCTGTAGTATGATAAACGTTGATACCTAAATAATCAGCAACAGTTCCAGGGATAACGTCATCATGAGGTCTCCCGTAAAATCCACTATAGTACCTCCAGTCAACAAAGCTTAGTTCTTCCGTATAATTCTTGTAAATAGATACCGGACCATAATCACGAACCCAAAATGCATCTGTTGGTGCGTTGATAAAAGCGATATTATTAAGGGGAATATTAACACCCGTTAGATAATTTTCAACTGAATCTTGAGCCGTACTAATTATGAATACCATACATTCTTCTTGTGCATAATCCACAATTTGGCCTAATAGTTCATTGTGATCTGAATCCCAATTAATAAGAAGCCCCTGCATCTCTTCCCATTCTGCAGCGGTTCGTACATTAAACTCCGGGGGTGTAGTAAATCCGTCTAAAATTAGCTGTTGGTATAACTTAGGTATCTTCTCTTTTATTTCAGTATAATTTCTAGGAAGACCTTGTGCTAAAAGGGATTGAGCAACCAAAAAAAACAAACTAAATTGGAATAATATTTTTTTCACGATAGTATCCAGTTTTTAAATTTTATTTATTAATTTATAGAAATAAGTGTTTTACTAAATATTCAGAATAGATTTTATCATCTAATCAATATCATTTTTTGAGTTTTGACAAATCTATCTGCTTCCATTCTATAAATATAAATACCGCTTGGAACTTGCATACCAGTATTACTTTCACCATTCCAAATAACAGTTTTAACTCCA
>JAAYAN010000002.1 GCA_012719345.1 Ignavibacteria bacterium | reverse complement strand
TAAGAAGTTTAAGATTTTCATCTATCAGCATGCTTATGATAAAAGGGATTTGCATTGAAGAACAGATTTTGCAGATTATTAAAATTTCATCAAGGTGGCTTTGTGTTTCGTTCAGAATTATATCGCTGCCGTATTCCCATAAAAGCGTAATGTGCTCCTGATGGTTATTTTTAAGTTCGTTTTCGCTTAATTTTCGTTCCTGCTGGTAACAGTCCTCTGCAGGAGGATTACACCCTGCAATTATTATATCCCGTCCTGCGGCAGCATCAAAAGCAATCTGCAAAGCAGCTTCTACCATTTTTTCTGAAAAAACCTTTCCGTATTTTTCGGTAGCTGCGGGATTTGTGCGAAACGTGTTTGTAGTAATAATGTCGGCACCGGCACAAATATAATCTTCGTGAACTTTTTGAACAATATCTGGAGAATTAAGATTTGCCAGAGATGTCCAAAGAGAGTTATCCTGCTCAATGCCTCTTTCAATTAACTGAGTTCCTGTAGCTCCGTCAAGAACTAAGGGTCTTCCGGCTTGAATCTGGATATCTTTAATATTTTTACTTTTCTTTATCATTGCTGATATGAAATAAAATAATTTATTACTTCTTTTTCAATCCTTTCAAGATCAATCATCTGAATGCATTCCAGATTGTAAGGGCATTCTTTTTTCCAGCAGGGGGCGCATTCCAGTCCTTCCGGAAATAATTTAACGCCTCTGTCATAAAGATCAATTTCCGTCCAGCAGCTTAAACCGAACCAGGCGATAATATATTTTTTTAAGGCAATTGCCAAATGCATTCCAAAAGAATCTCCCGTAACTATAACCTGAGGAATACTTTCGAAACAAGCGCCTTGCCTTACTCCTTCATTTGTCGGAGTGTTTATTATAAGTCCCTTGAAATATTCTGCAATTTCGTTGTTTCTTTCGTTATCTTCGGGGCCGCCCAAAAGCATAATTTTATAATCGCCGTATGCAAGAAGACTTTCAATAAGATTGCAATGCTGTTCAACTGTCATTTTTTTATTCGGAAAAGTATTCGAACATCCGGTGTTAAAGCCCACAATTTTATCTTCGGGGGTAATATGGATTTCATTTTTGTATTGTTCAATAAAAATATTCTCTTCATCAGTAAATTCAAAAACATAATCGTTGCGCTCATATTCAAGTTCCAGTGTTTCCGCAAGATAATCCTGACCGGTGCGCTGATTAACTTTAAATTTCAAATGATCGTCCATTCCCAAAAGATAATTGTATTCGGCACCGTCATTCAAAGGAATAATTTTACCTATATCATCAATTCCAAAACCAAGTCTGTTTTTTGCATTAACAGACATTGCCAAAGCCCCGGAGCGCAAAGATTTATCGATGCTGTAAACGTAATCGAATTTTAACTGATTAAGTATTGAGATACTCTCAAAATCGTACACAAAAACCTTATCGATAAAAGGATTGTTTTCCAAGAGTGCCGCAGAAACTTTTAATGTTACCCAGTAAATTGTTGAAACAGGGAACTTCTTTTTAATCGATTTCAACTGAGCGGTTGTCATTAAAACATCACCCATTGCATCAAGATTAATTATAAGAATTTTAACGCCTATGGGATCAGTATCCTTGCATCCGTTTGTCCAGCAATCGTGGTCAGAATGGCAAGGTTTGTATCCGGTGAATTTTTTACAATCGGGAATTTGTCTTTTCATAGTAAATTTTCTCGAAAAAAGTTTTTAATTTAGGAAATACCTGCTCAAATTCTAAATTATCAAAATTCGGCTCGGTTGTTATAACTGTTTCGTATTCTGAAGCTGCCGGGTACCATATTAAATCCTCTGTGTTATATTTAACATAAATTCCAAACATCGGGACATTAAAAGCAGAAGCAATATGAACAATGGAAGTATCCGGTGTAAAAAGGAAATCCAATTCCGGAATTAAAGAACAAAATTTCTCAAAATTTTCATTAAAGAACAAGGGATATTTATTTATAGCAATATCGTTTGCTTTTTCAATATCATTAACAGCTGTTAAAATAATAACATCAACATTGTATTGCTCAAAAAAAGAAGCAAGGTTTTTAAATCGTTCGGTACCCCAAAAACGGGCATCGCTGCCTGCAGAAATGTTAATACCTACTTTAAATCTTTTAAGCTTATTTTCTTCAATAAACCGGTGCGCATAATCTGCAGCTTCCTTTCTTAAAACAAAATCAATATTTGCTTTTTCGGGAGGGGATAATGAGAATAATCTGCTCAGTTCAATTATTCTGTTAATCACGTGATTTTCGGAGGGATTTAATTTTGAAACTGTATGCGTAAATATCGTTTCATTATCTTTTTTAAGTCCGAATTTATACGGCGCTTTTGAAAGAGCAATCAAAAAACTTACTGTTGCCGAAACATCATCGTGAGTATCAACAATTATATCGTATTTATTCTTATTTATAATAGATACAGTTTTAATAAAACCGCTTAATCCCTTATGGAATAATAATATAGGGCTATTACTTGAAGTGTTTTTGAATACAAAGAAATTCTTTCTGCCGGCTAAAACGCCGATGCTGCAATTGCAATTATCTTTAATAAATTTTAACAGAGGAGTTGTAACAAGAGCATCGCCGATTCTGTTTAAACGGATAAAAAGGACTTTTGTGTTTTTATCTATTACGGGCAGTGCTCTTTTTCTGGAAGGTCTGTTAAATAATAAGAGAAGTTTCAGAAAAACATTCTTAAAAAAGATTTCAATTTCTTTCATTTAACCGGATATTGTTTTTATCAATAAGTCTCTGAATTTTTTCTATCACGGAGCATATCTCCATATTCTTAAAACATTCGTGATTGCGGTTGCAATCGAGGAGATTGCATTCAATACATTCAAGATTTTCAACTCTGTACCATTCGTGCATATCTCCGAAAGGTCCCTGCAGGAAGGGGCTTGTTGGTCCGTGAAGTGATAAAACCGGTGTTTTTACAGCCGTTGAAATGTGCATAGGACCGCTGTCGTTTGCCAGAATAAAACTGCATTGTGAAATAAATGCCGCCATCTTGCAAATATTTGTCTCGGGAATTAAAACCGCATCATTTTTCATTAACGATTTAATTTTTACGGCATCTTCAAAATCGCCCGGGCCCCAAAGAATAAGCATATTAACGTTAAAATTATCGGCAATGCCGTCGGCAAATATTGCAAAAATATCGGCATCGCATTTTTTGGACTGCCAGCCGCCGCTTGGAGAAATACCGCAAATGGCTATTTTACCTGGGAAATTATTTTTAATAAAACTTCGTGCAAAATCCATATCGGTGTTGTTAATTCCGAACAAAAGATGGCTTGAACTATGCGATAAATTTAATATTTTAAGGAATTCGAGATGAAGCTGCGCCGCGTGATATTTTCCGCGTTCTTCAGGTCCTTTTAAATTATATGCGTAATTTCTGCCTTTATAAGGAAATCCCGCTCTGTATTTTGCTCCGCTGAAAAAAGTAAGCAGGGCAGTAGCAGGATTACTGTAAAAATCGAAAATAATATCATACTTTCTTTTACGGATTTCCGTTATCTGTTTAATTCTGTCTGATAGAGATTTTTTTCTGAAAATAATTACTTCGTTTATCAAAGGAATATTTTCAAGGAAAAAATTACTTGGCTTTTCCGTTAAAAAATCAATATCAGCTTCAGGGAAATCTGTTTTAAGATTTTCCAAAACAATTGTGGAAAGGACAACATCGCCTATTCCGCGGAGTTTAATTATTAAAATCTTACGGATTTTATCTTTTTCAATCATTTATTCTTTAACGGATAATTTTGATGAACCGTTTATCTGAAGCAATATTCCGGCAGAAAGAAGAAGAATATTTTCTATTATTTTTGTTAATCCTACTTTTTGCGCAGCCGCTGTGCCGAAACACCCGCAGTCTATGTTAAGTCCTCTTGCCAGTGCCGAAATAACTATTGCGATAAATAAAATCAGCAGAAAATTAAAAACAAGAGCAGTTTCTTTTACCGAAATTCCGAACAGCATCAGGATGCCGGCAAATACTTCGAGCCAGGGTAGAAAAATTGCAACCATATTTATAGAAAAATCTGGGAATAACCTGTAGTTATCAATTGAAACGCTGAAAGACGAGGGATCGGCAATTTTTTCAATTCCAGCAAAAATGAATACTGAGGCAACAGTCAATCTTAAAATTAGAAGGAAATATTCGTTATGAAGCATCCGACTCATTTCTTTGTTCCTTTATCAATAGGCATATTGTTGTTTTTCCATTCGGTCCAGCCGCCTATATAAACATATAAATCTTCAAACCCCATTTTAGCTAATTTTTGGTAGAGCCTCACGCTTGTATCGCAGTCATCACCGCCGCAATAAATAATGTAGGAATCACTTTTATCAAGCTTTTTTATATCTTCTTCGTAGCTGTCGGAATCGTATTCCGGAATATTTACCGAGCCTTTAATATGCCCGTCCGAAAAATCCCATTTATCACGCGCATCAATAAAAACCACGCCAAGATTGAACAGCTTTTCCGCTTTCGTAAATTTAACTGCTTTTATTTTATCGGAGCTTATTTTTTTACCTGCTTCATTTTCAAAAACAATTTCCGGTCTTTCAATTGTTAAAGGGATACTGTTTTTGGAAAAATTATTATATGCAAAAGAAAACAGCGCGCTGAAAATAACAAGGATGAAAATTGTTTTAAACTTCTTTTCCTTCAAATTAAACCTGCTCTTTATCATCAATAAATTCGCAATTATCCGGAATTTCCGGTTTTACCAGAACAACATTTTCTTTAAGCACCTGCACCTGTCCCGGAGGCATTCCTTTCTTTTTAACCACATATTTTGCAAACGTATATATAACAGGTGCAACAGAAGAAGTTTTTGCTTTGCTGTGAAAAGCTGCTACCGAGGCGGCTGTTTTAATAATATGTTTAGGAACAGCTTCCTTTTTATTTTCGTATCTTAAAACTACATGCGAACCGGCAACAGACCGTGCATGGAACCAATAATCGTTTTGTTTGGCAAACTTAATGCTTAGTTTATCGTTGCTTTCGCTGTCTTTTCCGACAAAAAGCTGATATTTTCCTTCAATTAAATATTGCTTAAATCTTATTTTCTCTTCAAACTTGTTGTTCATCTTTACGGAAGTCTTTCTTATTTTTAATTCGTCGGCAATTCTTTCAAGTTCTTTCGGGTTATCTTCGTTCTGAATTGTTTCTGATATTCTTTTTAATTTATCGTAACGCTTTAAGCTGTTTTCGTATAGTTCTTTCGATATTTCGTAATTTTGTTTCTCGTCGCGCGATTTTTCAAAATAATAATCTATATTCTGCTGCGGTGATTTTTTTGAATCCAGCTTTATTATTTTTAATTCATTGTTTTCAATATTCTGCACTTCTGCAGAATCGGAACCTTTAACAAGTTTATGCCGGTTCATCAATAAAAGATTTCCGCATTGTTTGTATTCTTTTTCACGCGATCCTTTGTTGATACGCACTCTTAAATTATTAAGTTTATTAGCCGTTTTCGACATCTCTGTATCAATAAATTTAACAAGAACTGTTTTTATATCCGAAAGTCTGTTCTTTTTGTAAAATTCTTTAAGATAAAAATTTAACGCCTCAATATAGCTATTGAAACGACTAATTTCAGCAGAAACATTTGCGGATATCCAAGGTTCGGGAATAAAAACAAGCTCTCCGTTAAATTCGGCAACTGCAATTTCTCGTTTTAAAAAGTCGCTAAATGTTTCTTCTAAAGCATTTTTAATTCCGTAAGAAGCGGATTTTGTTTTAAGCACATCAAAAATCTTTTTCGATAGAAAGGGAAAATGTTCTTTTAAGACGGAAAAATCTTGAGACTCGCTTAAAAAGGAAAGATCAGCTTCAAACAAGTCAGCCGAAAATTGCGTTTCGTTAAGCAGCGTTTTTATTGAAGTAAGCTCGTTTTCGCTTAGTTTTTTAAATGTTTCAATTTCACCTGAATTACTTAAAGCAACAACATTTGTTAAGCTGCCTCTCATTAAAAAGTAAATGCACGATTTAGCAAGTTTTATTAAAATAATTCTGTCCGATTCGGCAATAAAAATGCCTTCAATTTTATCGGGCAAAAATCTGCCAAAAAAGCTGAAAGTGTTTTTTTTGGCTTTCCGGTGAATATCGAGCAAAGTTAAATACGACTGACTGCTGTCGGTAGAAATAAGTATATGATTTTCACTCTTATTATTATCGCCAAAACGTAATAGCAGTTTGTCCTTTTCCTGAGTGAAAGTTTCGTAAACAGTTTTATTTATAAGCAGACCGGAAATTTCGCTAACAAGTCTGTTAAGATATAAGTAGTTTCTGTACATTTATTCAGTTGCAGCTTTAAGTTTTTTTAGTGCAAACCTTATCATCACCGCGCCTAAAAATGCGAAAACTACAAGCAGCAAAAAGAACTGCCAAAGTTCCCAGTTCTGGTAAAACCTGCCAACAAACCCCGATAAATAATTTCCGATTGCAGTTGCGCCGAACCAGCCGCCCATCATCAATCCTTTAAGTTTGGGCGGTGCAACTTTAGATACAAATGATAATCCCATCGGACTGAGATGAAGTTCTGCAATAGTAATCATAAAATACGTTCCTATTAAATAAAACGGAGACACTGTAATTGATGATGCGCTGCCGTTAAGTGAATGTACAGCCGGCAGCCCGAAAGAAACAAACATCATTATCAGGAAAGAAATGCCTGCAAGAAACATTCCTATACCGATTTTTGCAGGAGATGACGGTTCTTTTTCTTTTTTATTCAAAAATCCAAAAAATTTAATTAACAATGGAGTAAGAAGCACAATAAACATAGGGTTAAAAGATTGAAATTCTTCAGGGGAAATCTGGTTTTGATTACTGTATGATAAATACTTAAAAATTATTACAGCTAATCCCGCTGCTAAAAATATTAAATTTATAAAATTGTCTTTTGCGGTTTTCTTTTTATTAAACAGACCTGCAATGCCCAATAAAACAATTATAATAGAAACAAGAGTAACAACATCAAAAAGCAGAAAGGTAAGTTTGTTTACGTTTTGGTGGGTAAAATCCCTTGCAAACAATGAGAGTGCTGCTCCGTTCTGGTGAAACGCCATCCAGAAGAAAATTACTATACCGAAAATTGTAATTAGAGCAAGTATTCTGTCCTTTTCCTGCTTAGGAGTAAGAACGATATCCTTTTCCTTATTTACGGTATTCTTGGATTGATAATCGGCAGAAATATAATATTTCCGGAAAATAAGAAAAACCAAAACAGAAATAATCATTCCGGCTGATGCAATTCCGAAAGCCGCATTGTATCCGTTTGCAAGCGAAAGTCCGAAATTATTCATCACATAATCTTTTATGCCCGAAGCAGCAAAAGGAGCGAAAAAAGCACCGACATTAATTCCCATATAAAAGATATTAAATCCTGCATCTTTTAACGATTTTTCCGCGTGCCCGTATAAATTTCCTACAAGAACAGAAATGTTTGCTTTGAACAATCCGTTGCCCAGTGCAACAATTGCAAGAGCAAAATATAAAAACAGCGACTCGCTTGTTGGTGTTGCCATTAAAGCGTAACCTGCGCACATAATAATTGCGCCGATTGTAATGGTTTTTCCGTAGCCAAGAATATTATCTGCCAGCCAACCGCCAAAAACAGGCGTAAAGTAAACGCCGGCTAAAAATATTCCGTAAACATTTGTGGCAGTTGCCTCATCCCACTTAAAATTTTCCTGAAGGTAATAAACAAAAACGGCAAGCATTGTGTAAAAACCAAATCGTTCCCACATTTCTGTAAAAAACAGGATTTTTAATCCTTTTGGATGTCCTTCAAACATTTCGATCTCCCGGTTTGCCTATAAATTAGCAGATTATTTATAATTTTACATTAAATTTACTGTGCAATATAAAAAAATATGCTCCATATTGAAAAGGGAAGTTGTTACAAAAAATTGCTTTTAATATATTTACGAAATGAAAAAATTATTAAAGAAAATATTGATATATGCCGCTATTATTTTTGCGGCTGTTATGTTGCTGCTTTTAACATTCGATAACGTTTATATGCCTTGGGTAGTAAATGAAGACGAAGTTACTGTTCCAAGCGTTATCGGTTTAACAAAAGAACAGGCAATAATTAAACTGAAAGACGCCAATTTAAATCCTATTGAAGAAGAACCCCGCGTTAACGATAAGGTTGAAAAAGGGATTGTCTTTTTTCAGAAACCTGTTTCGGGAGCCGTAGTTAAGGAAAACAGGAGAGTTTACTTTTGCATCAGCGGCGGCGAAAAGCTTGTAAAAATGCCGGTGTTGGAAGGAAAAACTTTACGGGACGCGAAAATTACCATTGAACGGTACGAACTTAAATTAGGAAAGGTAATTGAAGTTGAATCCGAATATCCCGAAAACACTGTAATCGGTCAAAGCTTAAAAGAAGGCAGAAATGTTGCCCAGGGTGAAGAGGTGGATATAGAAATAAGCATCGGGCCGAAACTCGGACAAATACGCGTGCCTCAGGTTGTGGGGCGTTCGCTTACTGAAGCCGAAAAAATTATTCGGAACAATTCGCTTGTACCCGGTGAAATTACCTATGTTAATTCGCCCGCATTGTTACCTAACACTATAGTTATTCAGTATCCTGCCGAAGGGAAACTTGTTGCAATAGGCGACAGTGTTTCGCTGGTTGTAGCAAAGGATTAGAGAAAATTTATGAAATACATTGCCCCATCTTTATTATCTGCCGATTTTGCTAATCTTGCACAGCAGATAAGAACCGCTGAAATCGGCGGCGCTGATATTATTCACTGTGATGTTATGGACGGACGATTTGTGCCGAATATAACTTTCGGTCCTTTTATTGTTGAAGCTGTCCGGCGGGTTACTAAACTTCCGCTGGATGTTCATTTAATGATTAAAGACCCGCAGAATTACATTGAGCAGTTTGCCGAAGCCGGAGCAAATTACATTTCGGTTCATCAGGAAGAAGCTGTTCATCTTAATTCCGTGATAAATAAAATTAAAAATCTTGGCGTTAAAGCCGGAGTAGTATTAAATCCTGCCACTCCTATTAACACGCTCGATGAAATTCTTTCTGATATTGATTTTGTTTTGATTATGAGTGTAAATCCTGGTTTTGGCGGACAGTCCTTTATTCAATCAAGTATTTCAAAGATAGAAAGGTTGAGTAAATTGCGCGAGGAAAGGGGATTGAACTTCCTGATAGAGATTGACGGCGGAATTGATTCGGGCAACATCAAATCTATTGCCGATGCCGGATGTGATATTTTTGTAGCAGGTTCTACAGTCTTTAAAGCCGATAACATTGCCGCAGCGGTTACGGAATTGAGAAATCTCGCGAATAAATAAAAACGTAAACCGGAAAAAAGGTGAACGATAAAAGGTAAAGGGCTTTTTAAATTCTTACTCTTGAAACTTACCTGCCTGCCGGCAGGCAGGCTCTTACTCTGTGTTTTTGCATAGCGCAAAGTTTTTTATCTTGCTCATATTCTTAATCCTAATCTTATTCCCGAATTCTGCCTGTCCCGATTTATCGAGGAATTTTTAATTCTAAATTTTGAATGAAAAACAAAGCAAAGCGCATAGCGGAGACCGGAAACAGGGTAAACGGCAAAAGGGGAAGGACTTTCTAAATTCTTACTCTTGAAACTTACTCCCTCCTAAGGCGGGCAAGCTTACTCTGTATTTCTGCATAGCGCATAGTTTTTTATCTTGCTCATATTCTTAATCCTAATCTTATTCCCGAATTCTGCCTGTCCCGATTTATCGGGGAATT
>JAAYAN010000049.1 GCA_012719345.1 Ignavibacteria bacterium | reverse complement strand
CAGCTGAAGCACTTAAAGAACTTCCCGATGATTTAAGAGCTGATGTTGCATTCAGGATTGCTACTTTAGGAAAAATTTCGCCGCAGACATTAAAACAGATTGAAAAAGTGGTTGATGAAATGGCTGGAATGTCCATAAGCCAACAGATGGGAAAACTTGGCGGAACGAAGGCGCTTGCCAACATTCTTAACCGTACCGCAGTAAGCGTAAGTAAAGAAATTATGAGTGAAATTGAAGAATTAGATGAAGATGTTGCGTTAGAAATAAAACGATTAATGTTCTTGTTTGACGACATAATTCTTTTAAGCGATAAAGATGTTCAAAGAATACTTAAAGAAGTTGACAGAAAGGATTTGGCATTATCTCTTAAAATTGCCGAAGAACAGGTTAAAGATAAAATTTTTAAGAATATGTCCGAAAGAGCTGCCGATTTATTAAAAGAAGAATTGCAGTTTATGGGTCCTGTAAAACTTAAAGAAGTTGAAGCTGCACAGGCAAGAGTAGTTGATTTGATAAAGATGCTTGAAGAACAGGAAGAAATAACGCTTAATATGCGCGGAAGCAGTCAGGAAGTTTATGTCTGATGTAATTAAACTGAATATTGCACAGAAAAATATTAAAGCCCGCGTTCCTGGAATGCGCGACACTATTCCCGAATTTTCTGAAATAAATGAAGAAAAAGAGCTTCTTAAAAAAAAATTAGAAGAAACTTACTCCCGCGGTTACGATGAAGGT
This sequence comes from Ignavibacteria bacterium, assembly GCA_012719345.1. GTDB lineage: Bacteria > Bacteroidota > Ignavibacteria > Ignavibacteriales > Melioribacteraceae > JAAYAN01. The sequence goes on along the minus strand of JAAYAN010000049.1, from coordinate 60,841 downwards.
TATCAGGCTGCATACGAAGAATTAAAGACCAATTATGAAAACGAATTCCTTCAGAAAAGCGAAGAGTATTACAACATTTTGTCGTCTTTTGAAAAAGAACTGGATAACTACAGCAACGCTTTTAACGAAATAGTGATAAGTGTTTCAAGAAAAATAGCCGAAAAAATACTTCAGCGGGAAATTAACAATTTTTCACCTATTGAAAATGTTCTTAAATTATCGCTAAACAAAGTTATAGGCGCCAACGAAGTAATAATTAAACTTCATTCTTCCGATTACAAATATCTTGATACAGATAAAAGCAAAGCCGAATACGAACAGAATTTTTCTAAAATCAAATTTGAAAAAGATTCCTCAATCCCGCAGGGCGGATGCCTTATTGAAACGGCTGTTGGAAATGTTGACGGAAGAATTTCCACACAGCTTAGCGAAATTATTAAACAGCTTGAAAATGAAATTTTAGAAGAAAAATAATGAATATTGCCGAAGCCTATATCGAAAAATTCAGCAGCGTTATTGATAAAACGGAAACAATCAGACTGAACGGAAAAGTAACAGATGTTATAGGACTTGTTATTGTATCAATAGGACCTAATGTATCGCTGGGAGAAGTCTGCCGCATTGTCGATAAATTCGGGCGCGAGGTCTGTAAATCGGAAGTTGTGGGTTTCCGCGAAGGCAAAGTGCTATCAATTGCTTTGGGAGAAGTTGAAAATATTTCGCCTTCCTGCGAAATAATAGCCAGCGGACAAAGTCTGGGTGTAAGCGTAGGCGAAGGAATGCTGGGAAGAGTAATTGACGGATTGGGAAATCCCATTGACGGAAAAGGCGAAATAAATTCTGTAAAAACTGTAAATATATATCGCGATCCGCCTAATCCTCTTTCGCGCGCAAGAATTAAAACACCCTTGCAGACGGGAGTAAGAGCAATTGACGGACTTTTAACCTGCGGGAAAGGACAGCGCGTTGGTATTTTTGCAGGCAGCGGAGTAGGTAAAAGCGTTATGCTGGGTATGATTGCACGTAACACAAATGCAGATATAAATGTAATTATTCTTCTTGGCGAAAGAGGAAGAGAAGTAAGGGAGTTTCTTGAAAAAGATTTAGGCGAAGAAGGTCTGGCAAGATCGGTTGTAATAGTGGCAACAAGCGATAAACCAGCTTTGATGAGAATTAAAGGCGCCTTTATCGGTACAGCTATAGCCGAATATTTCCGCGATCAGGGAAAAGATGTTGTTTTAATGATGGATTCTGTTACAAGATTTGCAATGGCTCAGCGCGAAATTGGACTTACAATTGGCGAACCTCCTACTACAAAAGGTTATACTCCCTCTGTGTTTGCAATTCTTCCCAAGCTTTTAGAACGTGCAGGAACATCCGAAAAAGGTACAATTACAGGATTTTACACAGTTTTAGTTGACGGCGATGATATGACTGAACCGATTGCAGATGCAGTTCGTTCAATTTTGGACGGCCACATTGTTTTATCGCGAAAATTGGCTAATAAAGGACAGTTTCCCGCTATTGATCCGCTGCAAAGCGTAAGCAGAGTTATGCCCGATATTATTGATTCCGATCACCGGAACCGGGCGATTGCATTCGGGGAAATATTGGCAACTTACAACGAAGCTGAGGATTTAATTAATATAGGAGCCTATGTTAAAGGGAGCAACCCTCAGATTGATCATTCGCTTACTAAAATTACAGCTTTAAGAAATTTCTTAAAACAAGATATGTCGGAAAAATCAACTTTTAACGATGCCCGGCAAAGATTGTATTCAATAATTGAAAAACCATTGGTATGATAAATGAGTAAGTTTGTTTACAAGTTCGAGGCTGTAAAAAAGGTTAAGCTGACATTCGAAAAGCTTATTCAAAAAGAAGTTGCAGAAATTGAATTAAAAATTAAAGCCCAGAACGAGGAACTTGTTCTTCTTCAAGACGAAAAGATTTCAGAAAAAAACAGAATAATGGGAAAGAAAAGCATGCGCGCTTCCGAAGTTCAGTTTATGAATAATTTTGAAAAGCTTATGGACGAAAAGATAAATGCTTGTACCCGGAAACTGGAACTGCTGAACAGGCAGCTGAAAGAAAAAATGGAAGAGCTTAAAAAGAAAAGTATGGAACATAAAATTTTTGAATCGCTTGAAGAGAAACACCTTAATGATTTTCGTCTGGAACAAAACAGAATTGAACAAAAACAGTTTGATGAAATAGCATCCATAAAAAAAATGAAGAGTAAAGATTGAAAGCTAAATTAACATATCTGGTTGTGTTTTTAGTGGCAGTTGCTTTATCGATGACTGTTTTTATTGTTTTTAACCAGGAAGTAAGTGATATTTTCAATTTAAAACCGGTAAAAGCTGAAAGCATTGAAAAAGAAACTCCAAAGGATTTGAAGATAAATCTTACCCGCAACGGCAATGAAAAAATTAAACAATTTATAGAATATAAAAGCGGTCAGATTGACGAATATCCTCCGCGCGTAATGTTTCCAGATAAACGCGACACGATAATTCAGGCAGTATATAAAGATTCTGTACTGTTGGCTAAATATAATCAGCTGAAGACTGAAATGGCAGATATGAAGTCGATGTATCTTTTCCGGGAAAATGAAATTGCTTTAAAAAATGATGAAATTAAAAAATTAGAAGCAAGGCTTAACCTCGGAAAAGACTCTGTTCACACGTTCTGGAAGAAAAATACCGTGAAAATGTTCGAGTCGATGGATTCGCAGAAAGCAGCCGAAGTGCTTGCAACATTTTCCGAAGATATGGCAAGGGAATTGCTGTATTCTATGAAGAAGAAAAAAGCGGCGGAAATTTTATCGCTTATGAATTCAGAAAAAGTACTAATATTAACAAAGGCCGAAAAATGATTTACAATCCATTATTTTTAGATACAGGCAATGCAGGTAACTTTTTAGGAAGCAAATCCTTAAAGTTGAGTAATTCCGGTTATCTTTTTTCGGATATTATTAAAGTTGAAATGGATGAAGCCGCTAATGTTCTTACCGGCGGAACTAATAAAAAAGATGGGGAATTAAAACTTCTTGCCGATCTTCTGATTGACGACAGCGTTAAGCAGAATATGGAAATGAATAAACTGATTTCGCTGCTGCCGGAAAATATACAGGATTCAATTTATGAAATTGAAGCCGGAGATTCTGATAGTATTTCATTTACCTTGAACGAAACTGATTTGAACGACCTTGTTAAGAAAATACTGAATCTCAGCGGGAAAGATATTTCAAAAAAGAATAAAGTTACCGATCTTGATCTTTTGGAAATTGAAGATGTTCTAAATAGTAAAACTACGGTTGTTGCTTCGTTGGCAAACCAAAACGGAACATTGCAGTTTAATATAACAAAGGAAGACCCCGATTTCTTTAATTCGGCTAATCAGAAACCCGAAGTTGTGCTTGATAATAAATACAATATCAAACTGATTTATTTTCCGCAGAATTCTCTGGCTGAAGGGAAACCCGGAACTGAACTAAATCAGATTTTAAATAGCAATGAAAATATTGCAGAAGGAACTGATCTCTCGGATGAGTTGAGGATTTCTATATTCAAGGCCTCGGAAAATGAAGTTCCTCAAAGTTTATCGCAAAAATTCAGCAACTTGAAAAATGAAAATCACTTTTCAAACTTGTTTGCCGATGCCGGCGAAAAAACAGAAATTTCTAAAAACAATTACACAAGCTTTTCAAACCAGATTAAAACTATTCTTTCAGAAAATCAGTCGTCACAAACAGATTTAGGCAAAAATGTTATATCTGGAATGCAGGATTCGGACAACAATAAAACAATTGCACTTAAAAACATTTCGCAAACCGGTTCTCATACAGAAAATGTTAAACCGGAAATTAAAGAAACAATTCTAAATGAACTGAGCAAAAAAAGCGTGATTTCCGACACTGTAGCGGCTGAAAAACAAAATGTTTTACCAAACGGAAATAAAACGGAAAAAGCAAATACATCTGTCCGGGAATTCACAAGTATTAATACAGAAATAAAAAACAACATTATTGAAAAAATATCTTTAACACAGAGCGAAGCTCAAAACGTAAAAATTTTGTTTTCTGCTGAAAAAACTACCGAACCTTTCGGAGTTAAAATTATAAAAAATTATTCCGGAGAAGGATTAAAAGCAGAAACAAGTCCTGCTATAAAAAACTCGTCAAATATATTTAAAGAGGCTGTTCAAAACAGCGGGAAAAACACTGTTGCAGGTAATCCAGAAAAGGTTTCACCGGAAATAAAGAAAAGTTTAGAAGCAGGAGAAATTAAGCAGCCTGTAAGTGAAGAAAAAGTTGTTTCGCAGAATAAATTGAACGACGCAAAAAGCCTGAAAACGGTAGCGAGCCAATTTTTACAGACGGAAAAGCCGAATGTAAATAATGCTGTAACTTCCGGGAAAACAGAAACTCCCGAAGCAGAAAATAGAGTAATAAAAAATATAATTAACGATTCTGCTTCAGATAAAGCAAAACCTGTTAATCCAAATATACCTGAAAAGAAAGCAACTTCTGTAACGGAAATTAAAATTGCTCCGGGGGGAGAAATCCTTGCAGAAGAAAGTGAAATTAAAGACAATCTGCAAACAGAAAAATCCTTAAAGCAGACAGATGCTGATGTGAAAATTTCAAACCCGAAAGCCGTAATTACGGATGCAGCCGATAACAGCTTGAAAACAGGCGGAAAATCCGAAACTTTGGCTGCAGATAAAGAAATTGTAAATAAAAATAAGCCGGAACAGCAGAATAATATTAATGAAGTTAAAACCGCAAATGAAAACTCCGGCAAAACTGAAAGTAACGAAAATAATTTGCCGGGTATTAATAAGCAAGCAGGAAAACCGGTAAATGACAGCGAACAGGTTAATTTTAATTCATCGGTAAAAGACGCTGCAAAAGAGAATAAAACAGAGGCACAGAAAGAATCGAAAGTATCTGTAAGTGATATAAACGCAAAAGTTAAGCATGATGACAAACCAGAAAACAACGGGACATCCGAAAACAATAGCAGCAAAAGCAGCTATCAGCGGCAGGAAATAAAAGTTGGCGAAAATCAGCCAAAAGTTGAATATTCTAAATTCAATGAAGAGTTAAACAGAGTTAATAACGAAGCTACACGCACCAAAACCGAACAGTCTTTGCAGGAAAAAATGATTCACAAGTTTGTGAAATCCGGTGAAGTGATGCAGGAGATTTCGAAATTTGTTCAGAAAGGTGAAAAAAACACATTGATTATGCAGATTGAACCTAAAAATCTGGGACAATTGAAAATTACAATCGATCATTCGGAACAAGTTATGAAAGCTTTCATCGAAGTTGAAAATCCTGCTGTAAAACAGGCAGTTGAAAGCAAAATGCAGGAGCTTGTTAATAATCTTTCGCAAAACGGATTAAACCTTGGGGCGATAAATGTTTCTTTAAGTCAGAACGACCAAAAACTGGCAAGGAATTTGGATGGGAAAAAGAAACATTCGTCAGAAACGAATAAAGAGATAGATACTGAAATTAAAGAAGAAAACCCGAAAGAGAGAATTAGAGAGATGGGTTATAATACATACGAATTTTTAGCTTAGGAGATAAAATGGCAGAAAGTGTTCAGTCATTATTAAATTCTTATTCCAGTACTAATGTTACCGGGGTAAGCGGTAAATCGGCGCTTGGCAAGGACGATTTTATGAAACTTATGCTTGCGCAGTTAAAATATCAGGACCCGCTGAGTCCTATGGAAGGCGCTGAATATGCTGCGCAGCTTGCGCAATTTAGTTCTCTCGAACAATTGAGCAATATGAATCAATCGCTTGAAAGCAGCATCTCGGCTAATCTGGCTCTGGCTCAGTCCGTAAGCAATACTATGTCCGCCGGACTTATAGGAAAAGAGGCAAAGGTTAACAGCAATACATTTACAATCAATGATCAGGATAAAGTTACGCTGGGGTATAATCTTCCGGCAAATTCTTATCAGTCGATTATTAATATTTACGATTCCAGCGGGAAAATAGTTCAGACTATAAAACGCGGAGGATCGGCAGCCGGAAATAACGAAGTAAGCTGGGATCTTAAAAAAGCTGACGGCTCGAAAGCTGCGAAGGGAAGTTACACTTTCGAAGTTCTTTCAACAAATTCAAAAAATGAACCGATAAATGCAGCCCAGTATATTGTAGGTCCGATAAGCGGAGTACGTTTTACAGGCAGCGGAACAATGCTTTTAATAAATAACGTGGAATATTCGCTTGGCGATGTTTCCGAAATTATAAACTTAAAAGAAGGAGAAAACTAAAAATGGCTAATGTCATTAACGGAATTAAGGTCCCGTTTGTACCGGTAATTCCTGGCGAAGGCACAGCTGTTAAAAAAGAACAAGGGGTTTCCGGAAGCGCATTTAACGATCTTTTTCAGCGCGAACTTGAAAAACTTAAATTTTCGAACCACGCAACAAAAAGATTGGAATCGAGAAATATTGAACTTAGCGGAACTGCTTTGGACAGGCTTCAGGATGCAGTTCAAAAAGCAGAGCTTAAAGGAGCAAAGGATTCTTTGGTAATGATGGACAACACCGCGTTCATCGTGAATATTCCCAACAGGACTGTTGTAACGGCGTTACCTGTTGAAGCAGGCGGTGAAAATGTTTTTACAAATATAGACAGTGTTGTATTTGCAGTATAAAATTTAATTAAATAACATAGGGCGGGACCTTCACAGGACGCCCCCGGTTCGGCTGACTGACAGAAGCTGAATCTGTGAATAACTTAATCCTCAGGAGGTTAAAATGTCACTTCTTAATTCTCTTTTCGCAGGCGTATCAGGCCTCAGAAATCATCAATCAATGATGGACGTAATTGGTAACAACATTGCAAATGTTAACTCAATCGGGTTTAAAGGCAGCAGAGTTACTTTCAGCGATACATTCAATCAGTTTATACGCTACGGCAACGACCCAACCGAAACCGCCGGCGGTACAAATACATATCAAATAGGTCTTGGTATGAAATTAAACTCAGTTGACAGAAACTGGAACCAGGGCACTTTTGAAAGAACAGGAATTGTAACCGACCTTGCTTTGCAGGGTGACGGTTTATTCGTTCTTGAAAATAACGGACAAAGATTTTTCTCGCGTGCAGGCGCTTTTACTTTTGATGCTGCAGGAAATTTAGTTAATCCTCAGAACGGTGGTATCGTTCAGGGTAAATTAGCAACCGAAGACGGCGTAATTCCTCCGGGAAATAACTTGGAGAATATTGTAGTTGATCAAAATCTAAGACTCCCGGCAATAGCAACTACTACAACAAGTTGGGGTGGAAATCTTGACAGTACCTCTCCGTTAACCAGATCTGAAAATTTTGATCAGACAGGGAATCTCAATTCTGCTTTAGCAAACGGATCAACTGTATCAACAACAAATACTATTTACGATACAAACGGCAATGCCTATGATATGGATGTAGTTTATACTAAAAATGCTAATGATGACTGGACTGCAAATATAACGGTAACTGATTCGGAAGGCAACGACGTTGCTTTGGATATTGACGGAAATCCGTCGGCAGCAGGAAGTTATGGTATTGGATGTTTGTTTGATGCAGCCGGCAACCTTGCCACATTAAACGGTGCTGCACCTGCTCCTTTGGGAATTACTGCATTAAGCGGCGATCTGCAATTTGAGTTTGATCCCAGCACTGTAACTCAGCTGGCATCCTCAAACACGCTAAGTTCTTCTGTTGATAATAACCGCGAGCCTACGATTGTAACCGGAAGTCTTTCTATTTTCGATTCACTAGGCAATCCCCATACTTTGACAATTACTTATACAAAAGTATCGGATAACAATTGGAACTGGAGTGCTTCTGTTCCTGCTTCAAGCGGAAATTTAACAGCAAATTCAGGTACAATTGCATTTAATGCTGATGGTTCTGTAGCTTCTATTTCTCCTAATCCGCCAATGCCAACATTTACACCAAACGGCGGAGCAGCTCCACAACAGGTAATGTTGGGTTTCGGTGACCCAAATTCTTTTAACGGGATTACTCAAACGTCATCCGATTCAGTTGTTTCAGCATTAAGTCAGGATGGTTCTGCTGCTGCAAACCTAACCAACTTAAGTATTGATCAATACGGATTTGTTGTAGGCGTATTCTCGAACGGTCAATCGCGCCAGTTAGCGCAGGTAATGTTAGCTACGTTCCCTAACCTTAACGGCTTAACAAGCGTAGGCGATAATATGTACACTGTATCGGCAAACTCCGGCGACCCGCTTTATGCAGAACCCGGTGAATCAACCGGAACAACAATTCAATCAGGCGCTCTCGAACAATCGAACGTAGATCTTTCGGAAGAGTTCACCAGAATGATTGTTGCCCAGAGAGGTTTCCAGGCAAATGCCAGAGTGATTACTACTTCAGATACTCTTCTTCAGGAAATAACAAATTTAGTTAGATAATTAAATTAAGAAGGAAGGGACTTAACCCTTCCTTCTTTTACTTGATTATTAAGCACGTGTTTAATATTAGCCAATCAACAAAACAATTACAGTATTATATCCGGATTATTATTCCTTTTTAAAGCCCGATTGCTCTTGGCATACCTATTGTCTGCAATTTGTGAATAAACAACAGACAGGTAGTATATGGCAGAAGTATTATCGCAGAGTGAAATAGACCAACTGCTGAATAATATGAAAACGGGAGGGGAAGAGCCTGAAGAGGCAACGCCCGATAAAGAGATTATCCCGTTCGATTTCAGGCTTCCAAACAGAATTTCGAAAAACCAGTTACGAACCATTAGAAACATTCACGAAAACTTTGCCGAGGGTTTCAGTTCATTTCTTATGGCGCGTTTGCAGACAATCATAAACATAAATGTAATATCTGTCGATCAGATATATTATTCGGAATATGTTTTATCAGTTTCAAACCCCGCCTGTCTTTTTACTTTCGAACTTGCAAATACTGATATTAAGGGAATTCTTGAACTTAGTCCTGAATTAGCGCTTTCGTTTGTGGACAGGCTTTTGGGCGGCAACGGTTTAGGAACTAAAACTTCGAAGATGATTACCCCTATAGAGCAGAAAGTGCTTTATGTGATAGTCCAGAAAATTATGCAGGATTTGCGCAAAGCCTGGCAGATAATAGGCGATTACGATTTTCAGGTAGAGCGTTTTGAACCGGATATCGATTTTGCGCAGATAACTTCACAAAGTGAAAGTGTTTTGTTAATTTCATTCGAGTTGTTCATCGGCGAACAATCGTATTTAATGAACTTATGTTTTGCAACTTTTGCATTCGATACAATTTTATCAAAAATGTCGAGCCAGAGTTTATCAACAATCCGTCCGGCAAAATACGAAGGAACAACCGCACGGAATATTCTTCTGAAGCATTTAACAAAAACACATATGAATATTACTGTTGAGTTTGGCAAGGCGGTTGTATCGATGAAGGAAATTATGGAGCTGGAAAAAGGCGACATTCTTCTTTTACAAAACAGAGTTGGCGAAGAGATGAAGGTACTTATTGAAGATAAAGAAGCCTTTGCCGGAACTACGGGAACGGTAAACGGGAAAAAAGCAATTAAAATATCAAGAAGAATAGAGAAAAAGGAGTAACGCAAAATGGCAAACGACAATATAGAAAATAATGCTGAAGAAATTGCCGGACAGGCAGCTTCGGGCGGCGGGTCAACTTTTGAAGCAAGCGTGGCAGATTTCCCGGAGTTTGACGAATCGAACAAAAAAGGCTATGTGGACGACAGCAAGATCGATTTTCTTAAAGACCTTAAACTGAATGTTTACATAGAGCTTGGAAGAACAACGATGATGATTAAAGATATTCTTGAACTGGAAAGAGGATATGTAATTGAACTTGATAAACTTGCCAGCGAGCCGGTTGATATTTTTGTGAATAATAAAAAAATAGCTGAAGGCGAAGTTGTTGTTATCGATAAGCATTTCGGAATTCGAATTACAAACCTTATTGAATCGAGCGAACGGCTGAAAGGAATGCAATAATGAGCTATGCAGGTGAAATTATTAAATTATTCTTCATTCTGGGCATTTTGCTCGGTGTTATGTATTTACTGCTTTATTTTGCCAGAAAATATCTTTACGCTTTCGATAAAAATATTTCCGGTAAGATTAAAATAAATGTTATTTCTACCCAGGGACTGGCGCCTAAAAAAATGGTTTCGGCAGTAAAAATAAAAGACAAAATTTACATACTGGGGGTTTGCGATAATTCTATCACACTTCTTGATAAACTTGATTGCGACGAAACTGAATTAAATTCCGCCGAAGAAAAAATTTCCGGAGGCAGCTTTATGGAAATTTTGAAAAAGAATTTGAGGGTGAGATGAAAAGGATTCTTTTTCTGCTGATATTATTTGCCTGGTTTTCATCATCAGATATTTTCAGCCAGCAAAGCACAACTATCCCTATTCCTAAAATTAATGTTGATGTGGGCACTGCCGACAATCCTAAAGATGTAGCGGTAACTTTGCAAATATTGCTTTTAATGACAATACTTTCTCTGGCTCCTTCTATTATTATAATGACTACATCGTATCTTCGGATTATTATAGCCTTCCATTTTTTACGTAACGCGCTTGGAACTATGCAAATGCCTCCGAATCAAGTTCTTGCGGGACTCGCATTATTTTTAACGGTATTTATAATGAACCCCACAATAAATAAAATAAACGATACAGCGCTTCAACCGTATCTCGACGGAAAAATAACACTCGATTCCGCAAGCACAAATGCAATTAATCCTATGCGCGAGTTTATGCTTAAGCAAACAAGAGAAGAAGACCTTGCAATGTTTATCAGTTTCAACGAAATGCCAAAACCTCAATCGCGTCAGGATATTCCTATTTTTATCCTTATACCTTCTTTTGTAATTAGCGAGCTGAGGGCAGGATTTATAATAGGCTTTTTCCTTTTTATTCCTTTTTTGATGATTGATATGATTGTATCGAGTATATTAATGTCGATGGGTATGATGATGATTCCCCCTATGATGGTGGCGCTTCCGTTTAAAATACTGCTTTTTGTTCTTGTGGACGGCTGGAATCTTGTTGTTTCATCGCTTTTAAGGAGTTTTGCATAATGAACCTCGAACTTGTAATCAGTCTGCTTACCGAAGTTTTTTACGATGTCCTTTTAATACTGCTGCCTATATTGGGCGTGGGGCTTGTAATAGGGGTAATAATTTCAATTTTTCAGGCTGCAACATCAATCCAGGAAATGACCCTTACATTTGTTCCTAAGATAGTAATTACAATTATTGCCGTAGTTGTTATGATGCCGTTTATTGCAGATAAGCTGATTTCGATGACTCATAAAGTTTTTAATTTAATTGTAACCGTGCTGCAATAATGGATATTCTGGTTAACGATTTTATCCGCGGTTTTTTAGTTTTTTTAAGAATTGCCGCAATACTTTTTACTGTGCCGGTTTTCAGCCAGACTGTTGTTCCTGTAATTTCGCGTCTGTTTCTTTCTATTATAATAACTTATATGATAATGTTTTCGATACACGACTTCAATTACGATGTTGAAATGGGATTAATTCCCCTGGCAATTATAGGTATTAAAGAAATGCTTACAGGAATAATTATAGGGTTTTCACTTAACTTCGTTTTTTACGGATTTTCGTATGCAGGGCTGCTTATTGGAAATGATATGGGACTTGGAGCAGCTTCGATGTTTGATATGAATTCCGAGGCAGAAAGTAATATTATCGGATCTGTCCTTTCACTGGTAGCGACTCTTGTTTTTATTTTAATTAACGGGCATCATTTTATTATAAGCGCGTTAGGAATTTCTTTTAAGCTCATTCCGCTCGGGCATTATTCGGTAAACGGTGAAGTAGTTTCTTTACTGATAAAATATGCCGGCGGAATATTTATAATAGCAGTTAAAATTTCAGCGCCGATAATAGTATCGTTTTTCCTCTTAAATGTTGCTTCGGGCGTTATGGCGCGTGTAATTCCGCAGATGCAAATTCTTTTTGTGATGTTTCCGTTAAAAATAGGTCTGGGATTTTTGCTTTTATCAACCCTTATTCCTGCCTATGTGTACATAATGAAAAGTCTTCTTGTTGATTACGAAGATAAACTTTTAACACTGATTAAAGCGATGAGTACATAATATGGCAGAATCGGACGGTCAGGAAAAAACCGAACAAGCTACCAGCAAGAGGCTGGATGAAAGCCGCGAAAAAGGACAAGTTGCCAAAAGTACCGAAATTAATTCTCTGGCAATATTTCTTTCGGGTTTGATGATAATATATTTTTATAAAACCGATATTGGCGAAAAAATAAGCTGGCTGGCAACATATATTTTCAGCTCGCTCGATAAACTTGAATTAAACGTAAACCTTCTTCAGGTTTACAGCGCAAAAGGTTTTGTTTATTTCCTTTCAATTATGGCTCCGTTTTTTATTGTGCTTATGGTCGTTTCACTGGCAGCAGGTTTTGCGCAGGTAGGTTTTCATTTTGCATTTAAAGCTTTAGCTCCAAAAGCATCAAAGTTTAATCCGGTTTCGGGATTGAAAAGGGTAATGTTTTCATCTCATTCAGTTGTAGAAGTTACTAAATCAATAATAAAGCTGGTTATAATCAGCCTTTTTGCATACTGGATTTTAAGCGATACAATAGTCCAGTCTGTAGGATTAGTAGATTTTTCAGTTGAAGAGATAGTGTCTTTTATGATAGATACGACAGTAAAATTTTTATGGAAAGTAGCGTTGGTTTACATTGCCATTGCAGCTTCCGATTTTGCTTATCAGAAGTTCAAACACAAAAAAGACCTTATGATGACAAAACAGGAAGTTAAGGAAGAATTTAAACAACAGGAAGGCGATCCGGCAGTAAAAGGAAAAATCAAGCAGAAGCAGATGATAATGGCTCACAGAAGAATGATGAAAGAAGTTCCGAAAGCCGATGTGGTTATTACCAACCCTACTCACTTTGCGGTTGCTTTGAAATACGAAATGGGAAAAGACAGCGCCCCTAAAGTTGTTGCTAAAGGCGCCGACCTGATTGCTCAAAAGATAAAGGAAATTGCAAAAGAAAATGATGTTCCTTTGCACGAAGATGTATATCTTGCACGCTCTTTATATAAAATGTGCGAAATAGGTGATGAAGTCCCTGAAGAATTGTTTCAGGCTGTGGCACAAATATTGGCATACATTTACCAATTAAAAAACACATACAAAAAAACTATAGTATAAATAATGATTCAGCGGCTACTTAAAAACAGCGATATTTTACTGGCATTCGGAATAATATTTATTCTCGGATTGATGATAATTCCTTTACCTGCGTTTCTATTGGATTTCTTTCTTGCTCTGAATATCTCGTTTGCTATTCTGCTTCTTATTGTATCGCTTTACATTAATTCGCCGCTCGATATTTCCGTGTTTCCAGGGTTGTTGCTTGTAACAACGCTATTTCGTCTTTCGCTTAATATCAGCTCAACAAGGCTTATTCTTATTGAAGGCTATGCCGGAAAAGTGATAGAAACATTCGGTCAGTTTGTTGTTGGCGGAAGTTATGTAGTGGGATTCATAATCTTCCTGATTCTGTTAATTGTTCAGTTTGTTGTAATAGTAAAAGGTTCGGGACGAATATCGGAAGTGGCTGCAAGATTTACTTTGGATGCGATGCCCGGTAAACAGATGGCAATAGATGCTGATCTTAATACCGGATTGATTAATGAAGGGGAAGCAAGAAAACGCAGGGAAAATATTGCACGTGAGGCTGAGTTTTACGGTTCGATGGACGGTGCCAGTAAATTTGTTAAAGGAGATGCAATTGCAGGTTTACTGATTACCGGTATAAATATTATCGGCGGAATTATAATCGGGGTTGCCCAGCGCGGAATGGAAATAACCGAAGCGCTTCAATCTTATACTATTCTTACAATAGGCGACGGTCTGGTTTCGCAGGTGCCTGCTTTGCTTATTGCTACTTCAGCCGCAATGGTTGTAACAAAAAGCGCAGGCGGCGTATCCCTCGACTCGCAGATAAGAAATCAGCTTTTTACAAATCCCCGAGTACTGGGTACGGTTACCGGAACCCTTTTCCTTTTTGCAATAATACCCGGTATGCCAACAGTTCCTTTTCTGTTTTTAGGAGGAGTACTCGGGGCAGTAACGTTTTTTGTAAGCAAGAATAAAATTACCGAAAAAGAAGAAACTGTAACTGAAGAAACTACAGAAACTTCCGAATCGAAGGAAGAAAAAGTTGAAGAATATTTGCAGGTGGACCCTATTGAAATTGAAATCGGTTACGGATTAATCTCTTTAGTAGATGAAAACCAAGGCGGAAATCTGTTTCAGAAGATTGCCAGCACGCGAAAATATATAGCGTTGGAATACGGAGTTCTTGTCCCGCCGGTGCGTGTGCGCGATAACTTACAGCTCAATGCCAATGAATATATTATTAAGATTAAAGGAAATGTTGTTGCGCATTACGAAATTTACAGCGACAGATACATGGCAATGAATCCGGGATCTGTAGAAGAAAAACTGACAGGAATTCCATCCACAGATCCTGCTTTTAACCTGGAGGCATACTGGATAAGCGAGCAGGAAAAAGATCGCGCCGAACTTTTAGGATATACTGTTGTGGACAGTATTTCGGTGCTTTCAACCCATCTGCAGGAAACCATTAAAAAGAATTTTGATAAAATACTTACCAGGCAATCGGTTAAAAAACTGCTCGAAAATTTAAAAGCCGAATATCCAGCTGTAATTGAAGATATTAACCCGGATGTTTTGCCTTTGGGTACAATTCAAAAGGTGCTGCAAAACCTTTTAAAAGAACAGATTCCAATTAAGGATTTGGTGCAGATTCTTGAATCTTTAATCGATTACTCGAAAGTTACAAAAAATGTTGATGTACTTACAGAGTATGTCCGCCACTCTTTATCCGATACCATAGCAAATCTTTATAAAGACTATAACGGAATAATACATTGCGCAGCCGTAAGCGAATCTCTCGAAAGCTTTATTACTGATGCTCTTTCGAAGCAAAAGGAAGCAGTTCAGACATTAGGACTTAATTCCGAGATGTTAAATTCATTGAACAGATCTATAGACCTTAATATCAATCGTTTTAAGGATTTGGGTTATTTGCCGCTGATAATTACTTCGGCAACAATACGTCCGTATTTTTACAGATTAATAAATTCAACATATCCTGAAGTTATTGTGGTTTCGTATACAGAACTGCCGGCAAATGTTGATCTCGAATTTGTTGGGAAAATTGAGGTGTAAATGCAGATAAAGAAATACTTAGCGCCTACATTAAAAGAAGCAATTGCAAAAATGAAAGCCGAACTCGGTGAAAACGCCATAGTTCTCAGCACAAAAATTATTGAAGCCGATTTAAAAGCCGGAAAAGAAAAAATGTTTGAAGTAACATCCGGCGCTGAAGACGATTACGAGGTTGCCCCGCGTATAAAAAAGGAAGAAGCGGAACCGAAAAAAGCAAGCTTTGAAACCGAATTAAAAAGGCTTACCGAAAAGATTTACGGCAAAGAAAAGGAAATTCGGAAGAAAGATATTCAGGAAAAACCTCAAAAAACAGCAGCAGTTTTGCGCGATGAATTTGAATCGGTTGCCGAAACTCTTTCGCACCGGGATGTGAGCCCCGAAAACATAAAGACAATAATTAAACAGCTCGAAAAATATACTGCGTTTATTAATACGAAAAACATTGACAGCTATGTTGTTTCAACAATCGGTTCTTTAATTCCAACATCGGCATTTCAGGTGGAAAAAAGAGGCGAAGCCAAAATAATTTCGCTGGTGGGACCTACCGGAGTTGGGAAAACCACCTGCATTGCAAAGCTTGCTGTGATTTCGAAAATTTTACACAAACTTGATATCGGTCTGATTTCTATTGACACATACAGACTTGGGGCGCTCGATCAGCTTAAAACTTTTTCGGAAGTGAGCGGAATTGATTTTCTTGTTGCATACGAACCGGCGGATTTAGTAAAAGCAGTAAATAAATTTAAGAAAAAAGATTTAATCTTTATTGATACTGTCGGCAGAAGCCAGAATAATAAAATATTGCTGGAAAGTATCAATCAATTCTTGCAGGCTGTTAAAACCGATGAAATTTATCTGGTTTTAAACACAACAAGCACATCAAAAAATATGATTGATGTTGCCGAAAAATTCAATGTTATAAATTACGATTCTTTCATTTTTACAAAATTGGATGAAGCTGTATCGTGTGGCAATATTCTTAACCTTGTTACAAAAATAAACAAGCCGGTGAAATATCTTACAAACGGACAAGTAATTCCCGATGATATTCTTGCGGCAGATGCAGAGTTTATTGCGAATCTTATTTATACCGGGAAGGTAATAATTTAATGAACCAGGCGCAGAGAATATTTGAACTGAGCAGGATGCAAAACCCTTTAATAAGTTCGGGGGTGGGAAAAAATATTTTCAGTTTTGCATCGGGGAAGGGAGGAACCGGAAAAACATTTCTGTCTCTTAACACTTCAATTGCACTGTCTGCAATGAACAAAAAAGTGCTGCTTATTGATATGGATTTCAACTTTTCGAATATTCATATTCTGCTTAATTATAATCCCGATTTAACATTTATTAAATATTTCCGGGGAGATGCGTTGCTTAGTCAGCTTATTGTTAATTATTCCGAAAATCTTGATATTATCTTCGGCGATTCCGGTAAAAGAGATTACCCGAAACTGAATGAAATGAAAATAAAATCGATGTTCGCGCAAATTAACCGAATGAGCGCTGATTACGATTACGTGATAATTGATTGTGCTTCGGGCGGCAGCGAGGAGAATCTTGAAATAATGAAAAATTCCGGAAACGTTTTTATTGTTATTACCCCCGAGCCAACATCCATAATGGATGGTTATGTTTTAGTAAAACTCATAAATTCTTATTCAAATGAAATTAATAAAATTGCAGTTGTTAATAAGGCTTCGGAAACAGAAGAAGGAAAAAACGCCTACGAAAACTTCAATAAAGCCACTGGGCATTTTTTAAAGGAAACAGTTGAATCCGGCGGGATAATTGAGACTTCAAAAGAAGTATCCGAGTCTGTAATATCCCAAGTTCCTTTTATCATAAAAAATCCTAATCATAAAATCACCTACCAGATTTACCAGTTTTCGTCGAAAATACAAAAAATCGCGCAACTGGCTAATAATAACCACTAGCGGTCATCCTAACTTTTTCAGTGTCAAAAAAAATTGCTGTAAAACTTATGCTGTTTAAATTATTCAGCTTTAACAGCTTTTGGTATATTCTTTGCAAATATTTATACAAAAGGAGGGAGTGAATGAATAAAATAGTCTTAAATCTTGGTCTTCTGGTGTTTTTTTTATCTGTAATATTCTACAGTCAGCAAGGTTTAATGATTGAAGATGTTTTATTAAGATCGTTCATACTGTTTTTTGTTGTAACACTTTTATTGGGAATTATCGTTTTGGCATTTATCAAAGCCATAAACAAAACAGCTATATCCAAAGGGAAAAATTTAAACTTAAACGAAAACATAGTAGGAAGCAAAGAAAATGAATAACTCGGCTTTATGGACAAAGTACAAAGAACAACCGGATGCGGGTACAAAAAAACAAATTATGATTAACTACACAAATCTGGTTCATTATGTTATCCATCATTCTAAATTTATGAAGTTGAACATTGTTGACGAAAAGGATTATTTCCAATTCGGAATTGAGGGATTAAGCGAAGCCATTGAAAGATTTGACCCGGAATACGGGACGAAGTTCGAAACCTACGCCATCCAGAGGATACGAGGAAAAATAATTGACGAGCTGAGGAAATTGCAAATTAAACCGCGTAATAATCAAAATCCGGATTCGGAATTGCGTTACAGAAATGTATCGTTGAATAATCCTTACGACAATGAGGACGGATATATGCTAAGCGATATTATTCCAAGCGATGCCGAAAAGCCCGATGAAATAGTTCAAAAGGACGAACAGAAAGAACTTCTTATTCAGGCGGTAAAAAGTCTGCACGAAAGAGACAGACTTGTTATAACTCTTTACTACTACGAAAACTTAAATTATAACGAAATAGCCGAAGTGCTGAATATTACAATTTCCCGAGTTTCTCAAATTCACTCTAAAATAATGAAAGAATTGAAAATGAAACTTAACAAAAAGTATGAATGAGCAGGAACAGGAAATATTAGAAAAAAAGAAAAACCGCGCTAGCAGGATACTTTCCACGGTTTATAATTTGCCTACAATTCCTATTGTAATTTTCGAAATTACAAAAGTAATTGACAATCCTTCTTCGAGCGCTTCTCAATTGGGAAAAATTATAAGTCAGGACCAGGGACTTGTAACAAAAATATTATCAGTAGCAAACTCTCCGCTTTATGGTATTCCCCGCAGAGTTTCCACCATCGATTTTGCAATTGTGATATTAGGTTTTAATCACATTAAAAATATAGTAATTGCGCTTTCGATGATGGAAGCCTTTAAAACTGCCGGAAGCAAAAAATTCGGGCAGAAAAAATATTGGTATCATTCAATAGTTACAGCATTTGCAGCAAAAAAAATTGCCGACGATATCGGCTATCCTGTAAGCGGAGAAGCTTTTACAGGCGGACTTCTTCACGATTTAGGAATACCTGTTATTTACAAGTATTTCAATAAAGATTATTTAGAAATTATTGAAAAAGTAAAAAACGAGAATATAAGTTTTCTTGAAGCCGAATCTAATGTTTTAGGATGGAACCATACGGAAATTGCACGCTCGCTTGTTGAAAGATGGAACCTTCCATCAATTCTTGCAGATGTTGTGCAGTTTCATCATAAACCTTCGGAATTGGAAGGAGATAACCGTCTTGCAGCAATTGTACATCTTGCTGATTACATGACTGTAAGGCTCGGCATTGGAGATTTTGACTGGGATAAAGGCTATATCTTCGATAAAGAAGTAATAAATATTTTAAATCTTGGAGATGAAGATTACCTCGAAGATTTTATTGAAAGTTACCGCAGTATTTTTACTCAGCAATTGGAAACAATTAATTTTTAACATAAAAAAAGTGAATATAATGGATAACCAGCAGCTTAATGAGAAAAGAAAAAAAACAGAACAGGTTATAGCAAATGTTTATAATCTGCCGGCAATATCAGGGATGATGATGGAAATTTCCCGGTTGCTAGATGATCCTTCAACCAACACTCAGGCTTTAAGCAAAATTATTGGTAAGGATCCCGGTCTTACTACTAAAATTCTTTCAATATCAAATTCGCCTTTGTATGGGCTTCCGCGAAAGGTTTCTACAATAGATTTTGCAATTTTAATTATCGGTTATCAGGATATTAAGAATATTGTGGTTGCTCTTTCTATGATAGAATCCTTTAAAAACAAGAGCGATAAAAATATGAAGCAGGAGGATTTCTGGAAGCATTCGCTTATTGCCGGAAATGCCGCAAAAAGAATTTCGGAAGACCTCGGTTACAGATTCGGTGGCGAAGCATTTGTTGCGGGTTTGCTTCACGACCTCGGAATTCCTGTTATTCATAAATATTTCCATTCAGCATTTCTCGAAATTATTGAGCGAGTGGAAAAAGAAAACATCCCTTTCCTTCAGGCTGAATTAGAAGCAATGGGAATGGATCATCAAGAAATCGGTTTGCTGCTTTCAAAAAAATGGAATTTGCCGGAATCTTTAGGCGAAACGGTTTTTAACCATCATTTTCCTGGCAAGGTTATTGACAATAAAGAACTTGTAGCAGTTGTTCATTTAGCGGACTATATGACTCAGAAACTTCAAATTGGTAATTTTTATTGGGATTCTACAATAGTTCTGGATGATTCTATAATACAAACTTTGAAGTTCCGGGATTCTGAGCATCTTGATGAGTTTATAGAAAGCTACAGAAATCTGTTTACTGAAGAAATAAATAATATCAGGATTTAACTTGAGAGTATTAAAAACAAATAATGCGGATTACGAACCGTTTCATAAACTTCTTCAGACTTACAGTCCGAACGATGAATATAATAATGAGATCAGGTTTGCTGCTGTAGCTACCGAAAACAATTCTCCTAAGCTAACAGAAAAATATGCGCATCTGTTTCAGAATATGATTTCATTTTCTAGTGAAATTGCAAATTTGAAAGATCCGCAGGAAATATCTGAAAAATTTAAATTAACTTTAAAAAGAATACTTCCCATAAAGGATGCAAGTTTGTTGTTTTTCGATGGATCTTTATCCAAATTAAGCGAAGTAGGAAACAACAAATATAATATCGAAGAAACAATGAACCACTATTTTCGAGAAGGAATTTTAAATGTTCTTTTCGATACCCAGAAGCCTATGATTATCCCCGAACTGAAAAGTATGAACAACGGCGGTTCTAAACTTAATTTTATAATTTTCCCAATTTTTGAGGATAATAAAAAGAAAGGGATTTTGTCCATTCTATCTTCAATATTCCATAAAAGTTTTGCAAGCATCGATAAGCAGATAATTCAGATACTTCTTAACCAGACACTTTCAAAGCTCGATAAAATTCATCTTAAAATAAAACTTAATACAACCATCGAGGAAGTGCAGACTTATCAGGCAAAATTATCGAACGATTTCAGGCTTGCTGCTATTGGCGAACTTACCGAAGGTATAGTTGAAGACATTATGACTCCGCTCCAGGTTATTGTAAGCCAGATTGATATGATTGTTAACGAAAACAATGAAAGTGATGTAAAGAAAATAAAATCGCAGATTGCAAAAATAAATACTTCGATTAGCCGGTTAGTGAAATTTTCAAATCTTAATCAGAAGAATGTAAAAATTCAGCCTTGCAATCTTAACGATTCCATTAACGAATATTATAACCTCGTAAAATCCACGTTAGAGAATAACAATTTTGAACTTGTGATGGATTTTGAACAGGATATTCCATCTTTGTTAAGTCATCAGAATTATATATTCCAGATACTTACAAATGTTATAGGACTTATTAAAGCTAATTCAAAGGGGGAAGGCGGAATTATTGTACAGACAAAATACAAGAACGATCAGATAATATTGAAATTAATTTCCACCGCAAACTTAAAACCTTACACCGAAAAGAATAAAAGCTCGTTTAAATCATCCGATCTTAATTTGCGCATTGTTGAAAACCTTATGAATAAGCACGAAGGTAATTATTTAATTGAAGCTTACGATACCGCAGGCTCGTCAATAACAATGAATTTCCCATTAAAGAGAAAGATAAGGCAATGAAAAAGATAAAATTTATTTCGCTTTTAGTATCATTTACAGCAATCATTTTTTCGCAGCAATTTGCAGATGACGATTGCGTTGAACGAATTCTTGAAGACAATGCTGCTATAATTACAGCAGAAGAAACCGGAAAAAATCCGGAAAATTATCCAACGCCAGAAATAAATATTACTGCGCCGGTTCAGGTTCAAAAAGCCGAATATAATTACAATATTATAAATTATATTAATTGGAAAATTATTGTTCTGCTTAATGCCGGATTTTTAGCAGCTATTGTGGTTCTGTACAGAAGAAGAAAAATTGAATTGAACAAATTGCGAAATAAAGATTTAAAGGAAAATATCAAAAGATTGAGAGAAGAAAAAATAGGAAGTATTTCGGACAGTAAATTAAAAAAAATAAGAACTTCGCTTTTTGGCAGAAAATTAAAAATAGATTCAAACGGTGCGGCAATAACGGAAATAGCCCGCAAATTATCAGTTTCTAAAGGTGAAGTTCATTTAGCTGCCAAATTAAATTTATTGTATGAACAAAATAAATGATACAGGGAATTACACCGCAGATTATTGCGGATATTTCAAAAAACCTTAGTTCTTCGCAAAAACCGCTTGTTTCTTTGCCAGCCGAAAACTCGCTTGTAGATTTTAAAATATTAGATAAAATAAGCGACACTTATAAAATTCTTGTAAAAGGATTTGTGTTTCAAACAAAACTGCCGCTTAATCTAATAACCGGCGATGAACTTATCGGTAAAGTAATCAGCCGGAATCCGTTTACAATTCTCCTTAATAATCTTGCCGGTTCAAAAAATTTCAATCAAATATTTATTTCCGAAATAATTTCGAAATTAAATCTTGAAGATACAGGGTTGATTAAAAAGCTTGTAGAAGAAATTATTAAATCCGATAAACCGCTTGTAAAATCGAAAATTAATCAGCTTGCCGAATATTACGAAAAGTGGGGTTTATCCGGAGACGAGCTTGCAGTAAATTTAATGATAAATATAATGTGGTCAGAAAAAGACGGCTGGGCGGAACAAAACGGAAGCAATTTCAATCTGATTTTCGATATTTCATTTAACGACCTTGTTGAAAAAATAACTTATCAGCTGGAGCAAATATATTTTACGGAACAGGATTTAAGATTGAATGATATTCTTTCTTCGTCATTAATAATGGATATATTTGAACAAAATGCTAAAATTAACCAATTATTGGTTAAAAACAGGGAAAAGGCAGTTCTCGAAATTTTGGATTATCTTCAAATAAAAGTTCTAAATTCGTCCGGCAGTAGAATATATACAGAGCTGAGCAAAGATTTCAGCAAGTATATTGTCCAAAAATCTGTGTATAACAGATTCGGTCTTTCGCGCGATTTTGTAATTTTACGCGAGGGAAATAAACTAATAAGCCTTGTATTTACTTCGGAAATCGTTAAAAGCACAAATAGTTTGATTAATAAAATTACAGGATCGCACGAGGATAAAAATTTTATCGTCAATTTATCTGATAATAAAATTGTGGGGTCAATTAGTTTTCCATCGCAAAATGACGTTTTTTTATACGAAAATCTTCATATCCTTAATCAAAGTTTATCGCAGTATTTTAACCTTCCGGTAAACATAATTTTATCCCAATCACATAACAATCTGCTTGGTTCTGTTGGCTCAATTAATGTAAAAGCTTAGAAAAAACTAAGTTTTACAAATGAAATACGAAAAGAACCGAAAAATACTTGAGCATATCGAAAGGTCAATCCCGGGATTTAAAGATACGGGATTTGTAAAGGAATCGTTAAATATTCTTCAAAGCTGCAGATCATTCAATTCCCAAATATATTCAGTATCGGCACGTATTTTGAGGTTTATCTTACTAAAAAAAGAATAAAGAGACTGAAATGGTTAAAGGATTATACGATGCAGGTCAGCATTTATATCAAAGAATGCGCAGTATTCAAATTGTGGCTAATAATTTAGCCAACATAAATACAACAGGATATAAACGCGAAGTTCCGTTTGCCGAAATAATTGCAAAAGAAGAAAATCAGTTCAACAAGCAGATTACGGATTTTACAGCCGGTTCGCTTGTGGAAACTAATAATCCTCTCGACCTTGCGATTACAGGCAGGGGTTTGTTTATGATTAAAACAGAAAACGGAGTAGAATTAACCAATAATGGAAAGTTCTCGATAAGTGAGGAAGGGTTTTTGGTAAATCAGGACGGTTACAAAGTTTTAAGCAAAAACGGCGAAATAAACATCAACGAAAGCATACTCGAATCGAAAGAACCGCTGATTGTTACAAAAAACGGTGAAATAAAATCGGGAACAGTTATAATTGATCAGCTTATGATAGCAGATGTTCACGATCAGTCGATACTGCAAAGAAAGCCGAATCAAAATTTTAGTCTGCTTACAGACGAAATTCAAATTGCAGATGAAAACAGTTACGAAATATATCAGGGCTACATCGAAGAATCGAACGTAAACCCGATTCACGAAATGCAGGCAATGATTCAGATAAATAAAGATTTTGAAGCTTCGCAAAAAATTGTTGGAAGCATAGATACTATTTTAAGCAAAGCCCAGGAAATAGGAAGAGTATAAAAAGGAGATAAATTATGCCTACTAGAGCTTTAAGAACTGCAGCATCAGGAATGTATGTACAGCAGATAAATATCCAGACAATATCTAACAATATTGCGAATATGAACACAACAAGTTTTAAAAAGAACCGTGCTGAATTTAAGGATCTTATTTATCAGGAAGTTGCAGCTAATCCGAAAAACATTGATATTGCCGGAATTGTTGAAAACCCGAATTCAAAAATACAGGTCGGTACAGGTGTAAAACCAAGTTCTACACAGAAATTATTTATGCAGGGCGACTTGCAGACAACCGGCAATGCTTATGATGTGGCAATTTACGGTGATGGTTTTTTCCAGCTTCGCAAACCTGATGGAAATTATGTTTACACACGCGACGGTTCATTTAAAATGTCTGCCGACGGAACAATCGTTTCAACAAACGGACATGTTCTTGAACCTGGCTTTACAATTACAAGCGATGTAAGAGAATTTGCTGTTTCAACCGATGGAAGAGTTACAGTAACACAAACGAATGGCGATATAGTTGAAATGGGGCAGATTGATTTGGTAAAATTTGTAAATCCCGGCGGATTAAAAGCCTTAGGTGATAACCTTTATGCTGAAACCGAAACTTCCGGCGTGCCGCTTATCGGAACACCGGGTTTTGAAGGTTTTGGCGAGCTGCGTCAAGGTTTTCTGGAATCTTCGAATGTTGATATTGTAGAAGAAATGATTGGTATGATAACAGCCCAGCGGGCTTACGAAATTAATTCCAAAACCGTGCAGACAGTAGAAAATATGATGTCGATGGCAAACAACCTTAAGAGAGGATAACAAATGTTTAATTTCTTCGGGGTAATATTATTCATAATCTTCATATTTCCATCAAATAATGCGGATGGAATACACGATTACCTTAAAAGATATTTTTCGGATTACGAAAATGTTGAATACGAAATAGTATCGGCGCCGAAAGATCTTAAAGATATGAACAGAATAGTAATTTCCGAAGATGTTAAACCCAAAATCAGCAACGGATTCTTTTATCTTCCTGTTATTCTTTCAGAAAAAAATACGCAGTCCATAATTACATTAAAAGTAAAATTATATGCAAAGGTTGCAGTTGCTGCCGGCAATATTGAAAAACGAAGCAGTATTTCTGCTTCCGATATTAAAATTGAAATAAAAGATGTTGCGCAGTTAAGCACATCGGCGGTAATTGATGTAAAAAATCTTGAGGGAACCAGAGCAAAGATAAATATTAAACAAGGAAGTATTTTGCAGCCGTATATGATTGAAAAAATACCTGATGTATTGATAAACGATAAAGTTGATGCTGTTGTTTCTAAAGGCAATGTTGAAGTTACTATCGAAGCAAAAGCAAAAGAAGAAGGCAGTATAGGAGACGTAATAAGAATTATTTCTCAAGGGAATAAATATTTTCAGGCAAAAGTTTTAACCAGTTCTAAAGTTAGAATATTGGAATAAAAGCAGGTTTATTATGAAAAATATATTGTTGATAATTGTGATTTTTTCCGGAGCAATTGCCGCGCAGGATATGAGGCAGAATGCTTTCAGTTCGTTATTCTCCGATTACAAGGCAAACAGAGTGGGTGATGCTGTTACAATAATTGTAATGGAATCTTCGCAGGCTACAAACCAAGCAGCTACGCAAACAGGCAGATCAAGCAATATTGGTCTTGGCGCCGATGGTTCGATGGATGGAGAAGCAATGATCCCGTCGGTAGATTTCGGGATGAGTTCCCAAAACGATTTTGAAGGCAGCGGGTCAACAAAATCTGCAGGATCAGTTAGTACAAAAATAAGTGCAACAATCGATTCGGTTTATTCAAACGGAAATCTAAAAATTCACGGAAGCAGAAAAATATCAATAAACGGAGAAGAACAGACTGTTTTAATAAGCGGTGTAATCCGGAGTATAGATATTCAATCGGATAATACAGTCTATTCATATAATATTTCCGATGCCGAAATTACATTCGAAGGAAGTGGAATGATAGACCGCAATCAAAGTCCCGGCTGGCTTACAAAATTATTTCACTGGTTATTTTAGGTGGATGGTATGAAAACATTTTTAAGATTTTTATCTATAGTAGTAATTTTCGCAGGCATAATAAATGCCCAGCGAATTAAAGATGTTGCTTATTTCAAAGGAGTTAACAGCGAACAGCTTATAGGTTACGGCTTAGTTGTAGGACTTGGCGGAACCGGCGACAGCTATCGTTCGAGTTTTACCGTGCAGTCTGTAACAAGCATGCTTAAACGTTTCGGAATTACAGTACCCGAAACAAACCTTCGAACACGCAACGTTGCTGCAGTAATGGTTACAGCAAAAGTAGATAATCTGCTGAAACCCGGAAGCGAATTTGATGTAATGGTTTCGGCAATGGGCGATGCAACAAGTCTTATGGGCGGAACGCTGCTTTTAACTCCACTCTCGGCAAAAAACGGTAATGTTCATGGTTTTTCGCAAGGAGCAATTTCAGTAGGAGGCTATGATATAAGCACAAGTTCCGGCGGAAGATTTGCAAGAAATCATGCTCTTACAGGAAGAATACCCGGGGGCGGTTTGGTTGAAACAGAATTTTCCAATGCACAGATTGATATGCAGAATTTAAGCATTTTATTAAAAGATCCCGATTTTACAACCGCAAATAACATTTCGATAGCAGTTAATGCACAATTCGGCGACGGCACTGCCCAAACGTTGGGCGGATCGGAAATTAAACTTAATGTCCCTTCTGATCAGCAGACAAATCTTCCGGCTTTCCTAGCTGCAGTGGAAACAATACAGATTGAAAGAGATGCAATTGCCAAAGTAGTACTGAATGAAAGAACAGGAACTGTAGTTGCCGGAAATAATGTAAAAATCCTTCCGGTATCTATTTCCCATGGCGGATTAAATATAAACATCAGGTCTTATCCTATTATTTCTCAGCCAAATGCTTTCAGTCAGGGACAGACACAGGTTTTTAATAACCTTGTTCCCGATGTTCAGGAAGAAGGAAATAATACGGTAAGCATTGAAGGAGCCAGTAACGTTCAGGAAGTTGCAGCAGCATTAAATTCATTGAAAGTAAGTCCCAGAGACATTATTGCAATATTTCAAGCATTAAAAGAAGCGGGAGCGCTAACCGGCGAGTTAGTGATAATTTGATATGGAAAATATATCATTAAAAACAACTGACAGCTTAAAGCACTTTAATTCGACACCCGAAATACATAAAAATTATTCGGATGCCGAAAAACAAAAGCTGGCAAAAGCATCCAAAGAATTTGAAAGTATGCTGGCGCAAATGATGCTAAAAAGCATAACAAGCTCAACTGAAGGATTGTTTGGAAGCGAGAACTTCGGAGGAGATGTTTTGGATACTGTATTCGAAGGTGAATTGGCTTCTTATATGACTGAATCGAAAAGTCTGGGAATATCCGAAATGATATACAGAAAACTTACTGGTGAAAACATTAACGATATTCTAAAATTAAAAGGTGAAAAATTAAAAGGTCAAATCCCTACTGATATTAAGGATGTTCCGTCAGTTCAACCAACAAACAATACTATGAAGAGATTAGAAAAATATGAAGATATAATTTTAGAAGCTTCCGAGAAATATGGAATTCATAAGAATGTTATTAAATCAATAATTCTTACAGAATCCGCTGCAAATGAAAGAGCTGTTTCTAAAGCAAAAGCTAAAGGACTTATGCAGCTTATGGATCCCACTGCTAAAGAAATGGGTGTTTCAAATTCGATGAATCCCCGAGAGAACATAATGGGCGGAACTAAATATTTTGCAAAAATGCTTCGACAATATAACGGCAACATGAACCTTGCTTTAGCAGCATATAACGCAGGACCGGGAAATGTTGAAAAATATAACGGAATTCCACCTTTTGATGAAACTAAAAAATATATTAACAGAGTATTAGGTTATTTAAATAATTTGGAAAGCTGATATGGAAATAGATTTATTAAAAAAAACACTCGAAAAACAAATACAGAATTTACGTAATCTGTATGAAATTACCGAAAACAAGCAAAAAGCACTAATCGGAAGAAACAACAATTTGTTATCCGAATGCCTTCAAAATGAAGAGAAACTTCTATTTGCTATAAACGAAGAAGAGAAAAAAAGATTGAGTTTGATTGAAAACATTTATGCAAAAATGAGTATCGATGAAAAACAGCCCAAGCTGGATGTGTTGCTTAAACATTTAGATAGCAGCCTGGCAAAAGACGATGTTAAATTTATTGAATCGGCAAAAGAAGTAATAGGAAAATATTCAAGAGCAATTGCCGATCAGAATTATAAAAATCTGTATTTAATTGAACAGGCAAAAAGTTTTATAAGCCAGACAATAAATATTTTAAAAAGCACAAATAAAAAGTCGATGGTCGACAGGAAAATTTAAATGGCAATCAGCGGATTATTTGAAATATCGCGCCGAAGTTTATCCACTTATCAAAAAGCGCTTGAGGTAACTTCGAATAATATAGCCAATGCGAACAATCCATATTTCTCGCGGCAGAGAGTTGTTCTTGGTGCTCTTCCGCCGGACAGCCGTGTCGGGATTTCGGTAGGATTGGGCGTTAAGATAGAAGATATTCAGCGCGTTCGCGATCAGATAAATGATGCCCAGACAATTAAGTATAATCAGGCTTTTTCGTCAGCAGACAAACAATCTCAAATATTATCACATATTGAATCTTTATTTTCGGAGCCGACTGAATTAGGGCTTTCGGGATTGATAAACGATTTTTTTAATGCATGGGAAGAACTTGCTGTTAATCCTGCCTCAACTCCTTTGCGAACAAATGTAATTCAATCGGCCGAACAGATGTCTTCTAAAATAAAAACACTTTACGAAGGACTTGATTTAGTTAGGAATGACCAAAAACTTGATGCACAAAGTATGGTGGACGACATAAATTCATATCTTGAAGAAATCCAGGAATTAAATAAACAGATATACGATGCCAACATTAAAGGGAATGGAGGATTCGATCTTCTTGATAAAAGAAACGAAGCCCTGCAAAATCTTAGTAAACTTGTAAATGTTAATGTAAGCTACGACGATAAAAATATGGCAAGTGTTTCAGTTGGAGGTGTTTTTGCCGTTGACAGAATGTACGCTACAAAGTTTCAATCTTCAGTAGAAAACGGTAAACTTACAATCCTTTCGGAAGACGGAAATGCGAAAGTTAAGGTGAACGGGGGTGAACTTTTTGCCATAACAAATTCATATAATAAACTGATACCCGATTATTTAAGCAAACTTGATTTAGTTTCGCAGCAGATATTTGATAATGTGAATTCAATTCATTCCACTGGATATTCGAACACAAATCCACAGGCAACAGGAATAAACTTTTTTTCGAATTACAGCAATGGGGTTTTGGAAATTAATTCCGAAATTCTTAATGATCCTAACAGAATTGCTGTTTCCTCAGACGGCACATCAGGTAACGGAGATTTAGCATTACGACTGGCTGAGTTGAAAAGCACAAAAATGCTGAACGGATTAACAATTTCCGAAAATTACTCCGATTTTGTAAGCAGTGTAGCCAACGAAAAAGTAATGAATGACCAGAAAGCTTCAGCAAATGAGCTGGTACTTCAGCAGCTTGAACAGCAGCAGTCCGAATATTCGGGGGTTTCTATTGACGAAGAAATGATGGATATAATAAAATTCCAGCGTTCGTATGATGCCTCTGCAAAATTAATTTCTATTGCCGATGATTTATTACAAACTTTACTAAATATGGTTTAATTATGAGAGTAACACAAAGATCATTGCAGCTTTCGTATTTGATAAATATGCAAAAAACTCAAGAAAAAGTTGGCTTTTATCAAAAACAGATAACAACTCAAAGTAAAATTAATAAACCATCTGATTCTCCTATCGGCTCTGCACGTGTTATGCGATTGAGTAATCAGGTAGAAAGTCTTTCTGTTTACTCGAAAAATATCGACAGCGGGCTTCCGCTGATTGGAAGAACAATAAGCGCAATGGAAACAATGCAATCCGAAATTGAAAAACTCAGGTCTGATTTTACGTTAATGAACAATCCGCTTGAAAATGAAAATCTTGATATATATGCTCAAAATGTAGATAGAGCAATTGCAGCTTTGCTGGACAGCGCGAATTCGGAATTTGACGGACAATATTTATTCGGCGGAACAGATTTTTCGCAGAAACCTTTCGGATATAATTCCACTAACACAGCTGTTGAAGTAAAAGCTTCTGATATAAGCGGAATTCATAAAATAAAAATATCCGATACCATAAGTCAAAAAATAAATATCCAGGGCAACGAGCTTTTTTCGGCAATTACACAGCAAAATGGAAATCTCGATTCTGGCTCGGCAGTGGGAAGTGTTCAATTGGGTTCAACAACTGTTTTGGATGCCGATGGAAACGAATATACATTAAATTTTAACTATACAAAAACAGCTGCAAACGATTATACTTTCGATTATTCGGTAGTCGATTCATCTTCTGTAACAATTACAAACGGCAGCAATCAGATTTCATTTGATCCGGCAACAGGAAAACTTAGTACTATTGACGGGGCAAATCCTTCTTTAATAGGAATTACGGTCCCGGCAAATAAATTGGATTTAAGAATTGACCTGAGTAATATGACTGAAGCTGCCTCGGCAACAAATTTAACTTATTTACAAAACCAGAAAGCTGATATTTTTAATACGCTTATTTCCATTAAAGAGCAATTGAACAATGGAATAAAACCGAATTCCAACCAAATAGCCGTTGTTGAAAATTTTCATTCGCATCTTCTCAACAAAATGTCGGAAGCAGGCAGTATACAAAACAGACTCGAAAACACGCAGCTTATGCTTCAGAACAGCGATATTCAAACACGAGAACTATTATCGAAAGAAAAAGATGTGGATATGGCGGCAGCGCTTGTTTCGCTTCAGAATGAGCAGTACAATTTGGAATTATCATATAAAATTTCATCAATGATTTTGCCTAAATCCCTACTGGATTACTTATGATGCAAAAAAATCATGGTGCGGTATTCGGGTTACTGCTTGGCATTGTATCTATTTTCGGGGCATATCTGCTTGAAGGCGGTTCTGTTTCGGCGCTTTTTCTAATTCCGCCTTTGCTTGTTGTTTTCGGGGGAACTTTTTCAGCTGCAATTATAAGTTTTGGATGGGAGAATTTCAGGAAAATATTTTCTCTTATGAAGTTAGCATATTTCCCAAAAAAATACGATATCCATCGGATAATTTCAGTTATGGTGCAGATAGCTGCAAAAGGGAGAAAGGACGGTCTTTTAGCAATTGAAAAGGATATACATAAACTTGAACACGGGTTCCCTCAACGTATGATAAGATTTGTTCTTGATGGAACCGACCCCGAATCGCTTGAAAATATTGCTTATGCAGGAATGAAAGCAATGCAGGACAGACATAATTCTAACATCTCAATTTTCCAAAAAATGGGCGGATATGCCCCTACAATGGGAATATTGGGAACGGTTATGGCTTTAATAATGACTTTAGCAAATGCAGGGAGTAACCCTGATATTTTAATTCATAATATAGCATCTGCTTTTATTGCAACCTTATGGGGTGTTTTAAGCGCAAATTTGTTCTGGTTGCCGATAGCAGATAAATTAAAACAATGCCACTTAGAAGAAAAACAGATGATGGAAGTTACCTTGGAGGGAGTTTTGGCCTTGCAGAGCGGAGAGATTCCTTCGGTGATAAGATCGAGGCTAATCAGCTTGCTGCCCGAAAGCGAACAAAAGGAACTTCTAAAAAGATAATTAACGAAGAAATGCCTGAAGTGGAAAATGCCGACAGGTACATTCTTACGTATGCCGATTTGATAACTCTTTTATTGGGGTTATTTATTATACTATATGCTATTTCTAATATAGATATTCAAAAGTACGAAAAAATGATTTCGGCAATGGGAAATACTTTCGGAAATGCTGATTTTAATAAGGCTGCAAATCAAAAAATAACAATTCCTGAGCAGGATAATGTTACTATTATCGATCCGCAGGAAAAATTACAGGAAAGACTGCAAAATGTAATAGAACATCAGAATTACGGTGAGAAAGTAAAACTAATCGAAAATGAAAGAGGAGTTACTATCAGAATTCTGGATGATATTTTATTTCAGTCGGGCAAAGCGGATTTAGGAGCTAACTCGCAGAAAGTATTAGCAAGTCTGGCAGAAATAATTAAAACTTTGCCAAACGATATACGAATTGAAGGACACACAGACAATGTTCCTGTTCTAGGCGGACAGTATGCCTCCAACTGGCATCTTTCTGTTGCGCGCGCTACAAATACTGCATATTATTTGATGACAGTTCAGGAAGTTAATCCTGAAAAAGTTTCAATTGTGGGATATTCTTCGTATAAACCTATTGCAACAAACGAAACAAATGAAGGAAAAGCTTTGAACAGAAGAGTAGATATTGTAATTTTAAACAAATAAAAAAGTGAGCTATGAAAATAACAACAAAACAATTCGGTGAAATTGAAGTTGATGAAAAATTGATTATCAACTTTAAGGAAGGTATTCTCGGTTTCGAAAATCTTAAAAAATATGTTTTGTTAACTGAGGAAAATGGTATATTTTTCTGGTTGACTTCTTTGGAAACGCCGGAAATTGTTTTTCCTCTTTTCCCGCTGAGGGTTTTGGATAAAGATTATCCGCAGGAAAAAAACGCAGAGGCTTTCGGAATTGTAAAATTAGACAAGGAACCTTCCAAAATTAATATTAATTTAAAAGCTCCTGTTTATATTAATCAGGAAGAAAAAATCGGATTTCAAAAAGTAATTGATAACGAGAAGTTTATTATCAATTATACACTTTTTGTTGAAAACTAAAAAAAGATAAATTATGCTTGTACTATCAAGAAGAGAAAACGAAAAAATCAGAATCGGGTCGGATATTATAGTTAAAATTGTAACCATATCCGAAAATCAGGTAAAACTTGGTATCGAAGCTCCTCCGGAAGTTAAGGTTATGCGCGAGGAAGTTTACCAAAAGCTAAAGGAGCAGATTGTTGAAGCATCCCAAAAAATTGCTTTGGGTGAAATACCGGATATTTCAAAGATGAACGTTAACAAAATAAAAACAGATTCAAGTGATAAAGACCAGCAGAAAAATTAAAATCCTGGTTGTTGACGATTCTGATGTTATTTTAAATCTTTTCAAAGAAATTTTCGGGAGCAACAGTTACGAAGTAATAACTTGTTCCGATGGTTTGGAGGGAATTCAGAAGGCTGCTGAAGAAAAACCAGATATTATATTTCTTGATTTGATGATGCCTAATTTCGACGGTATTAAAATGCTTCAGGTAAAAAAAGTCCTTAAAGATATTCAGGATATACCAACTGTTGTAATAAGCGCAAATACTGCGCGTCCTAATGTTTTAGCTGCAATTGAAGCCGGAGCCGACAAAGTAGTTTCGAAACCTTTGCAGAAAAGCGTAATATTAAAATATGTTGAAGAATTGATTAATGAAAAGGATAAAAAACCTGCAGCAGTTTTAAAGGCGAACTCAAATGACGAAACTGTTGGAATACAATCAAAACTTGTAACTTTTTTTCTTAACACATATCCTGCAAAAAAGAAAACTATACAGCAGGCAATAAAAACCAAGAATGAAGAATCACTGAAAATGATAATTCACGAATTTAAAGGTGCCGGCGGAACAATTGGATACCCCGAAATTACCGAAATATCAAAAGAAATTGAAGCCCGCGAGATGAAATCTGCAACCGATTGGATTTTTGTTGAATTTAAGTGTAATAAATTATTTCAAATTATCGATAATATAAAATAGAATTCAAAATTCGGACAATATTTTATGTTTATTCTTATTGGAGCAGCCGTTGTAGCTGTAAGTCTTGTAGTAGGTTTTTCGATGGCCGGGGGAAATCTAATAACACTTATTCAGATTTCGGAGTTTGTGACAATTGGAGGCGCAGCTATCGGCAGTCTTTTAATAATGGCGCCAAAAGAAACTCTTATTAAACTGGTCGGTTCAATTCCTAAGGCAATAAAAGCGAAACACGCTTCAAAAGACGATACATTAAAATTATTGAAAGTATTATACGATTTATTTCTGGTTGCTCAGCGCGATGGTCTTCTTGCAATTGAAAAACACATAGAAAATCCAAACGAAAGTGAGATCTTTTCATCAAACGCAACTCTTATATCCAATAAAACAGCAATTACATATTTATGCGATACGCTTAAAGTTATGCTTTCGGGCGGCGTGCCTCCTCACGAAGTGGAAGCTTTAATGGATGTTGAAATTGAAACATTTGAAGCTGAGCAAAAACCTTCGGCTCACCTTTTAGCTAAAGTTGGCGATGCATTTCCCGGGTTGGGAATTGTTGCAGCGGTTTTAGGAATTATTGTTACAATGGGAAGTATAAACGACGGAGCAGAAGCAGTTGGGCATCACGTTGCAGCTGCTTTAGTTGGGACGTTTCTGGGTGTTTTACTTTCTTATGGATTTGTAAATCCTCTTGCTACAAATATTGAACATATGATTGAAGATGAAGTCCGTTATCTCGAAACAATAAAAGCTTGTGTTGTTGCTTATGCCAAAGGAAATCCTCCAATTGTTGCAGTTGAAATTGGCAGAAGAACAATTTATTCTGGATCGCGCCCCTCTTTTTCGGAACTTGAAAATTATCTGAGAGGCAAATAATGGCAATGGATCTGGGCGATCATAATCAAGAGCCCATAATAATAAAGAAGCCCAAAAAAGGAGGCGGAGGTCATCATGGCGGAGCTTGGAAGGTAGCTTATGCCGATTTTGTTACAGCAATGATGGCACTTTTTATTGTACTTTGGATTATGGGTCAGGATTCGAAAGTGAAAGAAGCTGTTGCCGGATATTTTAAAGACCCGCTTGGATATAATATCGGGCAGGGACAATCTTTTGTTGACGAGGAAGGTAAAACATCGCTTGCCCCGAAAGTACTTGATGAAGAAGCTTTCAGGGAAAGAGAAAGGGCAAAGCTTGAAGCAATGGGACAAGAACTGTCTAACCATCTTAAAGGAAGCGAGAAATTTGATAATCTAAAAGAAAGTATTAGCATAGAAATTGTTGAAGAAGGTTTGAAAATTGAAATTATGGATAGCAAAGACGATGTGTTTTTTGAAATAGGAACGGCAACTCTGAAAAAAAAACCTCGTGAACTGCTTTTAATGATAGCATCCGAACTTTCTAAATTAAACAATAAACTGATAATTGAAGGACATACAGATTCACGCGCTTATGCAGGCGGAAATTTGGGTTACACTAATTACGAATTGAGTGCCGACCGTGCAAATTCTGCACGCAGAACACTTATTGAAGGCGGACTTAATATGGAACAAATAGATGAAATAAGAGGGTATGCGGCTAACAGATTAAAAGTTAAAGAAGATTCTTTAAATCCGGCCAACCGAAGGATAAGCATTATTGTTAAATACAATGAAAATATATGAAAAAGACATTGTTAATTATTGAAGACGATCCTTTTACGCAACAGTTTTATTCTTATCTTTTCCCGAAAGATGAATTTGAGCTGATACAGACTGAAGACGGTAACACAGCTTTTGAAGCTTTAGAAAAAGGAATTGTGAGTTTAATAATAATGGATGTTTCTTTAAAAAATACTTTTTATAAAAATCAGAAATATGACGGATTGAATTTAACCCATCTCATAAAAAAAGATGAAAAGTTTAAAGATATTCCTTTAATTATGATAACTGCTTATAAAAAATTAACAAAGAGTAGCTTAAATTTTGATGAATGTCCGGCGGATGATTATATTGTTAAGCCGATTACGGATTTTAAAATGTTTTTAGATAAAGTAAGGAATCTGGTAAAATAGAACCTGAAAAAGATAAAATACTGATTGTTGAAGACGAGAATGATACACGGTTTATTCTC
Source organism: Ignavibacteria bacterium (assembly GCA_012719345.1). Lineage (GTDB taxonomy): Bacteria > Bacteroidota > Ignavibacteria > Ignavibacteriales > Melioribacteraceae > JAAYAN01. The sequence continues at coordinate 24,999 of JAAYAN010000049.1, read as the reverse complement.
GACAGACTTCTGACAAAAAATAACTATGAGGTGCAGTCGGCTGCAAACGGTCTTGAAGCATTAAAAGTTCTGGAGACTTTTACACCTAAAGTTATAGTTGCAGACTGGACTATGCCTCAGATGGACGGGTTGCAGCTTTGTAATATTTTAAAAGAGAAAGAAGAATTTAAACTTATTTATTTTATTGTACTCACTGCGCGTGCATCGCTTAAAGACAGAGTTATGGGGCTTGATGTAGGTGCCGATGATTTTTTAGTAAAACCTGTTGAAAACCAGGAATTGCTTGCAAGAATAAGATCGGGTACACGAATTCATAATCTTCAAAACGAGCTTAAAAATATTGAACACAGTAAAGCAGTGGTGGAATTGGCTTGCACTTTAGGGCATCAGATAAATAATCCTTTAAGCAGTCTTATTATGGCTCAAAAAAATTTGGAAATTGAATTATCGGCAAAAGAAAAAAATAATATCAAAGAAGACATATACGTAATAAACGAATCGATTGAAAGAATAAAAAAATTCGTGGATGCCCTTATAAATATCAAAAATCCCGAAATAATTCAATATGCTCAAAATAATCGTATGATTAAGTTCGATTAATTCAATTTTTGCCTCTCCCTGCCGATAATATTAAATATACATTACTAAAAATAATGCTTGAACGTATTTTAAATATCGGTCCGGATATGTCGCCTAAAAGCGGCAGGACAAACTCATACGAAAATTATGTAAAAAAGCCGCAGATATCAAAAGTCTTCGGGAACGATTCCATAATTTTTTCGCCGGCAGCTATTTATCTTTCGAAGATTAACTGGGTTCCAAAAGATATAAATATTTTAAGCGATGAAAAATTGTATCTTCACTTTTTTTATAGCGAATTCGAGTTTTCAACATTAATAGATTTTGGCTTTTTTTATAAAGAAACAATGCACTCTTTGAATATTTACAAGCAGTATTTAGATGATAAAAATAAAAGACACAAATCGCTTTTAAAAGTAGAATTTAAAAAGGAAAAGATTAATCTTTCTGATGAACCGGAGAAAAATACACTCGATGCATTGGGAATTCTTTTTGAAAGAATTATTGATTTGAATATCGCAAATGAAATTAACCGGCAAGACGTTCCGGTAATTGATAAGCTGCTAGAATCGATCGATAACAGGCTTTTAATTGAATTGAATTATATTTTTACAATAATTAATACTTTTATTTCTAAACTGGGGAAATTCAATATTATTAACGGATTTGAGTTTCCTGCAACATATGATGAAAATATAAAAATAGACCGGATTGTTACAATTGATGCCTGAAAAAAGTGAAAGCCAATACTCGCTCGAAAACCTGAACAAATATCGTTCTGTTCAGGATTTTAAAGCTCTTGAAGAACTTCCTGATACAAAACCTTTTGCGGTAATAAGCCGCGAAATGAAAATTATTTTTTGCAATAAAGCATTTACGCGCCAATTTAAAATATCCGAAGGACAGCCGCTTTCGCAAGTACATACCGAGCCGGATTTGCAAAACTTTCTGCAGGGAATTGTTAACAGCAATTACAGAAGTCTTAGTTTCGAAATGTTTATTCTTTCCGAAAATTTAGTAACTCCCGAAGGTTTTTATGTCGATCTCGAGAGAATTCTTCTGGAAGAAAAAGAATATTTCATAATGGTTACAACCACCGTTGAAGAAAGAAGAATAATCGAAAACCGGATAAACAATCTTCACAACGCGCTTGAATACGGAGATGTACCGGTAATAATAACAGACGAAAAAGGAATAATCAATTACTCAACAAAATCATTTGAAACTGCTTTAAATGTTGATATAGAAAATATCTACAAAAGATATCTGCCAGATCTTTTTAAAAATTATTTAATTGAAAATGAATACGCTGAACTTTCGGACAGCATTAAAAATAGGAAAGAATGGATTAAGCTTATTTCGGATATTACCGAAGAAGGCGAGCTTTGGTTCAAAGAATTGAAATTAACGCCGATTAAAAAGAGCGGTCCCGAACCTTCGAACTTTATACTTACTGCGCACGATATAACAAATTATATTCAAAAAAACCGAATTATCCGAAAATCCGAACAAAGACAAAAATCAATTATTAACAATATTTCGGATTTGCTTTTAATAGTAAGGAAAGAAGAGGATAATTTATTTTTTGAAAGCGCAAACGACAACTTTTATTCAATTTTCAAGGTGACGTCTCAGTGTAATTCTTCTACATTGCTGGAAGATGCAATAGAAAAAGATTTTTTCAGCGTAATTAAAGATATGATTGAAAAAATAAATGATGTTCCCGAAGCTTTTATAAAGTTCAAGTATCCGAATAATGTTACAAAGCAGGAATATATTTGCAAAATAACATATACTGATGATCCTTTCGAAAAAGTGCGGTTATTTATAATTAACTTAACCGATATAACAGAGCAGCTTCTTAACGAAAAGAGATTGAAAGAAGCATTTAAAAAAGAAGCTCAGGTTAATCAGTTAAAATCTACATTTTTAGCAAATATGTCGCACGAAATAAGAACTCCGCTGAATGCAATTGTCGGGTATTCCGATCTTCTTGAAGACGATTTAAAAACATATAATTACGAATCGCTTCCTGAAATTTCTTCTTTGCTTAAAGAAGGTGTTAACAGACTTCTTTCGCTTGTGGATAATATTGTTGAAGTATCAATTTTGGAATCGGGCAGCTACAATTTTGATATGGCAATATTCAATGTAAATTCAATAATTAAGAGCATATATCAAGAGTATTTTATTAAAGCTCTTTCAAAAAATATATCTCTCGAGATCGACTTGGACGAAAAGGATTCTTATTTTGAAGGAGATGAAAACAAATTCCGGAAAATTATCGGGATGCTTATAGATAATGCAATAAAATATAATAAAGAAAAGGGTTTGGCAACTATCCGCACAATCTATTCCGATTCACATTTCCGCATTGAAATAGAAGATACCGGAATTGGGATTGATAAGGACAAAATTGAAAAAGTTCTTGAGCCTTTTATGCAGCAGGAAGATGAGGGATATAAGCGGAAATATGAAGGTGCAGGCTTGGGACTTACAATTGCATACCGGCTAACAAAATTGTTAAAAGGCGAATTTCTGATTGAAAGTGTTGTGAATAAGGGAACAAAAGTAATTTTAATCTTTCCTTCAGTTTCCACAAGCTGAATTTAAAGGACAAAAAAAACGGTTAATCGGCGCAAATGCTTAAACCTGATTAACCGTTAAAATCATAAGTCTGTAAAAAACTTTTACCAATTACTTAATATCAAAACGGTCAAGATTCATTACTTTATTCCATGCAGCAATAAAATCCTTAACGAACTTTTCTTTAGCATCATTTTGCGCATAAACTTCTGCAATAGCGCGAAGCTGCGAATTTGAACCAAAAATCAAATCTGTCCGGGTTCCTGTCCATTTCAGCTCGTTTGTTTTCCGGTTGCGTCCTTCAAATAAATCCCCTGCTTCGGAAATCGGAATCCATTTTGTATTCATATTTAGCAGATTTAGAAAAAAGTCGTTGCTTAGCACCCCGGTTTTGTCAGTAAAAGCTCCGTTTTTCGAGTTTCCGAAATTTCCTCCCAATACGCGCATACCGCCTATAAGCACAGTCATTTCGGGTGCGGTGAGTGTAAGAAGCTGAGCTTTATCGAGCAGCATTTCTTCTGCCGGAACTGTAAATTTATGTTTTTGATAATTTCTGAATCCGTCTGCCAAAGGTTCAATCACGGCAAAAGAATCAACATCTGTCTGCTCCTGCTTAGCGTCGGTGCGTCCCGGAGTAAACGGTACCGCAACATCAAAACCCGCAGCTTTTGCAGCCGACTCAACAGCAGCGCAGCCTGCTAACACAATTATATCTGCCATCGATATTTTTTTGCCGTCTTTATTAGGACTGTTAAATCCGTTATGGATGTTTTCCAATATCCCAAGTACTTTTTGAAGCTGTGCCGGCTGATTAACTTCCCAGTCTTTTTGAGGCGCAAGGCGGATACGCGCACCGTTTGCACCGCCACGATAATCGGAACCGCGGAATGTGGATGCCGATGACCAGGCAGTGTAAACCAATTCCGAAATTGAAAGTCCGGAAGATAATATTTGTTTCTTTAAATCCTCAATATCGTTCAAATCAACAAGTCTAAAATCAACTGCAGGAACAGGATCTTGCCAGATAAGATCTTCGGCGGGCACTTCCGGTCCGAGATATCGTGATTTGGGGCCCATATCGCGATGTGTAAGTTTAAACCAGGCGCGCGCAAAAGCATCGGCAAAAGCAGCCGGATCTTTATGGAATCTGCGCGAAATAGGCTCGTAAACCGTATCAAATCTAAGCGAAAGATCGGCTGTAGTCATCATAGGTCTGTGTTTTTTTGAAGAATCGTGAGCATCAGGAATCATATGTTCGTCCTTCACATCTTTTGCAAGCCATTGCCAAGCGCCGGAGGGGCTTTTTACCAATTCCCACTCGTAACCGAAAAGCATATCAAAATAACCCATATCCCATTTGGTTGGATTAGGTTTCCAAGCTCCTTCAATGCCGCTTGTTGTTGTGTGAACTCCTTTTCCGGTTCCAAGTTTGTTTATCCATCCTAATCCTTGTTCTTCTAAAGGAGCTGCTTCGGGTTCCGGTCCGACTAATTTAGGATCGCCGGCACCGTGAGCTTTTCCAAAAGTATGTCCTCCCGCAACAAGTGCAACAGTTTCTTCATCATTCATCCCCATTCGTGCAAATGTATCGCGTACATCTTTGCCCGAAGCTACTGGGTCGGGATTTCCATTCGGTCCTTCGGGATTAACATAAATAAGCCCCATTTGCACAGCAGCCAAAGGATTTTCGAGATTGCGTTCGCCGCTGTATCTTTTATCTCCAAGCCAGGTTTTTTCACTTCCCCAGTAAATATCTTCTTCAGGCTGCCAAATATCGGCGCGTCCGCCGCCGAACCCGAAAGTCTTGAAGCCCATCGATTCCAAAGCGCAATTTCCAACCAAAATAAAAAGATCTGCCCACGAAATTTTATTGCCGTATTTTTGTTTTACAGGCCAAAGAAGACGGCGTGCTTTATCGAGGTTTGCATTATCTGGCCAGCTGTTAATAGGAGCAAATCTCTGATTCCCGGTGTTGCCTCCGCCGCGTCCGTCTGCAGTACGGTAAGTTCCGGCGCTATGCCAGGACATCCGGATAAATAAACCTCCGTAATGACCCCAGTCTGCAGGCCACCAATCCTGCGAATCTGTCATCAAAGCATATAAATCTTTTTTTAATGCCTGCAAATCCAGTTTTTTAAATTCTTCTTTATAATTAAAATCTGCTCCCAAAGGATTGGATGCAGGAGCGTGTTGATGAAGTATGCCTAAGTTAAGCTGGTTTGGCCACCAATCTTTATTAGAAGTGCCTCTTCCTGAGGAATTACTTCCCGATCTGCCCGTTACGGGGCATTTACTTTCTTCACTCATATAATTTCTCCTTTTAATGTTGGAAATAGAAATATTACTTTGTTCAAACCTTTAAGTATTTCATTTTATCAAACACATATCAATTTATTATAATTCATTTTTGCTTAGAATAAAAGACAATTGACAAATTATTTCAGTTTAATTACTTAACGATTAAAAGTTTTTAAGAACAGTTTTAAAAAGGAAAATTTATATGGATCGAGCCTGCTAAGGATATACAAGAATAATTTTCTCAAATCAAGTTAGCTAATAAAAAAATTATAGTCAATATGGATAAGAGTTAATATAAAAGCAGAAAAACTATCGGAAAGAATGTATTAGTGAAGTTTTTTTGCAGGGGACAGAGGATAGTTCCAAATTGTTTTGAAAACTTTCCTGATTTTGTGACGGATACTTTAAAATGACTGCCCGGACTATTTACGGGTGCAATACGGACAACCGAGGAAAAACCCTGTCATTTACCCATAGGCGTCAACTTAAGAGCCTTAGCTCATAAAACCGTTGAAACAGTTATTACTGATTTGAAAGGTCTCAATTCCAATGGTTGAATAATATCTACTTCATTAATTACACTAACCCGGCAATTTATCGCTGAAATTTACAGAATAATGCGTAATAATCAACCGTTTTAATTTTTAATGCGGCTCCCGACGCACGGTTTACTTCCTTAAATTAGCACCTATGGGCATTTGCCAGGTTTAAAATTCTCTGGTAATATAGAAAATATTGAATAGACATCACCACAAATTATGAACAAGATTTTTAATCTTGTTAAGATAAATATCTTCAATATTTTTCATCTCGTTTACTGTAAGTGAGGGCAAATCAGCAGCTTTAAGGTTCGAAAGAATCTGCTCGGGACGCGAAGCTCCCGGTATAATGCAGCTTACTTCTTTGAACATTAAAATCCATTTTAGCGCAATATGGGATATATCTTTTCCGGGAAACAAAGCTTTTAATTCTTCAACAGCATCCAGACCTGTCTGGTAATCAATCCCCGAAAAAGTTTCGCCTTTATCGAATGCGGCGCCTTCTCTGTTAAATGTTCGGTGATCGTCCGGTCCGAAAGTTGTTTCAGCGGTAAATTTGCCTGTTAAAAGTCCGCTTGCCAAAGGAACTCGCGCAATAATCCCTATATTCTTACTTTCTGCTTCGCGGAAGAATAGCTTTGCCGGGCGCTGCCGGAAAATGTTAAAAATTATCTGAACGGTTGTAACATTATCGTATTCAATAGCTTTAAGCGCTTCTTCAACTTTTTCTACGCTTACTCCAAGGTTTGCTATTTTCCCTTCCTCTTTAAGTCTGTCGAAAAGTTCAAATATTTCGGGGCGGTAATAAACCTGAGTAGGAGGACAGTGGAGCTGGATGAGGTCAATCCGCCCAATTTTCATACGTTTAAGACTGTCCTCCACAAACCCGCGCAAAACTTTTGGCGTATAGGCTTCGCTGATATGTGGATTAAGCTGTCTGCCGCATTTTGTGGCAACATAAATTTTTTCTTTCCTCGAATTCAAAAGCCGTCCGACAGCTTTTTCACTGTCGCCATTGGCGTAAACATCGGCGGTATCAATAAAATTAATGCCGCTGTCTATAGCCGCATTTAAAATTTTATCTGCATTGTCATTATTAAATTCATCGCCCCATCTGCCGCCAACCTGCCAAGTGCCAAGACTGATTTCAGAAACATTAAGACCGGTTTTCCCAAGTTCTCTGTAATTCATAAATCTCCTTTTAAATTATTCTAAAGTAATTTCGTATTCAATTATCTAAAATTAAAGATTTAATGATGAACCGGCAAGAAGTGTTTTTCTGACTTTTAAAACGCAGTAAAGATCAGTAGACAAAATATTACTAATAAAAAATAGTATGTCGAAAAATTGAATATTAAATTTCATATTTTTATTTTCCATCGTTAAATTAAAAATTTATATTAAGAAACTTGTATCATTTAAAAGGAGATGTTTTATGAAACAAACAAAAATTATTGCAGTTGTATCAGTATTAATGCTTGCCGTTCTGTTTTACGGATGCGGAACAAGTAAAGCTTTTCAGGGTACTGCTATTGGCGCAGGAGGCGGTGCGGTTATTGGCGGAGTTATAGGTAATCAATACGATAATACGGCTCTCGGTGCAATTATCGGTGCAGTTGTTGGCGGTACAGCTGGAGCTTTTATCGGCGATTATATGGACGATCAGGCTGAAGAAATAAACAATGATATAGCTGGCGCAAAAACAGAAAGAGTTGGCGAAGGTATTAAAATTACTTTCGATTCGGGTATTTTGTTTGCAACAAATTCTTCAACTTTGCAGGATGAGGCAAAAGCAAACATTTCCAAGCTTTCAACAATTCTTAATAAATATCCGGATACAAAAGTATTGATTGTCGGGCATACAGATTCCGACGGATCGGATGACTATAACCAAACGCTTTCCGAAAAACGGGCTGCTTCTGTTTCCAGCTACGCTATAAGCAAAGGTGTTGCTTCTTCGCGTATCGAAAAAATAGGTTTAGGTGAAAAGGAACCCGTTGCTACTAATGATACTGCAGATGGTAAAAAACAAAACAGACGTGTTGAAATAGCAATTTTTGCAAACGAAGAACTTAAAGAAGCTGCCGAAAAAGGTCAGTTAAAACCGTAATTATTTTTGCGGCTGGAAACTTTTTTCAGCCGCTTTTTCTTATCCCGGCTAATAAAAATTCATTAAAATTTAAAACTGTAAATCCCTTGTTTATTTACAATTGTCTTCAATTCTCTTTTCTCTTTTTCAAATAAATCGAAACCGGTCTTTAAATTACTCCAAAAAGAAATTAAGCTTTTGTTCGGGCTGTAACTCTCACAGTGTTTTTTAAGATTATCGTCCGTCATCCTGAAAGGAAAAATATAAACAGGAATTTTTGTCTGTCCGCAATTTCTTGCATAAACTGCATATAGATAAATTTCCTTTATTTTATCGTCTGTAACAGGAATGCAGCCTATTGTTACGCAATTGCCGTGAATAAAAATATCTCCGCCGGGGTCGTTTCCTGTTTTTAGAATACGGTCGGATTTATTCGGATAATTAATTCCAAGCGATAAATAAAAATTGCTTGCCGGATTAAATCTGTCGATGTGATAAAATCCTTCAGGAACCTGAAGATCACCCTGGCGCCTTTTGGGTCCTAAAACTCCTGAACGTGTGCAAATTTTATAAACTGCAAGCAATTTATATTTTACGTCCTGCTTGGTTTTTGCAAAAACTTCCAGAACATCTTCGTCTTTATAAGCTGTAATCAAAATGTTCAGGTTATTTTCCAAAAGACCAATTTCACTCAATTTCTTTTTTAAATAATTTCCTTTTTGTTTTATCGAGCTGCGTACGCGTTCATACTTTTTTTGTTCCGAAAGAAAATCCTTAACCGGCAGAAAATTAAAGGTTATAAGGTAAATTAAAATAATCACGGCTGTTTTCATTATGCCTCTCTGCTTTAATTCGATTAATTAATTTAATTAAAAAAGTTACAGCAAAAAACCATTTGCTTGATTAAAAATTTTTTGGCGAAAAAATAAAGTGTTGACATTCCGGCATTTTGTTTTTATGTTACCGACCGGTAAGTATAATTTATTGATAAATTAAAAAAATATGAAAGACAGCGAAAAAAAAGATACCAGAAATAAAATATTTATAGCAGCTGCAGAGCTGTTTTCGCGCGACGGATTTTATAAAGTATCAGTCCGCGAAATCTGCGAACATGCAAATGTTACAAAACCTGTTCTATATTATTATTTCAAGGATAAAGAAACTCTTCTGCTTGAACTTGTAAAAGAAACGGACAGAATAGGTGAAGAATTAAAAAATGAATATTTCCAATGCGGAACATCATTCAGTGAAAAGATTTTTATGATAGCAGAAATATATAAGACTTTTGTAAAAACTTATCCTTACCTGTTAAAATTTAATGCTTTCGCTCAGTTTATGAATATGCCCGAAGAGGTTAGAAACCACAAAACTAATATGAGTAAACGCGGGATGGAAGAATTAAGTGTATTATTTAAAAATGCGCAAAAAGACGGATTTCTAAATGAAGAAAATAATATTGATATGCTTATAAGAAGTTTTATCGGACCAATTATTCTTTTGCTTTCGCAATTTATGCTTGAAGGGAATCTTGAATCATTTTCGGAGGACATAGAAAAGTTCGTTAAATTCTGGTTACATACATATGAAAAAAAAATTAAGGAGATATAAATGCTTAAAAAATTATCGGTTTTTTTGTTTTTAATCTTATTTGTCAGCCAGGTTTCAGCTCAGAATAAAAAAATAATAACTTTAAGCTGGGATAAAGTTGTTGATTATTCGTTAAGCGATAACCTGATGCTGAAATCGAAGATGCTTGAATATGATGCCCAAAATCTTGAAGTAATCCGTTCGTACACCAATTTTCTGCCCACAATCACTTATACTGGGGCAATGACAAAAAATATGGAACTTCCGGTTTTTGTATTTATGGGACAAAGCGTTCAAATAGGTTCAAAATATTCTTTTCAGCACTCGCTCGATTTTTCTCTTCCTCTTTTTACCGGAGGAAGCAGACTTTTTAATGTTTTAATTCAAAGTAATCTGAAAAAATCGCTCAGTGAAGAATTAAAAGGTCAGGAATCGCAGACAGTTTTAACAGCCCTGCAATCTTATTACGGAATTATTCTTTCAGAAGAACTTTCGAAAACCGCAGGGGAAGCTGTGCGGGTTGCAAAAGAAAATCTCGATCAGGTAGAAAAATTTTACGATAACGGATCGGCTACCGAATTGGATTTGCAAAGAGCAAAAGCTCAGTATTACTCAACTCTTCCGCAGTACGAAGCTGCAAGTTCAAACCGTATGCTTGCTTACCAAAGATTAAAAACAATATTAAACATCTCTTTGGAAGATTCTCTTGAAATAAGCGATACGTTGTATTCAAAGGATTTTTTAAATGAATACAATGTAAGTTCGCTCCAGGAAATGAAAAACCTTGCTTTGGAAAGAAGAAACGACATAAAATCGATGCGGCACAGATACGATGCAACTGAAACAGCCGAATACGTTTCACTGGGCAAATTTGCTCCAATGATTTCACTTTCGGGCAATATTGCTCATCAAGCTCAGATGGATGATTCTAAAGTTATGTGGGATGATTACATAAGGTCTAAATCGCTTACTCTTGCTGTGCAATGGCCTCTTTTTGAAGGTGGAAAAAGGCTTATAGATTATCAGCTTTCTAAAATTCAAACAGAACAGGTTGAATATGCTCTTTCGCAAACAAAAGACGGAGCACTTTTAGAAGTTGAAGAAAAATATTCGTTATACAAACAGGCGGTTAAAAGTCTTAACAGTCTCGAGCAGGCAATGCTTTTATCAAAAGAAAGTATGAGAATTTCTTCAATTATGTACAACAACGGACTCAGCACGCAGATAGATGTTTTGAATTCGCAGCTTCTATATACAAAAAGCAAAGCAGACTATTTACAAGGAATTTATAATTACAACATCAGCCAGCTCGAATTGCTTAAAGCAGCCGGATTGATGGATAAAGTTTGGAAATAAAATATAAGAGGATAAAATGAAAAAATATTTTTTAGGAATTTTAACAATTAGTATAATAATATTTTCGGGATGCAGCGAAAATGATGAAGCTGAAGCAGAAAAAATAATTCCGGTTCAAATTTATGAGATTAAGCCTGATACAATTTCCAATTATATAAAAGTCACTGGAAGTGTTACGGGAGAAAACGATGCTATTGTTTACAGCAAGATAAACGAAAAGCTGGACGAAATTTATGTCCGTCCGGGACAAAGCGTATCAGCCGGACAGGTATTGGCCGTGCAGTATAATGCAACGTTTAAACAGGCTGTCGATTTGGCAAAAGCTTCTGTTAAAACCGCTCAATCGCAGGCAGATTTTGCTATACAGGAATTTGACAGAAAAAACCAGTTATACGAGCAGAAAGTAATAAGTCCGCAACAGTACGATCAAGCTAAAACTCAAAAGGAAACTGCCGAAAACGCATTGGAACAGGCAAAATTGCAATTGGCTCAGGCTAACGAAACCTATCAGAACAGTTTTATAAAAGCGCCCTTCCCTGGTGTTGTAGGCGCTATATTTTATGAAAAGAATCAAATGGTTCCTCCTGGAATGCCGGTTGTCCAAATTGTAAGTCCCAATGCAATGAAATCGAAACTGCAAATATCACCAAAAGATATTTCATCGGTTGCATACGGGAAATCAGTAACAATAAAATTTCCTTCGATACCTGATAAAATTTACAAAGGTATTGTGTCGAAAGTAAATCAGGCAATCGATCCCGTTACAAATCTTTTGGAAGTTGAAGTACAGATACTTAAACCCGATGTAAGAATCAAATCTGGAATATTTGGTGAATTTTATATAGAAGTATCCCAAAAACAGGGAATATTTGTAGTTCCTGAAAATTCTTTAATGCAGCGTACCGAAGTTATGGTTGATAAGGAAACAGGTATCCAGGGAAGTGAAAAAAAATATTTCATTTTTACTGTTGAAAACGGTACGGCAAAAATAACAGAAGTTAAAACCGGTATATCAAGCGAAGGCAGAATTGAAATTACAAAAGGACTAAAAGCAAAAGATTCAATTATTATTGTAGGTCAGAATATTGTACGCGATGGTCAGAAAGTTAAAATAGTAAAGTAAAAAAATAAGGATTAAAAGTTTGTATTACGTTAAAGTAAGCAGATAAGGATATTAGAATATGATATTATCAAAGTTTTCGTTAAAAAGACAGATAACAATGCTTATGCTTTACAGTATTGTTATCAGCTTCAGTATGTTTTCATTTACGCAGTTAAAAATTGATTTTTTCCCGGATATAAAATTCCCGTATGCAGGTATAATTACAAGTTATACCGGAGTAGGTCCGGAAGATATAGAAAATTTAATTACCAGACCGATTGAAGAAGCAGTTTCAGCGGTTAAGAATATTGAAGAAGTAAGTTCGCAGTCGGTTCAGGGAGCTTCGATAGTCACCCTTGAATTTAAATACGGTACCGACATGGATCAAGCAGATGTGGACATAAGGAAAAATATAGACTTTATTCGTGATTATTTGCCCGAAGATGCAACAGAGCCTATAACATTTATTTTCGATCCGTCGATGCAGCCAATTATGTTCATAACATTAAGCTCGCCGTATTTAGGTCCGGCAGAATTAAGGAAATTGTCGGAAGAAACAATTGAACCTTTGCTTGAAAGAGTTGACGGAGTTGCTTCGGTAGAAACTCAGGGAGGTTTGGAGCGGCAAATTAATGTAAATATCAATCCGGTGTTGCTTTCTTCCTACGGATTATCGCCTACAGATGTAAACAGAGCAATTCAAACAGGCGGAGGAATTCAACCTGGCGGTACTTTAAAGACAAAAGTAAAAAATTACAACCTCCGGATTCTTAGTGAATATATTGAAGTAGAGCAAATAAAGAACACAACTCTAACAGTTAAAAACGGTACCCCTGTTTATATTAAAGACGTTGCCGAAGTTGTTGACGGTTACAAAGAATCGACAAACGAAGTGCGTTCCGATTACAGTGAAGGAATCACAATTCTGGTATCAAAGCAATCGGATGCTAACACTGTGCTTGCTTGCCGCAAAGTAAAAGAAGCGTTCCCATATATTTCCGAAAGATTACCTGAGGGAACAAAATTTAGCATACTTTATGATCAGTCAGAATTTATTATGAAATCTATCAACAACTTGGAAAGTTCTGCTTTTATTGCTTTTATTCTGGCTTTTATTGTTATTTATATATTCTTACTTAACTGGCGCGGAAGTATTATTATCGGCGTGGCAATTCCAATAGCAATTATTGCAACATTTGCGGTTTTGTACGCTTTAGATCTCACATTAAACATTATCTCAATGGCGGGGTTAGCCTTGGCAGTGGGTATGCTTGTGGATAACTCCATTGTAGTTTTAGAAAATATTTACCGCCACAGAGAATTGGGCGAGACAAGGATGGGAGCTGCCGATAAAGGTGCAACTGAAGTGGGTATGGCTATTACAGCATCAACCTTAACAACTGTTGCAGTATTTGTTCCTGTTCTTTTTGTTCCTAACATTACGGGACAGTTATTTAAAGATATGGTGCTTACAATTTCTTTCAGCCTTATAGTATCATTAATCGTTTCTTTAACAATTGTACCTATGCTTTCAGCAAATATTCTTAAAATAGTAAAAAAAGATCATTCTGAAGAAGGTAAAAATAAGTTCTTAAATAAATTCAAAGCAAAAACCGAATACTATTTGCAAGCTTTAACAGACAAATATGAAAAATTATTGAAATGGACCCTTTTTCACAAGAAGACAGTATTGGGAGCAGTATTTGTAATGTTGCTTCTTTCAGTAGGATCAGCTTTTTTGCTTGAGGGTGAATTTATGCCAAAAACCGACAGAGGTTTTATAAATGTGGTAATTGATTCTCCGGCTGGAAGTCCTGTAGAAGATTCGAGATTATATGTTTACAGAATAGAAAATATGGTAAAAGAAATTATTGAAGATAAGGATTTAGAGTCGATTGCTGTATTTTTCGGAGAACGTGAAGGTTTTGCTTCATTCGGGTCAACTGCATCAACAATTGAATTGTTTATCAAACTTAAGCCTGTTGAAGAAAGATCACAAAACCAGTTCGAAATTCAGGATAAGCTGCGCGAAAAGCTTGATGATGTTGCCGGAATATCATACATCTTTCAAGAAGGCGGATCTCTTTCCAGCGAAAAAGATATTGAAGTGAAAGTAATCGGTTTTGATACTGAGGGCGCTAAAAAAATAGCTGATCAGATAAAACGAAAAATGGAAAAAATTAAAGGACTTGTGGATGTTTCATTAAATATGAAAGAAACCACTCCTGAGCTGCAGGTTCACTTGAATAAAGATATTATGAATAAACTCGGGTTATCATCAATGCAGGTCGCTTCAAATATTTCCACAGCTATTCAAGGTCAGGTGGTATCTCAATTCCGCGATGCTGAAGATGAATATGATATCAGGGTTCAGTATGCAAAGGAATTCCGTAACAAAAAGGATGCATTAAGTCAGATGCAGATTGCCTTGCCTGCAGGAAAAATGATAAAATTAGAGGACATTGCTGAAATTTCTGAAGAATCATCTTCACCTACAATTTATCGCGAAAACCAACAGCGTTTTGTGTCAATAGGATGTTCGCTTTCGGACCTCGACCTTTCGGCAGCTACGGCAAAAATAAACGAAATTATCGAAGACACTCCTGTTCCTTCCGAGTATCAGATAATATTGGGAGGTACAGCCGCCGATCAGGAGGAAGCTTTTTTCTATCTGGCATTAGCATTTTTGGCTGCTGTATTGCTGGTTTATATGATAATGGCATCGCAGTTTGAATCACTTGTTGATCCATTGATTATTATGTTTACTGTACCCCTTTCTATTATAGGCGTATTCTTATTTCTTTTAATAACAGGAACTTCAATAAATGTAATGTCGCTGGTTGGTATTGTAATGCTTGTGGGTATTGCAGTTAATAACGGTATTGTGCTGGTAGATTATATTAACCAGCTGCGTGCTGAAGGTTTGGAGCTTTATAAAGCTGTTGAGCAAGGTTCCATAGCCAGATTAAGACCTGTATTAATGACAGCGCTTACAACTGTTTTAGGAATGGTTCCTTTGGCTATTGAGCTGGGATCCGGTTCCGAGACCTGGTCGCCTCTTGCACGTTCGGTAATTGGCGGTTTGCTGACAACAACTGTGTTAACATTAGTTGTAATTCCAATCCTTTATATATTGTTTGAAAGAATGGAAGAAATATTAAAAGAGAAGTACAGGAAAGTGTTTAAAAAAGCATAATTCTTATATTATCAGAAAAGGCTTGATTTTATCAAGTCTTTTTTTTAACAAAATGTCAGCTTGTTCCATCAAGAAATTACAGACGATAAACTGATTTGATTCTTATATTCTGAAGGGGTTAATCCCGTTTGTTTTTTGAATATTAAATTAAACGCCGATTTTGAATTAAACCCTGCTTCCAGAGCAATGGCAAGCAGGGTTAAGTTTTTTTTATGCGTATCCGCTAAATCTTTTTTTACTTTCTCAACTCTGTAATAATTCACAAAATCGAAAAAATTCTGGTTAAGTTTGGTATTAATTATTTCAGATAGATTATGCGCTGAAATATCAATTTTCGCCGATAACTTTCCTAAAGTCAGTTCGCTATCGCAATAAATTTTTTCATCTTCCACCATTTTCAATAATTTTTCTAAATACTCATTTGCCTTTTCAGGAGATAGACCCGATTTAGAATATTTTTTTGTTTGCGGCTCACTTTCAATATCTTCCAAACTAAAATTATCAATCTGATTTGTGAAAGCCGGATTGCTGAAAATTTCGGATTTGAAAATTCCCATATAACCGATTATATAAACATAAACAGCTGCAATGAGAGAAGAAAAATCAAACTGTCCGGAAATTTCATAATTTGAACTTACCAAACTTACTTCAATGAAAAAAACTACAAGTGCAGCCGAATACATTATTGTTATATTTCTTAACCAGCCGAGTTTTATTTTATCAATTGATGAAAACAAGTTTTTTATTTTCTTTGAGTAATTTGAAATTAATCTTATTGAAAGTATTGAATAGGCTATTCCTTGCAGTGTAATTGCCCAGTTTATTATCAAAGCAAAAAATGGCGTTTCGCCCCCGCTTATAATTGCTTCTTTTCCTGAAAAAAAATCTGAGAACATCAAAAACGAAAACATAATTATAGTTTGATAAAGAATGAAAGGAACCAAGTGAAATAACATTTGATACTTAAATTTTATCGAACTGCGGGTAAGAAATAATGTATATAAATAATGAAGCGGAGGTACAAAAAAAGCATTTCCCGAAAGAACCAGTCCGAATAACGGAAAATCTGCATACGCCTGCATTTCCCAGAGAAAAAGATTTAAAAATATTGCAGCATACAAGAAAAGAATTGCTGATAAAATTTTATTGGCAAATGGTTTTCCGTATTTGTGCAGAATAAAAACGGTAAGGAAAAAACATTGCGCTGTAGTAATTAGTAGAAAAATATCAGCAATATTCGGTGATAATTGCATTTAAATCATTTATTATTTTTCCTGCAAATTTAAGAAAATAATATTTAGGCAAAAAAAATAATAGTGGTTAATAATTTACCCCAATTTTTAGAAATGAAAATTTGAACACAGCAATTATGAAGGTCTCATTTTGCTGTGTTCAAAAGGATTAATTAAAACTCGTATTCAACACCGAAAATCGGTAAAAGAAGCCATTGATTAATTTCATCCTGTTTATTCTCGGTTTCATTCCAATAATATGTTGCAATATTCTTTCTATTATAAGTATTCCAAATGCTCAAATAAACAACAATGTTTGACTTTTCGAATAGAAATCTTTTATCAAATCTGATGTTTAGTGAATGATAATCCGGATATCTTTTACCATTAATATTAGTTTCATCAGTTATTCCTGTTTTTGCAGTTTCAGAAGCGGAAATATCAAAAGGGGTAAAAGGTGTTCCGCCAGCGTAAATCCAGCGTGAGCTAAATTCCCAAAGATTATCTGGTTTATAGCCGCCTTCAACATTTATTATTAATCTGTTATCAGAAGAACGGTTTTTCCAGCCGGTGCTTGTCTTATATTTCGTTTTGAAAAATGAGACGCCGGCAAGTCCGTAAAAATCCTCAGCAAGTTTTTTCTGCAAAGTAACTTCAACTCCTTCCGAAACAGCTTTTCCTGAACTAAAAAGCTTATTGTGAAATTTGTAAAAATTATCGCCTGTTAAGTTTTCATCAACAATAAATATTTCAGGCTGAGACGGGTCAACCGGAAAATTAGAATATTGCTTCTGATATAATTCAACTTTCAACTTAGTACTGTTTGTTAAAAGATGATCTATGCCAATAACATAATGAACTGCCATTGGATCTTTAAGATTTTCATTTTCCTTTTTTTGCGAAAGAAGAAGCAATGGCAAATTCTGACGGAAAATTCCGGCTGCGCCAGTTAATGAAGTTTTTTCGCTTAATTGATATGAAAAGGAAAATCTTGGAGAAAAGTTAATCTTTTCATTAAAAGAAAAATAGTCTGCACGTATTCCAAAATTTGCTGTTAATCCATCAAAAGGATTAAAACTTAATCCTGTAAAAACTCCTCCTTTAACTTCATTTACTTTTCTTTTCAGATTACTTTCGGGAATAATAACGCCATTGGACAGCGAAACTTTTCCGTAATGATTTGAGTAATCATCAAAAATCCACTTCAAATCGCCGCCAAATTCAAAAAACGAATTTTTTCCTGCCTGCCAGTGATTAACATTTCTCAGTTTTAAATTTCTTTCAATTGAATTGTTATCGAGGATTTGATTTCCGGGACCTGTACGAAAGTAAGTTTCATCAAACTTTGTTGCAGTATAAGAAACCGAAGTATTGGAATAACCTGATTTGCTCCAGATGGATAATAAATTTAATCCGGTTGTGTTAACAAAATAATTCTGCTTTCCATAAGCAGTAATGTCATTTTCTACCGCAGTTTTCTGGTCCGATTCAGAATGATCGATACCCCAAAGTCCAATAAACGAAAGTTTGTTATTTGCATTTAAGTCATAAACAAACTTCCACTGATAATCTGAATAAACAGGTGCTATTGAAGTTCCGGCATCAAAAGCTTTAATCAGAACATCTAAATAACTTCTTCTTGCGGAAACAAGCCACGATCCGCTGTTTCCAAGCGGTCCTTCGAGCACACCGCCAAAGCCCGAAAAATTCAAATCCAATTGACCGTCAATTTCCTCGCGATTTCCTTCACGAAGAGAGATTTCCATAATGGAAGAAAGTTTATCTCCATATCCTGATGAAAAGCCTCCGGTATAAAAATTTACATCGTTGATAAAATCAACATTTAACATTCCTATTGGTCCGCCGGAACTGCCTTGCGACGGGAAATGATTAATATTTGGAATCTCGATGTTATCAATATAAAAAGCATTTTCAATAGGATTTCCGCCTCGTACAATTAAGCTGTTGCTCTGATCGTTAACTTTTGCAACCGAGGGAAGTCCATAAAAAATACGACTTACATCGCCGGCTGAACCTGGGGCACGGCGTATTTCTTCATACGAAAAGTTTGTTACGCTGTTTGGTTGAATTTCATTTTCGGAAAAATAGCCTGAACAGACAACGATTGAATCAGTTTCAACACCCGAAGATTTCAGTTCAACATTTACGAATGTAATTCTGTCCGGTCGCACAATAATATCGGTACTTATTTTTGCTTCATACCCAATGTAACTGAACTTCAAAGAATACGTTCCGGCTTGGATATCTCGAATTTCATATTTCCCATCAATATCGGTTGCAGCACCGATTGAAGAGTTTAGAAGTATTACATTGGCTGCAATTAGGGGTTGTTTTGTTTCGGAATCAAATAAAATGCCTTTAATAGAGCCTCTGCCGTTTCCAAAGAGCGTTGAGATTTGAAAGGAAATGAGGATTGCTCCCGCAAAAACAAATTTCATAGTTTTGTCCTTTTTATTTTTAATAGGACAAAATTATGACATCGCTCAAGTCTAAACGCTCAATCCCAAGAGTTTGGACAACAAAAATAATTAACTTATTGATAATCTTGGAAGTTCTTTCTATTAAAACTGATCAGACTTTACAGAAAAAAATGGTTTAAAATAAAAAACCGCCTGCAGTCAGACGTTATCCTTTGAATTTGGCAAAGATTACCGAGCCACCGGGGTATGAGTAAACTCTTCCCTCGCCCTATGCCCTGGTTATGGTACCAGATGAAAAAAGATGCGAGGTGCCGGGGTAGTCAGATTGGGGCACTAAAATTTAAAGATTTCTCTCCGATAATAAAAAATAGGTCAAGTTCTAAGCTCTGACCAAACCGAGAAGTTTAAAAGAATATTTAGTTTAACACAAATAATGGAGAGAATTATAATGAAAAAGTTTTACTATTTGTTTATCAGTTTGTTACTGATACCGTTTAATTTTGCTCAAAGTATAGGAGCAGGGGGGTTTCATACAATAATTACAAAGGCAGACGGTACAGTTTACACTTGGGGGAGTAATTATTATGGTCAGTTAGGGAATGGAACTTCAGGATCAGGTACAAATAGCAATGTTCCGGTAGCTGTTGATACAAGCGGTGTATTAAGCGGGAAAACAATAACAGCAGTAGCGGCAGGTATTTATCGTTCAATAGCATTAGCCAGTGACGGCACTGTTTATACTTGGGGGTGGAATAATTCTGGTCAGTTAGGGAATGGAAATAACACAGCAAGCAATGTTCCGATAGCAGTAGATATAAGCGGTGTATTAAGCGGAAAAACGATAAAAGCAGTAGCATCGGGTGAATATCATTCAATAGCATTAGCCAGTGACGGCACTGTTTACACTTGGGGAAGTAATTATTATGGTCAGTTAGGGAATGGAAATAACGAAGATAGCAATGTTCCGGTAGCTGTTGATATAAGCGGTGTATTAAGCGGAAAAACGATAAAAGCAATAGCGGCGGGTGGATATCATACAATAGCATTAGACAGTGATGGTACTGTTTATTCTTGGGGTATTAATTATGGCCAGTTAGGTAATGGAAATAACATAGATAGCAATGTTCCGGTAGCTGTTGATACAAGCGGTGTATTAAGCGGAAAAACGATAACTGCAGTAGCTGCGGGTTATTTTCATTCAATAGCATTAGACAGTGACGGCATTGTTTACACTTGGGGGGATAATGATTATGGTCAGTTAGGGAATGGAAATAACACAGATAGCAATGTTCCGGTAGCAACAATAATAAGCGGTAAAAAGATAAAAGCAATAGCGGCGGGTGGATATCATTCAATAGCATTAGCCAGTGATGGTACTGTTTACACATTGGGGAGTAATTATTCTGGTCAGTTAGGTAATGGAAATAACATAGATAGCAATGTTCCGGTAGCTGTTGATACAAGCGGTGTATTGAGCGGAAAAACGATAACTGCAGTAACGGCGGGTTATTATCATTCAATAATATTAGTCAGTGACGGCACTGTTTACACTTGGGGGCGTAATTCTGAGGGTGAGTTAGGTAATAATGAAAATAACGAAAACAGCAATGTTCCGGTAGCAGTTTATCAAGATGATATGGGACCCTTACCAGTTGAAGCTGCACCCACAGTTTCAACGGAATTTATACTTTCTCAAAATTACCCGAACCCATTCAATCCGGTAACTACAATTAAATACTCGATTCCTGCGAGTCCCCTCTTGGAAGGGGTTAGGGGTGGGCTTGTTACACTCAAAATTTTCAACCTCCTCGGTCAGGAAGTAGCGACGCTCGTTAACCAACAGCAGACTGCCGGTAACTACGAAGTGAAGTTTGATGCTTCAAATCTTGCTTCAGGTGTGTATCTGTACAAATTACAGGCAGGAGATTTCAGTTCGGTAAGAAAATTGATTTTGATGAAATAGGCCAATATTTCGCAATCATAATTTCTTAGAGACGTTCTAATGGGCGTCTCTTTTTTTACCATCGCTACGCACCATGATATGTTTTGAGGAGGTAGATGTTGCCAACTGAAAAGAAGAAATAACTGCAGAAATCGAGACTGATTACAAGTCGGCTATTTAAATGTGTTTAAAATGCAAAAGCCCAATCTTTCGATCAGGCTTTTCGTGAGCTGGTGATGGGACTCGAACCCGCAACCTGCTGATTACAAGGCATATTTTGAATAGGAAATGATAGTTGCAGCAGATTCTATAAACCCATATAATATAACAGGTTATGGCGGCTACTGTTTCAAATACTAACATTGCTGAAGTAGAAACTGAAGTAGAAAACCTCAGTGGTGTTTCATTTGATTTTCAAAAAAAGTTTTTATCTCTTCCCATTTAAAAATGTGACAGTTGCTTCTTTCCCATAATCCTTTTTCAGGCAGACCATTAGAATTGCTCTTAAACCTAATTTGTCTGCCATCATTTAAAATTACGCACCAATTTGGATTTACTTCTCTTCCTCTTTTCCTTTCTATATAAGGGACACCTTTCTTTCCTATATAAATTTTGTCGATTGGTGAATCCAATTTCCCGCCGAAATTTAAAAGACGAGAAACGTTTAAGAAATAGTCCCTGCCTAAATGAGAAAAATGCCAATCGTCATCCTGTATGTCTGTTATATTATCTGTTATTCTGTCGTTGTTTGATGTGGTTGAAATATTTTCAGCATTCTTCTTCTCTGATTTTTCGATATCTACAGCTTTTAAAAAATCATCGGAACTAAACCAATTTTTATTTGGCGCACTGGAAGAATTGATATTAATCTCATATTCGAAATATTTCCAATTGCCGCTGTCGATATCCGTTTTAAATTTTTGCCCATCCTTTCCTCCGAAGCGACCAACCCAAAAGCGGTATCCTTCAGAATGTAGCTCCAAGATTTTTGTTCCCGGAAGTTTAGAATCCATATTTTTACCAAAAGAGATTGAATTGTTTGATTTATTTGATCGCAGGGTATCAAATTTTTCAATAGCAATATTTAAAACATTCAAAAAGTAATCGTTGCCCATTATATCAGCAAAAGCTTCTATTATCTCTTCCCAAAAAACAACAGGGTAATTAATTGATGTTTTTGACGGAATAAGTTTTTTAGGTAATAAAGCAAAATGGAAGCAGTTTTTTTATCGATATTCAGTCCTTTTTGTAAAGCATCAATAAACCATCTCTGATTATTCATTTGAGTATTGATGTCGCCAGGGTTTGCATTACTAAACATTTTTGCTTCGCCGACGAATAAAAAATATTCTGGCTCAGTAATCAATATCACCAAATCCGGGGTATCTTTAGTTTCGTAATCACCTTCAAATTTTTTGATAAAATAAGGTTCAACCAAAGATTCTTTAAAACTGTATTCTGTTTGTATTAAAATGTTATTATTGTCTGCATTGGGATTGATTTGCAATTTATTGTCAAAGCCATCAACCAGTTCAAAAAACCTGTTGATATATCTGAAATTATTGTAACAAATAATTGCAGGTAAAACCGATCCGGTATAAAACCGTTCCTTTCTATTCAAAGGCATAATTGTTTCAAAATTTTCCAATAGTTTGTTCATTGTCTCTCACATTATCTATTACAATTTAGTTTTGCATAAATTTAATGAAAATGATTCTAAAATAAAAGTGTAAGAATAAGATATGCTATCAAATGGTTTTTTCAAAGCTATATTCATGGATAAACACTTATATCTATTTTTAAAAACCGTCCCTTCTGCCCCTTTTAGCTGGTAGATGAAGAAAGTTCAATTACTTTTGTTGATGACGATCATTATTTACTTGACAAATCAATCTGTTGCTAATATCGTATATATATGAATATTTTCTTTATAGTGATTTGAAATTTATAAATAGCTTAAAGAGAAACAGCTTAACTACGGTATGAAAAATTCTTTTAGAGATATTTAAAGATCGTTCTTTCTTTCACTGCAATTGAAGGTATGAAAATAGTATCTCTATCAAATCGCTTTAATGAAATTCATAAATAAAAAGAATAAATTACTTGACCTTCCTTTTCCACAGTACCTTTTTTCAGTTACGGTAAGAAATATTTTCTGTAATTTTTATATGTTTATGGATTTTTGTCTTAGATAGAAGTAACAATATTCAAATTATCTATTTTAATTAATAACTCTTTGAAGAAAAACTCACCGGTTAGATTCATAATTTTCATAAATGCCTTCCATTAATTAAACAAATCATCAAAATATTTAAATAACAATCATAATTTACTTGACCTTTCGATCTGTTGCCGGGATAATTACTATCAGCAAAAATAAATAACATTTAAAAACAGGAGAAAAAATGAAACTGTATTCTTTAACAGAAACTGCAAAGATTTTAAAAAAATCGAAACAATGGGTTTGGTTTCTAATTCAGTCCGGAAGATTAAAACACGAAAAAGCCGGGCGAAATTATGTAATAACAGAAGAGCAAATCCAAAAATATTTAACATCAAACAAATAAGGAGTTTACTATGAATGATATGTTCGTTACCATTTTTCTTAAAGCGTTGTTTCCGGGAATAAACAAAGGACTAATTGAGTTCCGGGCCATTTTGGAGAAAGATATCTTTAAATTATTTGTTCCCCAAGACCTTAAAAAGCTTGAGTTTGTTTGGCCATATAACGGTACTAAAAACATTTACTTTGGCGTAGCAACCCGAAATGATAAATCCTCAGGTAAAAAAGAGAATTGCAACTATCTTTCCGCAATATTTATAGACATTGATTGCGGGACAGACGGGCATAAAAAAGCATCCTGGTTCAAAACAAAAGAAGATGCACTTGCCCACTTAAAAAGGTTAAATCTGGAAGAGAGTATAGTTGTTGATTCTGGACACGGTTTACACGTCTATTGGCTGTTAGAAAAACCACTTGAACTGACTACCGAAAATATTCAAAAAGCGGAAACCTTGATGAAAAAGATAGCTTCCGTTTGCGGGGGCGATACAGCTTATGATGTTTCCCGTTTATTAAGATTACCAGGAACGGTAAATATTAAAGACGGGAAATCTGTTGAATGCAAGATACTTTATCAAAATTATGAACAGAAATATGATTTCGAGGATTTGATTCAAAAATTTCAGATTCATCCTGGTTTTCTCATTTCGCTCGATTTGCTAAAAAAGAACGACCATAGTGTTTTATTTCTAAAAGCTTTGTACGGAATTGAAAACTTTGGAATGACCGACAGAAGTGCGCTCGATCAAAAAATCATTTGTTATTTATTGAAGCAAGGGTTTAGTGAAGAAAATCTTATTTCGGTTTTTAAGTATTTCCCAACAAGCGGAAAGTTTTTAGAACGATACGAAAACGATCCCACCGGGCAATGAATTACCTGAACCACTCAATTCAAAACGCACAAGGGTTTGTTTCAAATAAGGAATCTGATATAATACCCAGCGAATCACCGAGCGTAGAAAATACTAACGATCTTTTTTTAGTAAAAGAGGATATGGTGGAAGAAAGCGACGAATTTTATTTGGTAAGAGACCCAAACTCCTTAGGGTATTATATAAAAGGCGATAGAAGATTACCAAATCGAATGACGAATTTTATTGTTGAGATTAAAAAACAAATTAAATACCCGGATGAAAAATCCTCTCAAACTGTTTATTCCGGCAGAATTATTTTAGCAGACGATTCAGAGGCTTTTGAATATCTGCCGAATGATACATTTTGCAATGCAAAAGAGCTTGAAAAATTTATCGGGAATAAGTGCGGAATCAAGGCTAAATTTCTGAAATCCACATCTCTTTTGCCTGTAGTCATTCGAGATTTTAACAATAACGTAGAATTTATTGAAGCTGTCGATTTGGGCTATAATAACCTGAGTTCGATATAAAAAAAACAAATAAGGAATTAATTAAGAAATAAGAATGTTTAGCTCGTAGAGCATTTTATTAAAAACTCTATGAAAAACATAACAAAAATCTACTGCGA
This sequence comes from Ignavibacteria bacterium, assembly GCA_012719345.1. GTDB lineage: Bacteria > Bacteroidota > Ignavibacteria > Ignavibacteriales > Melioribacteraceae > JAAYAN01. The sequence continues at coordinate 7 of JAAYAN010000049.1, read as the reverse complement.
AATCGAT
>JAAYAN010000048.1 GCA_012719345.1 Ignavibacteria bacterium | reverse complement strand
GATACAGGCATGGGAAGAATTGGCGTAAAACATTATAATGCTGTTAATTTCCTTAAAAAAATCACCGAAATACCGGGAGTTACTCTTGACGGGGTTTATACGCATTATGCAACTGCTGACGAAGAAGATAAATCATTTTCAAACATTCAATTAGAAAGATTCAAAAATGTTTTAATTGAATTAAAAAATGAGGGAATTAACTACGGGGTTGTTCATGCAAATAACAGCAGTGCAATTCTAGAAATATCAGACAGTATTTTTGATATGATCCGTCCGGGAATTATCCTTTACGGAGTTTCACCATCCGAAAGGACTGATGGAAAAATGCTGTTAAAACAAGTTATGAGTTTAAAATCGAAAGTTAGCGGAATAAAAAACATTTTGAAAGGTGAATCTGTAAGTTACGGCAGAATGTTTATTGCCAAACAAGAAACTAACATTGCGATTGTTCCGATTGGTTATGCTGACGGTTACGACAGGGAATTATCTAATAATATTTACGGAATAATAAACGGGAAAAAATATCCTCAGATAGGCAGAATTACAATGGATACAGTTATGTTCGATATCGGGTTTGATGATATAAAAGCAGGAGATGACATTGTTTTATTAGGTGAACAAGGCGGCCAGAAGGTAACTGTATGGGATTGGACGAGAATAATGAAAACAATTCCGTATGAAGTTATGTGCGGAATAAGCAAAAGAGTAAAAAGAATTTATAAAAACTGATAGATGAATCTGATAAATAAATATTTAATTCAAAGTATTTCAACAGCTGCAGAAAACCTACGGCTTAATACTGAAAAAATAGAGATTGTATCTTTATTAAAATCTCATCTTGAAGAATGCAATAATTTATCCGGTGAAATAAACAGGCTTAAAAGAAGAACGGAATTTTCGAAACTAGCAATTAAACTTGACCAGATTCTTCAGTTTATTCAACAGGGGAATTTCGATTATCTTACAATAAGCGATAAATTTAAAGAGCACAGCGCTTCAATTATTATGGATTTAAGTAACACTCTTGATGTTTGTACTCCAAAAAAAGTTATTGAAATATTTAATGAATTGAAAAAGCAGGATACTGAAGTTGAATTTAAAATTGATGAAGAAATTAAAGAAAATATTGATAATAATAATCAATCAGAATGTATTGAAAAAACAAAAAACAGTGAACTAAAACTTGCTGAATATGAATCGATAATTTTAGAAGCTGTAAAAGAGATCGATCCTTTGTTAAAAAGATTAAATACAAATGAATATTCGGATGAAGAATTGGAATATTTCGAAGATGTATTTTTGAAAAATGCAGATTTAAGCAGGCAATCAGGCTTTTCGCTTATTGCTGATATGCATACTATTACAAGCAAAGCAATAAGCCAATTACGAGAAAAAAATATATTAGCATTAGCTCCGGTAATTGAGGGGATACGGGCTTGTTTAATTGTAATTGTAGCAGTAGTAAGAGGGAAAGAAGTTGATATAACAGGGTATTTAAATAAAGCAGAAATCTTTGGCGAAAGGATTAATGCTTTAAAGGAGGAAACAAAGTAATGGAAATTTATGCAGTAATAATGGCTGGCGGAGTTGGATCGAGATTCTGGCCGCGCAGTAAAGAAAAAAAGCCCAAACAGCTTTTACAGATTTTCGGTAAAAACACAATGATTCAGGATACTGTAAACAGACTTGAAGGAATAGTCAAAAAAGAAAACATACTTATTATTACAAATAGAACGCAAAAACCGATGGTTAAACAGCAGCTTCCTGATATTCCTGTTGAAAATATTATTGATGAACCTTTTGGTAAAAACACAGCTCCCTGTATCGGTCTAGCATCAGTAATAGTTCAAAAACGAAATCCGGATGCTGTAATGGTTGTTCTGCCTGCTGATCATCTTATTCCGGATATTGAAACATTTCAATCAACAATTTTAACAGCTGCAAATTTCGCAGCTTCAAAAAATTCTTTGTGTACAATAGGAATTCAACCCTCTCGCCCCGAAATAGGTTACGGCTATATTCAAATCAGCGAAAAAAGTGTAAGCGAAAATGTATATAAAGTATTAACATTTGCTGAAAAACCAAACAAAGCAACCGCAGAAAGATTTGTTGATGCAGGAGATTTTTTCTGGAATGCCGGGATGTTCATCTGGAAAGTTGATTTTATTATAAATGAAATCCGTAAATATATGCCTGAATTATATGAAGGAATTCAAGAAATAAAAGAAGTTATCGGAACGGAGAAATTTTCAGAAACCTTAATTCAGGTTTACGGTCAATTAAAAAGCATTTCAATAGATTATGGAATTATGGAAAAATCAAATTCTGTTTATCTAATAAAGGGTTTATTTGATTGGAATGATGTGGGCAGCTGGGAAGCAGTCTATCAGTTATCTCAAAAAGATAAACTTAACAATTTTATATCTGGGAATGTATATACTGAAAAAACATCAGACTCATATATTTTTTCCGATGGGAAATTTACTGCAGTAATAGGAGCACAAAAATTAATAGTAATTGATACTCCTGAAGCGCTGCTTATTTGTAACCGAGAAAATGCGCAAGATGTAAAACTTGTTGTAGATCATCTTAAACTGAATAATAAGACAGACCTTTTTTAATTAATATTAAATAATAAAAGAGAATAACACGCTTGAAAATATTTAACAGTACAATATCTGAAATAATTAAATTACATGATAATATAAATCTGATAAAAATTCATTCGCCTGAAATTGCTAAATCAGCAAAACCTGGACAATTCTGTAACATAAAAGTATCTGATTGTAATTTCCCATTGTTGCGTCGTCCTTTCAGCATCTCGGATGTTGACGGGGAATATATCTATTTTATGTTTAATGTTGCCGGAGAAGGGACAAAACTTCTTTCAAGCAAACAAAACGGCGAAACAATTAACATATTAGGACCTTTGGGAAATGGGTTTAACTTTGAAACAGAATTTAAGTCTGCTGTAATAATTGCGGGCGGATTGGGTGTTGCGCCATTTCCTTTTTTAACAAAAAAGATAAACAATAAAAAAATATATGCGTTTATAGGCGGACGTTCAGAAAATGAAATTATAACTCACGGATTGGAAAACTGCATTATTTCAACAGATAACGGATCAGTTGGTTTTAAAGGAAATGTTGTTGAGTCTTTTAAAAGATACATTGATAAAATTGATTTGGGTAATGCTGTGATTTTTTCGTGCGGTCCTACACCAATGCTTAAAGCAGTTCAGGATTTATCTTTACAATATAAAATAAAATGCCAGTTATCGACGGAATGTGCGATGGCTTGCGGCTTTGGTATTTGTCAAGGCTGCAATATAGAATCTGCTGAGGAAGAAGATAAATATAAATTGGTATGTATTGACGGACCTGTTTTTGATGCTAAGGAAGTTAAATTATGATAGATTTAAGCGTAAATATAGGCAAACTTAAATTGAAAAACCCAGTAATGCTGGCATCGGGAACGGTAGGTTACGGAAATGAAATCTCTAATTTTACTGATCTTAGTAAAATAGGAGCAATTGTAACAAAATCCGTATCATTGAATCCACGGAAGGGAAATCCTCCGCGCAGAATAATGGAAACATCTTCAGGAATGCTGAATGCAATTGGACTAGCTAATGTAGGGGTAGAAAAATTTATTGAAGATAAAATTCCTTTTTTGCAAAAAGTGAACAGTACTTTAATTTGTAATATAGCAGCAAGCAGCATCGAAGAATATGTTGAGTGTGTAAAGATACTTGAAGAGCAAGATACAGTAAAAGGTTTTGAAATAAATGTTTCGTGTCCAAATGTTAAAGAAGGCGGACTTGTATTTGGGAATAACCCTGAAGCAGTTGGTAAAATTACTGAAAAAGTAAGGGCTGTAACAAATAAAACTCTGATAATAAAACTTTCACCGAATACGGCATCTATAAGTCAGTTTGCAGCAGTGGCAAAAAAAGAAGGTGCAGATGCTGTATCGGCAATAAATACATTGGTTGGAACTGCATTTAATATTTACACACGAAAACCTGTAATAAAAAACATTACCGGAGGGTTATCTGGTCCTGCAATTAAACCGGTGGCATTAGCAAAAGTGCTTGAAATCAGTAGAAATGTTGATATACCTATTATTGGAATAGGCGGAATTATGTGCTGGAAAGATGCAGTTGAGTTTATGATAGCCGGAGCATCGGCTTTCGAGTTAGGCACAGTTAATTTTATTAATCCGAATGCAGGAATTGAGATTATTGAAGGATTAAAAAAATACTGCGAAGAGATGAAAATAAATAGTATTTCCGAAGTGACTGCTTCGTACATTCTTTAAAATGGACATACAAGAATCACTTGAAAAAATCTATTCTCTTCACCAATTCAGCATAAAGCTTGGATTGGAAAGTATTACCAATCTAATGAATCATCTTGGCAATCCTCAAAATAATTTAAAATGTTTTCACATTGCCGGTTCAAACGGAAAGGGAAGTACAGCTTCTTTTATAGCAAGCATATTACGAGAAGCTGGTTTTAAGACAGGATTATATACATCTCCGCATTTTGTTAAATTTAATGAACGGATAAGAATAAACGGAGAGATGATAAATGATGATTTTATCGCTGACTTTCTGAAAAATAATCATAATTACATAGTCAATAACAGTGTTACTTTTTTTGAAATCACCACAGCTTTGGCATTCGAATATTTTAATTCCGAAAAAGTTGATTATGCTGTTATTGAAACCGGTTTAGGCGGAAGACTTGATGCAACAAATATTATTAATCCTATCGCATCAGTAATAACAACAATAAGCCTTGAACATCAGAATATATTAGGGAATACTATTGAGCAGATTGCAAAAGAAAAAGCAGGAATTATAAAACAAAACGGAAATATTTTTACAGGGCTGCTTCAAGAAAAAGCTTTTGATGTAATTAAGAAAATATCTTTCGATAAATCAGCAGACTTATATAATTTATCCAATTACATTTACGAAAAAGATAATAATGTAATATTGAAAAATATTATAAGTGAATTCAGAATTAATAATCTTCCTCTCTACGGTAACCATCAAAAAATAAATGCGGCATTAGCCGTTCTTTCGCTGAATAAAGAATTAAATTTTAACAATGAAAATATTCTGCGTAAAGGTTTACAAAATGTAATAGAAAACACAGGTATTCAGGGCAGGTACGAAATATTTTATAAATATCCGAGAGTTATATTCGATTCTTGTCATAATGAAGAAGGGGTAACTGTATTTTTAGATGAGTTTAAAAATGAATTTTTCAATTATGATAAATGTTATTTGATTTTTGGAGCTATGAAAGATAAAAACATCAGAAGTATGATGATTTTATTAAAAGAATATTTCAGCGAAATTCTTTTTACACGAATAGATAACAAAAGAGCACTAAATTATAAAGAATTTTTGGAATTGACCGATAATCTTAATTTAAAATCAAGCATTGAAGAAAATCCTGATAAAGTTATTTCAAACTTTATAAAAACGGGTAAAAACGAGTGTCTGGTGGTATTAGGCAGCATTTATATGCTCGGTTCGATAAAAGAAAAATTAATATTGAAAGATTTTACTTGACATTAAATAATTTGAAAGGTAATTTTGCGTTGTTCCTCTTGTTCCAATCAAAGGAAGTTCTAGTTAAAATCAAAAAAATATAGGCCCCGGTTAACTGATCTTGTTAAACCATAAACAATTAAACAATATATTTTAAACAAAAAAGGTACATAAATATGCCGATGGATATTTCTCAACTCCAATCGAAAAAAATTGTAGATTTATATGAAATAGCAAAAGACTTAAATATTCAGGGATATACTGAATTAAGAAAACAAGAATTGATATTTAAAATTCTGGAAGAGCAGACAAAAAAGGACGGGCTTACATTTTCCCGCGGAGTTCTTGAAGCTTTATCCGACGGATACGGATTTTTAAGATCCTCAGATTATAATTATCTGCCTTCTCCGGATGATATTTATGTATCACCTTCACAAATTAAAAGATTCGGACTCCGTACCGGAGATTTTGTAAGCGGACAGGTTAGGCCGCCAAAAGAAGGAGAAAGGTTTTTTGCTCTCTTGCGCGTTGAGGCAGTTAACGGTAAAGACCCAGATCAAATAAAGGAAAGAACACAGTTCGATGATTTAACTCCTCTTTACCCTACAAAAAAAATCAGTTTAGAATCTGCCCCCGGCGAACACTCGATGCGAATTATGGATTTATTATCGCCTATCGGAAAAGGGCAGAGAGGTTTAATAGTATCCCCTCCAAAAAGCGGTAAAACAATTCTTCTTCAGAAAATAGCCAACTCAATAACAAGAAACCATCCGGAAATTAAACTTATAATGCTTTTGATAGATGAACGTCCCGAAGAAGTTACTGATATGCAGCGTTCTGTTCAGGCAGAAGTTATTGCATCTACTTTTGATGAGCCTGCTGAAAGACACGTTCAGGTTGCAAATATGGTTATTGAAAAAGCAAAAAGAATGGTTGAAGCTAAAGAAGATGTTGTTATTCTGTTAGACAGTATTACACGTCTTGCGCGTGCTCATAACACAGTAATTCCTCACAGCGGAAGAATACTTTCGGGAGGCGTTGATTCGAATGCATTACAAAAGCCTAAAAGATTTTTCGGAGCCGCAAGAAACACTGAAGACGGCGGAAGTCTTACAATAATTGCTACAGCTCTTATTGAAACGGGCAGCAGAATGGATGAAGTTATATTTGAAGAATTTAAGGGAACCGGTAATATGGAATTGGTTCTCGACAGAGATCTTGCAGACAGACGTATTTTCCCTGCTATTAATGTTAATAAATCAGGTACTCGTAAAGAAGAACTATTATTGAAAGATGATGTTCTTAACAGAATATGGATTTTGAGAAAAATATTAGCTGAATACGATTCTGTTGAGGCTATGGAATTTATTCTTGATAAAATGAGAGGCACAAAATCCAATAAGGATTTTCTAATAAATATGAACAGCTGATATTATGAAGTTTCAAATCTTCAGAATATTTTTAATATTATTTATATTTGCCGGACTTATTATACCGCAGTCTTCTAATAAGAATGACGACAGCTTCAAAGAAAAATTAGTTGTATTTGAAACGCAAATAATTCCGGCAGATTCTGCTTATTATAATCTTTATTTATCTTTTAAGATAAGTTATGATAAACTTATTTTTGAAAAAAACGGAAGAAGATATTCATCTGATATTTTAATCATTTTTGATGTTGTTAATTCGGAAACTAAAGAAATAAGCAGACAGTCTTTCTCACAAATTGCCTGGGCAGATAATTTTGAAATTACAGAATCGCGAGATAATTATCTGCAAGGTGTTGTTAATTTCTTATTACAAGAAGGTAAATATGTTATTAAATCTTCTATTGATGTACAAAATAAACGTCTAATTCCGCCCGAATCTGAAATATCGGTTTCTGATAACTCTGAATATTTCCTAAAACCATTTGTTGTGGATTATTACGACTCCCTAAATAATGTTCTAATTCTTCGGAACGAAAATTCCATACCGTTTTCAAAAGATAAATTCAGCTTAATTATCCCTAAAACAAAAAACTTGCCCGATACAGTTACTATCACAATTTCTCAAAAAGATAAACAAGTAATTAAATCAGTTTGTAAAGTAAGATATTTATCAAATCTTCTTATTTTTGATGATAACAACAAAATTAAGACTAAGTTAGAAGATAATGGGAAATTCGGACTTTTTTTTATAGCTGATGGTTTGGAAAAGCTTGATGAAGGTTTTGTGAAGATTGAAATTTCGGTTAATGAAAAAATATTAAAAATATTTAATGATTTTGTTGAATGGGAAAATAAGCCGCAATCATTAAAGGACACTGATTTTGCAATAAAAATATTAGCTAAAATTCAAGGAAAAGAAGAAATTGATAAATTAAAGGAAAATTTCAGCGGTAAAGAACTGCTATATCAATATTGGAAAAAATTTGACCCTGACACTGCTACAAAATTTAATGAAATTATGGAACTGTTTTATCAAAGAGTTGATAAGGCAGCTAAAGAATTTAGTACTATTGATGAAAGAAACGGAGCTTTAAGCGACAGAGGAATGATTTTTATCAAATACGGTCAGGCAGATTCAATTCAAAGATCATTTACTAAAGATAATTTTGCCCTTGAATACTGGATATACGAAAAACCAAGTAAAAAGTTTATTTTTGTTGATAAATCCGGACTTGGAAAATTTGAGCTTGTATTATAATGGTTAATATTATTTTTACATGCGGAGACATAAACGGAATTGGTCCGGAAGTAAGCTTGAAATCAATCAGGCAAGTATTTAACAGTGAAAAATATTCAATAATTTTTATTTGTCCCGAAAACATTTTTGAACATTATAGAAGTCTTCTCGATTTTAGAATACCTATTAATTATTGCAATATAGATAATCCTGTTTTTCTTTCAGGTCATTTGAACCTTATCGGTTTAGGAAACGCTCAATTTAATCCGGGTATGCCTACAGATATTTCCGGAAAAATATCATTAGCCGCAATTGAGTTAGCTTCAAAATTAGCTCTTTCTAAAAAAACAGATGGAATTGTTACGGCTCCAATTTCTAAAATATCTTTAGAAATGGCTGGAATTAACTTTCCGGGTCATACTGAAATATTGGCAGATATTTGTAACACAAATGATTATGGTATGATGTTTTTATCAGACAATATGAAAGCTGCGCTTACAACAATTCATATTCCTCTTAAAGACATTCCGGCAAATATTACAGAAAATAAACTATTTAAGATAATCAATCTTGTTGTTAACACTTTAAAAACAGATATCGCCATGAAAAAACCCAAGATTGCAGTGCTTTCATTAAATCCGCATGGCGGTGAAAACGGCAGACTTGGAAAAGAAGAAGAGGAAATAATAGCACCGGTGATAAAAATTTTTCCTTCTGAAATTGTCGAGGGACCATTTGTTCCGGATGCATTCTTCGGAAAAGGTCTTCATCTTAAATATGATGCTGTTGTTGGTATGTACCACGATCAGGTTTTAATACCTTTTAAAATGCTAAATTTTGATAAAGGAGTTAATTTTACAGCGGGACTTCCAATTGTCCGTACTTCTCCCGATCACGGAACTGCATTTGACATTTCCGGGAAATTGCAAGCTAATCCTTCAAGCACAATTGAAGCATTTAAATGGAATGTAATAATTGCACAAAATCGGAAAATTAAAAATGCAGGTTAAACCATATAATTACGTTTCTGTTATTTATTCACACCTTATGCGGGACATTTCATTTAAGGAATGGACTAAATATATCTGTGAATTGATTGACTCAAATAACTTAGATAACCCTAAAATATTAGAACTTGCTTCGGGTACCGGATTAGTTTCGGAGTATTTGCATCCGATATTTCCTGAAATGGTATTAAGCGATATTTCATTATCAATGTTAAAACAAATTGAATGTCAAAATAAAAACGTAGTATGCTGCGATATGCGTGACCTTCCTTTTAAGGAAAAGTATAATTTTATTTTTTCTACTTTTGATAGCGTTAACTATCTTTTAAGAAAAAAAGATATTATTAAGATGTTTAAAGAAGTTGAGCAGATTTTATCGGATGATGGAATTTTTACTTTTGATGTAAGTCTTTATAAAAACAGTCTTCGCCATTCAAAAGTGCTTAACAGAAAAGGCACTACGAAAGGAATGAAATATTTTCAATATAGCAGTTTTAATAAAAAAAACCGAATTCATACGAATAAATTTAAGATAATACTTGAAAATGGCATTATAGTTACAGAAATTCACAAACAGAAAATTTATCCGTTTGAATTTTTCTTTGATGCTGTTTCCAAAACATCTTTGTATGTTTCGAACTGTTACCGGGCATTTACATTTAAAGATGCAAACCCGGATGTAGACAGAGCTCAGTTTGTAATAAAAAAAGGAAAAAAATGTTAACTTCCAGTCATGTTGAATTTGCATATCCGGGTCAGCCGGTATTTAGCGATTTGAATTTCGAACTAAAACAGGGAGAATTCTCTTTTTTAATAGGGAAGAGCGGGGCCGGTAAAAGTACTCTTCTTCAATTAATTTATATGAATATTTTCCCCGTATCTGGCTATATTGAAGTAAGCGGCTATAATTCAGATAATATTTCCCAAAACGATATTCCTTTTTTAAGAAGAAAACTTGGAATTGTTTTTCAAGATTTTCGTTTACTTGAAGACAGGAATGTTTATGATAATTTGGAATTTGTTTTAAAAGTTACGGGTGTAAGAAAAACTGATATTAAGAAGAAAATTCTTAATGCGCTTGCGGATGTAGGTTTATCTCATAAAAGAAATCAGATGCCACAAAATTTATCGGGAGGAGAAAAACAAAGGGTAGCTATTGCAAGAGCAATAATAAATGAGCCTAAATTGATACTTGCCGACGAACCAACTGGAAACCTTGATCCCGAAACAAGCGAAGAAATCCTTAATCTTATTAAAAAGATAAACTCCGGAGGCACTTCAGTTTTATTTGCAACTCATAATTATGAATTGGTTAAACAATTCGATACTAAAATTATAAAAATTGCCGACGGCAAAGCTGTAGAAGTAAAAGTTCGTAAAAAAGCTGAAACAGCTTAATGTAATTCAGCTAATATATCAGCGTTTACCTTTTCGATTGGTTGAATTCCATTTACTTTAATTATATTGCCTTTTTTGCTGTAATATTCCATAACAGGCGCAGTTGTTTCGTGAAAAACTTTTAATCTCTTTCTTATAACTTCCTCATCGTCATCTTTTCGTTTTTCAAGAGTATTAACAGCCTTACATACAGGACATACATTATTTTCTATAATATCGGAAAGACTTATAATATTTTTACACGAATTACAAGTTCTTCTGGATGTGAGTCTGCTGATAAGAACTTCATCATCTGCAGCAATATCAATTATTATCGGCATCGATTGTCCTGTGCTAATAAAAAGCCTGTCGAGCATTACCGCCTGATTTACTGTTCTTGGAAATCCGTCCAAAATATATCCGTTCGAACAATTTTCAGAAGTAATTGCTTCTTTAACAATTTCTATCATTATTTCATCAGGAACAAGCTGACCTTTATCAATGATGTTTTTAATATTTCTGCCTGTTTCCGAATCTTGTTTAATTGCTTGCCTTAAAATGTCTCCAGTAGAGATATGTACAATTTTAAGCTTTTCGGAAAGAATTTTTGCTTGTGTGCCCTTGCCGACTCCAGGGGCTCCAAAAATTACCAATTTCATAAATATCCTATAATATTAATTTAATTAGCGAAAATTAACAATATTTTAAGTGAATATTCAGAATTTATTATGAGTATTATCTTTTTTTATAAAAAAAGTTTTTCAGAAGATGCCGGCTTTCTTCAGAATAGATACCTTGAAAAACATTTACTTTATGGTTAAGCTTGTTTTCTTCCGGGATATTATAAACAGAACCGCAGGCTCCACTTTTAGGATCGGGAACAGAATAATATAGATTTCTAATTTTCGAATGTATAATTGCTCCGGTACACATAACGCAAGGTTCCAAAGTAACATAAATGTCGCAATTAAGCAGAAATTTTTCGTTTAGATAATTTGAAGCGGCGGTTATTGCTATCATTTCGGCATGGGCAGTTGGGTCTTTTAATTTTTCAACTTGATTAAAACCTTTCCCGATAATTCTGTTATTATGTACAACAACTGCTCCTACAGGTATTTCTTCCTGCTCGGAAGCTCTTTCGGCTTCAGTAAGAGCTGCAAACATAAAATCGTAATGAAGTTTATCGAATAACATAAATTTCAATTAAAAGTTAATAAGTAATAATTAAGAATTTATTGAGGAATTTCTTCGAAATTCTAATTAAAAACAGCGTATCTATTAACAATCATTTTTAATTATTAACTCTTAATTATTCATTACAGAAGTACGCCCGGAAGGACTCGAACCTTCAACCCTCAGAACCGGAATCTGATGCTCTATCCATTGAGCCACGGGCGCAGGAACATAATTAAAAATTAATAATGAATAAGTAATAATTATTGTAGAATTTCTTTGATATTTTATTAAATCAGAGATATTACCAATCTCTTTTTAATTATTAACTCTTAATTCTTCATTATTAGAAGTACACCCGTAGGGAGTCGAACCCCAAACCTTCTGATCCGTAGTCAGATGCTCTATCCAATTGAGCTACGGGTGCAATGAAATTTAGAAACGAAATATAAAACAAAAACAGAATTATTACAAGATGAAATAAGTAAATCAATAAACCAAGTATTATTTTAAAGATTCTTTAATATTAGAAAGAGCTATAGTAAGGAAAAAAAGTAAGACTGAATAAATTATATTGAAAAATATAACTATATTTGCACAATAAATTCATTTATTCAAAGGAGGCTGTCTTCGAACAAGTCTGTACGAATAATGGTAAATTAAATGCAAAAGTACTGCTTCTGAATCAAAGCTACGAACCACTTACCGTCTGCAATGTAAAAAAAGCGATTATACTGATTTATTTACGCAAAGCGGAGCTAATAGATTCTAAAAATTCTCTCAAAATTCATTCTGTCAGTCAGGAATTGCAATGTCCCAGTGTAATAAGATTAAAAGAGTACATTAATGTTCCCTACAAAAAAATATTATTAAGCAGAAAAAATATCTTTAAAAGGGATAATCATAAATGCGGTTATTGCGGAAGAGGAGACCTGCCATTAACAATTGATCATATTATTCCAAAAGCTCGCGGGGGATCGGATGTTTGGGATAATTTGGTAACTGCATGCACAAAATGCAATAATCTTAAAGGCAACCGTACGCCAGAAGAAGCTGATATGCCATTAAAAATAAAACCTTACAGACCCGATCATCTTATGTATATTAAGAACAGCGTGAGCAGAATGGATTCAACTTGGAAAAAATATTTATTCCATTCTTAAAAATCAGTTATTTTCATTAAATTCCCATCTGTAATTTTTTATTTTAAGATCATTAATTATTTTTATGGATATATGGGTAGAAAAAGAATTTTAAGCGGAATGAGACCTACAGGTAAGCTGCATATTGGACATTATGTTGGCGCGCTTGAAAACTGGGTTAAACTTCAGAACGATTACGACAGTTTTCATTTGATTGCCGATTACCACGTTCTTACTACAAGTCTCGATACCTCGGGAATTTACGATAACACAATTGAAATGATTATTGACTGGCTTTCTACCGGACTCGATCCGGCTAAAAGTCCGTTTTTTAGACAATCTCAAATTAAAGAACATACGGAATTGTTCCTTATTTATACTATGTTAATAACTACAGCAAGACTTGAACGTAACCCTACGGTTAAAGATCAAATAAGGGAACTGAATATTGATAATGTAATATTCGGTCATCTCGGTTATCCGGTTCTGCAGGCAGCAGATATTCTTCTTTATAAAGGAGATGCCGTTCCAGTAGGTGAAGATCAGGTGCCTCACGTTGAAATTACCCGCGAAATTGCAAGAAAATTTAATCAGCAGTACGGTATTGTATTTCCTGAGCCCGAACCATTATTAACTGCTTTTTCACGGCTTCAGGGACTTGACGGGAACTCGAAGATGAGCAAATCTCTCAACAATACAGTTTTACTATCCGACAGCCCTGATATTGTTGGTCAGAAATTACGTAAAGCGGTTACAGATCCGCAGAAATTACGTAAAAATGATCCGGGAAGACCGGAAGTGTGTCTTGTTTTCACTTATCAGAAAAAATTCAACCCTTTGGAAGTAAACGAGATAGAAGAGAACTGCCGTTCGGGAGCTTTGGGCTGTGTTGATTGCAAAGCAAAATGTTCAGCAGGCATTAACAGATTTCTTGCACCAATACTTGAAAAAAGAAATTATTACGAAAATAACAGAAATGAAGTTTTAGATGTGTTGAATGACGGTGAAACCAAAGCAAGAGCAGTCGCTAAAGAAACAATGGAAGAAGTTCGTCAGAAAATGAAATTCGGATGAGTATTTACAAAATTAAGCTTCAGCAGTTCGAAGGACCTTTAGATTTACTTTTGTTTTTTATCAAAAGGGACGAAATTGATATATACGATATACCGATTTCTAAAATCACAAAGGATTTTTTCGATTACCTGAATATTATAAAACAGCTCGATCTGGAAATTGCAGGCGATTTCATTTTAATGGCTTCAACACTGATGCAGATAAAAGTTAAAATGCTTTTACCCCGCGAAATTGATGAAAAAGGCGAAGAAATTGATCCGCGCGATGAACTTGTAAAAGCTCTGCTTGAATATAAACGTTATAAAGAGATGTCGGAAGAGCTTGTTCTTCTTGAATCTGACACAATGAAATTAAATTTCAGAGGATATAACAAGGAAGATCCAAAAGAGAATCCTCCGGAATTTGATACTTTGCTAAAAAACATTACTATTTTCGATTTAATAAAAGCTTTCAGAACAGTTCTTGAAGAAAAGAAAAGCGAACCAGTTCATAAAATAAATAAAATTAATGTTTCCATTGAAGAACAAGTTAATTTTTTAATGAGCAAAGTTGCGGACGGAACGCCGGTTTTGTTTATAAATCTTATTCGCGATATGAAAGAAAAAATAAGGATAATTGTAACTTTCATTGCAATGCTCGAACTTGTAAAAATGGGAAGAATCGGAATAAAAGAGTCGGAAAGTTTTAATGATTTTATAATTTACAGCGCAGAGATAAATGGATAAAATTTACAAATCAATTATAAGCGCATTAATATTTGCAACGGATGAACCAATCAAGGCAAATGAACTTATTAAAGCAATAAAAGCTATTGACGGGGAAGATATTGCTGTTTCGGTACAGGAAGTTGAAACCGCTGTTGAAGAATTAAATGAAATATACGAACAGACAGAACAGCCCTTCAGAATAAGAAGAATTGCAGAAGGATTTATATATGCCACAGATGCAGGTTATGCAAATTATATAGGATATCTGTCCTCTGAAAGCAGCCGGAGACGTTTAAGTCAGGCGGCAGTAGAAACACTTTCTATTATTGCATACAAACAGCCGATAACAAAACCTGAGGTTGAAACAATACGCGGAGTGAATTCGGATTACATAATCAACACACTACTCGAAAAAAATCTTATTACAATAAAAGGCAGAGCTGATTCGATGGGGCGTCCGCTGCTTTACGGCACAACCGACGAATTTTTAATGTACTTCGGGCTAAACAGAATTACAGATTTGCCTAAACCAAGAGAAATTGAAGAAATAATGAAAGATGAAGATTTTTTAGAACAGAAAAGACAAATAATGCTTAATCAAATGGAAGAAGTTGCAGAAAACGAAGGCGGGTTAAACGAAGATGAATCTGAGAATTAATAAATATTTATCGGAATGCGGAATTGCTTCCCGCAGGAAATCCGAAGAACTTGTTGAGCAAGGACGAATTTCCATAAACGGGAAAATAATTTCGGACCTTTCAGTAAAAATTGATACTGAAAAAGATGTTGTTGCTGTTGACGGAGAAAAAATAAAATTTGAAGATCGGGTTTATTTTATTCTTAACAAACCCAAAGGCTATATAACTTCAACTTCGGATGAGAAAGACAGAAAAACTGTAATTGAATTGATAAAAACTGATAAAAAGATTTTTCCAGTAGGCAGATTGGATTATAATACAACCGGACTTCTTCTCCTTACAAACGACGGCGATTTTTCTAACAAGATGACACATCCAAGTAACAGAATTGTAAGGGAATATAAGGCCACTCTTGATAAACCTCTTGAAGAAAAAGACAAGGAGAGATTAAGTAAGGGAATTATTCTGGATAACCGTAAAAGCAGATTCAGTTCTATGGAGTTCAAAGAAATCAAGAATAGGAAAAAAGTAAATGTAACAACTGTTGAAGGCAGAAATCACTTTGTAAAAAGGATGTTTTCTTCGTTGGGATATAATGTTAAAAATCTTGAAAGAATAAAATTCGGGAATTTTCAGTTAGGTAAATTGAGACCCGGAGAATATATGGAAATTAAAAAGAAAGAAATTGAAAAATATATTGATGTTAAAGGAGGAAAAAAAATTGGAAAATAATATTCAGCAGGATAGCAATACTCTTATCCAGCGAAGATATGAAGAACTTAACGAACTTGCTAAAATGGGCATTCAGCCATATGCATACAGTTTCGAGGTTAATTCGTATTCTGATGAAATCAAGAATAATTTCGAAAAACTTGAAGGAAAAGATGTAAGTGTAGCCGGAAGAATTATGGCAATCCGCAGAATGGGAAAAGCTTCTTTTGTACACATAATGGATAAAAACGGACGTATTCAAGTTTATTTAAGAAAAGATGATGTCGGTGAAATTTACGATGCTTTCCGATTGCTTGATATAGGAGATATAATAGGTGTTTCGGGATTCGTATTTAAAACGAAGACAGGTGAAATATCCGTACATTCTAAATCTTTAAGTATCCTTTCAAAATCTTTAAGACCAATTCCCATAACAAAGGAAGTAGTTGACGAAAATGGAAATAAACAGGTATTCGACCAGTTTGCCGACAAAGAATTGAGATACCGTCAGAGATATGTTGACTTGATTGTTAATCCGGAAGTTAAAGACGTATTTCTTAAAAGGAGCAAAATTGTTTCTTCAATGAGAAGATTTTTAGATTCGAACGGTTATGTTGAAGTTGAAACACCCGTACTTCAGCCGATGTACGGAGGTGCAGCCGCAAGACCTTTTGTAACACATCATAATGCCTTGGATGTGCCTTTATATTTAAGAATTGCCGATGAGCTTTATCTTAAAAGATTAATTGTCGGCGGTTTCGACGGCGTATACGAAATATCGAAAGATTTCCGAAATGAAGGAATGGACAAAACACACAATCCCGAATTTACAATGATGGAATTGTATGTTGCCTTTAAAGATTATGAATGGATGATGTGTTTTGTTGAGAAAATGGTAAATACTATTGCACAAGATGTTTTTAATAAAACTGAATTCGAAATTGAAGGAAAGATGATCAGCTTTAAGGCTCCGTGGCAGAGAGTTTCGATGGTTGACAGCATAAAAGAAAAAACCGGGCTGGATGTTTTAAAAGCAACATCGTCCGATATAATTGCTGAGCTTAAAAAACGCGGCGTAGGAATTAAAGGCGGCGAAAGCAAAGGAAAACTGATTGACGAACTTTTTGAAGTTACGGTGCAGCCCGAATTGATTAACCCGACTTTTGTAACGGATTACCCGGTTGAATTATCGCCGCTTGCTAAAAAACACAGAACAAAAGAAGGACTTGTAGAACGCTTTGAAGGATTTGTTCTGGGAAGAGAAATTTGCAATGCTTTTTCGGAACTTAACGATCCTGTTGATCAGAAGGAAAGATTTGAAGCACAAGGTAAAATGATTGAAGAGGGTGATGACGAAGCACATCAGATTGATGAGGATTTTGTTCGTGCTCTCGAATACGGTATGCCTCCAACGGCGGGACTTGGAATTGGCATTGACAGATTAGTAATGCTGCTTACAAGCCAGCCTTCAATCCGGGATGTAATTCTTTTTCCGCAAATGAAACCAGAAAAATAAGGATTCTTGACCGGCATAAGCCGGTCTTTATTTTATATGAAACATTTATGTCTGTTTATAATAATTATTGTTTCTGTGTCAGCACAAGTATCTGTTACAGATACTTCTTTTGCGAAAAACAGAATTGGGATAGATTCCTCGGAAATCTCTTATTTTTACGAAAATAATGAAATTACTCTTCAGCCTGAAAAACTTGATTCAATATCTCTGATGGAAAAGCCCGATGTTTTCCGGCGTCAGTTTAATTATCCCGTAATAATTACTTTAGGCGCTGTTACGGCTACATCATTGTATTTTATTAATGATTATTATCAAAATACCTGGTGGCGCGATAAAGCTGAATTTAAATTTATGAATGATTGGAAATATGCTTTATGGATTGACAAATTAGGGCACTTTTACGGGACATATTTACAAAGTTTTGCATTTTCATCAGGATTTGAAGCATCAGGTTTCCATACTGAAGAATCTGCTTGGTACGGCGCTAGCTGTGCTCTTGCTCTGCAGCTTTATATCGAAGTGCAAGACGGTTACGGTCCACAATGGGGATTCAGCCCCGGGGATGCAGTTTCGGATTTGTTAGGGTCATCATATTTTGTTCTTAAATATTATTATCCCTATCTTAATAATTTTCAGCCGCGCGTCAGTTATTATCCTTCAAAAGAATATTTAAATAGAACAAACAACGACCATAACATTATGGATGATTACGAAGGACAAAAATTATGGCTGAGTATTCGCATTAAAAATCTTTTACCCGAAAGTGTTGCTGAATATTGGCCTTCATTTTTAATGCTTTCTATCGGCTATGCAGTAAAAAACCATCAGCCTGATGGTTATAAAGAAAATGAATTTTATATAGCGTTTGATATCGACGCTGAAGAAATTCCATTATTCGGCAAAGGATGGCAATTTGTAAAAAATACTCTCAATTATTTACATTTTCCGCTGCCGGGTTTACGTATCAGTCCCGGTTTAAAATTTGTACCAATTTCTTATTAGGCATAATTTGAAATACAGCATTATAATACCTACGTTGAATGAAGAAAAACTTTTACCGCAGCTTTTAAATCAGCTGGCGGATAAGGACTTAAAGAAAAAGTACGATTATGAAATAATTATATCGGACGGAAAAAGTACCGATAATACAGTAAGTATTGCAAAAATATCTGCCGACAAAGTCATTATTCACAACGGAATTGAAAGACAAAATATAGCGGCAGGAAGAAACAGAGGTTCGGAAGTAGCAGAAGGAGATATTCTTATTTTTTTTAATGGGGATATTCTTATAAGCAAACCGACTGAATTTTTTGAAAGAATTGATTTCGTTTTTAATTCCCAGAAAAATGTTGCTATGACTTGCAAAATTGAAGTATTTCCCGATGAAGCAAGGTTCTGGGATTACGTTTTCCAAAATTTTTACAATATGTATTTTTATTTGCTTAATAAAATTGGTATTGGAATGGGACGCGGCGAATGCCAGATAATACGAAAAAATATATTCTTCAAATTCAACCAGTATAATGAAAACCTTGCTGCCGGTGAAGATTTTGATCTTTTTAAAAGAATAAAAAAAAAACACGATATTTATTTTGATTTTAAAACTAAAGTTTTCGAATCTCCAAGACGTTACAGAAAATACGGACATTTTAATATATTATTCAAATGGCTTTTTAATGCTATATTTGTGATGCTGTTAAAAAAGTCTTTATCAAAAGAATGGGAGCCCGTTAGGTAATTGCGAAAGTTAGTGATTTTTATTTTTCTTACAATTTCAGCATTTTCTCAATCAACAGGATTTGTTGAATACGATCATCCGATAAACAAATATTTTCAGCGTATGAATCTTATCGGAGTATTAGATGATTTCGATAGTCATCAAATCCCGTTATCATTCAGAGCTGTTTCAAAATATTTATCGGAAATAGAAAAAAACTCAGATATTCTTAATACAGAAGATAAAGAGTTCCTTCTGGAATATTTATCGGAGTTTTCTTTTATTATAAAAAGAGATTTTATTGAATATCTTTCGCTGGTTAAAAAACCTGCTGTTAACAGTCTTTTTTCCGAAAAAGAAAGATTTTTGCATTATGAAGCTGATTCTACCGGAAACGGTATCTTTATGAATCTGCTGTTTGATGTTGCTTATTCAGGAGAAAAGCATTTCGATAATAAATCTGGAAATGTTTTTTCTGCGAAATGGGGCGGAAAAATAACCGGTACTTACAAAGATAATTTCGGATTCAGCTTTAAAGCCACAAACGGAACTTCCTTCGGAAATAAATATGTTCTGCTTAGAAACCCGGCTTATGCCACAAACTATAAGTTTAATGAGGTTACAAACAATTCCGGCAGTAATTATTTTGACGAAACTGAAGGTTATGCAGCTTTTTCAAACGATAATATTTCTATTAAAATTGGAAGAGATAAAAACCATTTGGGTTATGGCAACGTTAAAACAATTTTGGGAAGTTCCAGCCTGCCGATGGATTATATAGGTATGAATTTTATTTATTCGTTTTTCAGTTTCAGTTATCTTCACGGAAAATTGCTGGGAAGCTACAACAGTTCGTACGATTCGCTGCAAGGTTCAATTGCTTCTGTTAACGAGAAATATTTCGCTTATCACAGATTCGGATTTAATTTATATAAAAATGTTAATCTAGGAATCG
Organism: Ignavibacteria bacterium; assembly: GCA_012719345.1. GTDB lineage: Bacteria > Bacteroidota > Ignavibacteria > Ignavibacteriales > Melioribacteraceae > JAAYAN01. The sequence continues at coordinate 32,822 of JAAYAN010000048.1, read as the reverse complement.
GTGAATCAATAATTTATTCCCGCCGTTCGATGGATATTTCGTATCTGAATCCTTTTAATTTTTATAAAAGCGTTGAACACGATAACCGCGACAGAGATAATTCTGTTTTATTTATTGATCTTAAAGCTGATATTTTTAAGAATTTCTCGCTGTTTGCCGAATATTTGATTGATGATATGGATTTTTCGAAAATTGGCACCGGTTGGTACGGAAATAAAACTTTGTTTAATGCAGGATTTAGAACCATTCCGTTTTACAAAAGCTTTCCGGCAGATATTACTTTTCAAATGATAAGAATAGAACCTTATGTTTACGCTCACCGAATTACGGATAATAATTACACTAATTTCGGACTGAGTCTGGTTCATCCGTTGCAGCCCAATAGTATAAATTACTCAATTAATATGTATTATCCACTATCCCAAAAGCTTAATTTTGAAGCTGACTTTCTTTATTCTATTCACGGAAATAATATTTACAATGAACAAGGCGGATTGGCAAATAATTTCGGCGGAAACATAAATAACGGACACAGACCCGGAGATTCCGAAAAAGTTAATTTTTTGGACGGTATTAAAACTCATTCCGCTTTTATAAGCTTTAAAGCTTCTTATCAGCCTTTGCGGAATTATTTCTGCAATTTTAAGATTGAGTATTTACGAAATGAACAAAAACAAAAATTTATTTTCACAGATTTGGAACTAAAAGTAAAAATATGATAAACCTTATAAAAAATAATTTCAGAATAATAATAATTGTCTTATTATCGATAATTGTGGGGATAGAAATCCATTCTTTTTATGTTAAATCTACCACCGATCCCGCGCTTAAAAAATTTACTGATGTTTTTAAGATTACACAGCAAAGCTATATCGAAAAAACAAATTCCAAACAGCTTATTGAAAATGCTATTGAAGGAATGACTAAAGGTCTTGATCCTCATTCAGCTTATATTCCAGCAGAAGATAATCTTCTTTCGGAAGAACAATTTAATGGGAATTACGAAGGAATTGGCGTTGAATTTCAGATAATAAAAGATACAATAACAGTAATTACACCTATACCAGGAGGACCAAGCGAGGCTCTTGGTATTTTTTCTGGCGATAAAATCGTAAAAATAGAAAAGGAAAATGCTATTGGTTTTGATGTAGATAAAGTAAGAAAAACTCTTAAAGGTCCTAAAGGAAGCAAAGTTAAAGTAGGAGTTTTCCGGCCTTCGCAAAAGAAAATGCTGGATTTCACAATTCGGCGAGACGAAATACCTCTTTATTCAGTTGACGTGAAGCTGAATTTACAAAACGAAACAGGATATATAAGCCTTTCCAGGTTTGCGGAAACAACTACCGATGAATTACTTGAAGCATTGGAATATCTCACAAAAAAAGGGATGAAAAGATTGATACTCGATTTACGAAACAATCCCGGCGGATATTTACAGCAAGCGGTTCAAGTAGCAGATATTTTTCTTGAAGGAGATAAGCTTATTGTTTACACAAAAGGAAGATTAAACAGCTTTAACGAAAAAAGATACGCTTCGTATAAATTCCCTTACGAAAAACTGCCCTTGGTAATTCTTGTTAATCAGGGAAGCGCATCTGCAAGCGAAATTGTTGCAGGAGCTTTGCAGGATTGGAAAAGAGCAATAATTATTGGCGAAAGAACTTTTGGAAAAGGGCTTGTTCAACAGCAATTTGACTTGAATGACAATTCTTCATTCCGGCTCACAATTTCAAAATATTTTACTCCTTCAGGAAAAGTTATACAGCGGGATTTTTCTAATATTGAGGAATATTACGATATTTACGAAACAGACAGTCTCAGATCAAAAAAAGATTCATCTTACAACAGAGGCGGAATTTCTCCTGATTTAAATGTTAAAACAGAAAAAGTATCCGATTTTGTGGTTGATCTCCGAAGAAACAATGTCTTTCAGGAATGGATATTACATTTTGTAGGAAAATATAAAGAAACTATTTCGAAGAAATATGGAAAAAACATTTTATTATTTAAAGAAAGTTTTAATTTTAATAACGACGATATATCAGATTTTATTAGTTTTGCGGAAGAAAAAAATGTCAACTTTGACGAAAAGCAATTTAAGTTAGATAAAGATTATATATTTTTAGTTTTAAAAGCGCAGCTTGCAAGACAATTATGGAACAATGAAGGCTGGTTCAGCATTATTCTGGAAACAGATAAACAATTTAAAGCTGCTTTTGATTACATAAACAAAAAGAAAGAATAAGATATGGAAAATACATATAAAGAAATAAAACTTTTCCCATACGATAATTTATTCCCTCAGATTGATAAATCTGTATTTCTTGCTTCGGGTGCAAAAATTATTGGAGATGTAAAAATTGCAAAAAACAGCAGCGTATGGTATAATACAGTAATAAGAGGCGATGTAAATTATGTTAAAATAGGTGAAAAAAGCAATATACAGGATAACAGTATGCTTCACGTTACAAACGGAAAATTTCCTTTGAATATCGGGAATAAAATTACGGTAGGACATAATGTTACTTTGCATGGATGTACTTTAGAAGATTTATGTTTGATAGGAATGGGTGCGGTTATTCTTGACGGTGCGCTGGTTAAAAAAAACTCGTTAGTTGCTGCCGGATCGGTTGTGAAACAAGGATTTATTGTTCCCGAAGGTAAACTTGTTGCCGGCGTACCTGCTAAAGTTGTACGAGATTTAACAGAAGATGAAATACTTGAATTTGAAAGGTCTGCTGAAAGATATTTTAAATATACCGAAATCACTGTAAGTTCATTAAAAAAACATAACTATCAGGTAGAATGGTAATTACATTTTGGGGTACCCGAGGATCGATACCTGTCCCAGGTGAATCAACTATAAAATACGGGGGCAATACGCCTTGCGTTCACATACTTACAGATGAAGAACGTAATATTATTATTGATGCCGGAACCGGTATAAGAGGTTTGGGTAAAGAATTAAAACAAAATTCTTCCAACGAACTCGATTTGTTTATCAGTCATACTCATTGGGATCATATTCACGGACTTCCTTTTTTTGCTCCGCTTTATAATTCCAAAACTTTATTAAATATTCATTTACACGATAATTTTTCACCTAATAAAATAATTGAAACTCAGCTTCACTCATCATTTTTCCCGATAGATAAAGATGAACTTACAGCAAATATTAAATATGCTCCAATAGACATTTCTAAAGAAATAAAGATTGGTAATGTTGAAGTAAGAACTGTTAAAGTGCATCACTCCAAAGGAACAGTAGCTTTTAAATTTACTGAAAATGAAAAATCAGTAGTTTATATGACTGATAACGAAATTTTCTGCGAGCAGGAAAGCAATGATAAAAAACCTGATAAAATACTTGAACTTAACAGCAGCCTTATTGAATTTTGTTACGGATCTGATTATTTGATTCACGATTCAATGTATAATCACAATGATTTTATCAAGAAAAAAGGGTGGGGACATTCCGATAATATTTCTCTAGCTTATTTCAGTATGTATGCAAAAGTTAAAAACCTGGTTTTATTTCATTACGAACCCGATTACAAAGATTCGGAAATCGATAAACTTGAGTTTGAAACTCAGCAGCTTATAAAAGATAATAATTCAAAAATAAAATGCATTGCTTCATTTGAAGGGATGAAAATTCATACTCAAGGAATTGAATAAATTGATACGTAATCTTAACATTTATTCCGAAAATAGAATAAAGTATAATAAATCTCTTATCAGCGAGATTATAAAAAGATTAAAAAATGATCTTAAATTTAAAATTGAATCTATTGAGCTTAACTTTATTTCATCGGATAAAATGGTTGAAATTAATAAGAAATATCTGGATCATAATTTCCCTACAGATATAATTACCTTTAATTATTCCGATAAAAATGATAGTTTGGATGGAGAAATTTTTATTTGCAGGGATGTTGCAAAAGAAAATGCCTCTTCTTTCGGTTGCAGCACAGATGATGAAATATTAAGATTGATTATTCATGGTTTTCTTCATCTTTTAGGTTACAATGATATTTTAGATAATGAAAAACGTGAAATGAAACTGAAAGAAGATACTTACGTAAATAAATATAAAGGGTTATTACCAGGAAACAGTTTTACCTTATGATAAATGAAAAACTTGTAGACGCTTTGGCTAAAATTCTTGAAGGGTTAAATAATAACAGCTCGATTGAAGATGTTTATAAAAGTCTGTCTATAAAAAATATTTTCGACCAGCAAACCTTAGGAATAGCTTTCAGTCTTATTCACGATAAAATACTTCGAAACAAACGTTTAAAAAACAGCGATAAAGATCCAAATAGTAACCGCTTCAGAGTTTTAGATAATGATGAAAGAGAAATTATAGGATTGGATAATTATAATCATATCCTCTATCTTCAAAACGTAGGGCTTCTCGATTTGATAGACTTTGAAATGATACTAGAACAAATAATACTATTACCCAAAAACAATATTACTAAAGAAGATATAAACTTTATAATTATGTTATCATTAGTTGATTTCGAAGTTGATATTCTTCCAGGCAGCAGAGTTCTGCTGTTTTCTTCCGATAAAATAAACTAAGAAAAACTATGGCTAAAAATCTTGTACTAGTAGAATCACCCTCTAAAGCAAAAACAATCAATAAGTATCTTGGGAAAAATTATGTTGTAGAAGCAACTGTTGGACACATACGTAATCTGCCAAAATCAAAACTCGGTGTTGATGTTGAGAACGGTTTTATACCTTCTCTTTTAAATATTAAAGGGAAAGGTGATATAATTAAAAACATCAAAAAAATAGCTTCTTCTACCGAAAACATATATATAGCAACTGACCCTGACCGCGAAGGCGAAGCTATTGCGCAAGATATTGTGGATGTTATTAAAGATAAAACCGATGGCAATATTTACCGTGTTCTGTTCAATGAAATTACTAAAAAATCAGTAAATGAAGCTATGCAGCATCCAAGATCAATCGATACAAAAATGGTAGAATCGCAGCGCGCCCGCCGCGTTATGGACAGAATAATAGGATATAAACTGAGTCCCTTTCTATGGCAGGCAATAATTGATACAAGCGCAAATTCACTTTCGGCAGGAAGAGTTCAAACAATTGCATTAAGATTAATATGCGAAAGGGAAGATGACATTGAAAAATTTATACCAACAGAATATTGGTCTATTTGGGGTGAATTTGCTAATGAAAAGAAAGATATATTAAAAGCAAAATTAGTTGAGGCAGACGGAAAGTCTGTTAAAATTCAGCCGAAACCTGTGATGACAGAAAAAGAATGGGATACTTTTAACAAAAATAGTATTGCTCTTAATAATAAAAATATAGTTGATGAATACCTTAATCGTATAAAAAAGATTAAAGAATTTACAATTGACAGCATAACAACAAAAGAATCGATTAAAAACCCTTATCCTCCGTTTATAACAAGCAGTCTTCAGGCAGAAGCTTCGAAGTGCTTAAAATTAAGACCACGTGTTACAATGCAAATAGCACAGAGTCTTTATGAAGGAATTGATCTTGGTCCTGACGGATTGACAGGTTTGATTACATATATGAGAACCGATTCGTACCGTTTGAGCGATGAAATCACATCTTCTGCATTAGACTATATCTCGCAGAAATATGGAAATAAATACGCCCCTGAAAAACCGAGACAATATTCATCAAAAGGAAAAACAAAAGTACAAGATGCGCACGAAGCTATACGTCCTACTTCTATAAACTATTCTCCGGATGCAGTTGGAAAGTACCTTACACCCGATCAATTTAAATTATACAACTTAATATGGAAAAGATTTATTGCAAGCCAGATGTCGTCTGCAGTTTTAAGCAATAAAATAATTTCTATAAAAGGAGACAATCTTGGTTTCCGTACAACTGGAACTGAAGTTAAGTTTGATGGTTTCCTAAAAATTTATGATGAAGAAACTGAAGAAAAACAGGAAGTTGATGAAGAAACAATGGAAAAATCAATTCCTTCAGGCATAAAAGAAAAACAAATAATGTCGGCAGAAATTATAAACAATAAGCAGCATTTTACTAAACCGCTTCCTCGCTATACTGAAAGCACTTTAATAAGAGAGCTTGAAAGCAACGGAATAGGACGCCCAAGTACTTATGCTTTAATAATAGGAACAATTCAAGACCGAGAATATATATATCAGGAAGATAGAAAAATAAAACCAACTTTACTTGGGAAAAGGGTTAACTCTGTGTTAATAAATAACTTCTCCGAATTATTTAATGTTAATTATACAGCTCAAATGGAATCCAGATTGGATCTGATTGCCAGCGGAGATGCACAATATATTAACGTGATGACTGATTTTTATAGTCCTTTTGAAGAAAATCTTAAAAAGGTTGAAAGCAGTATTGAACGAGTTAAGTGCGATAAATGCGGTTCGGATATGGAGGTTAAAGTCGGCAGATTCGGTAAATTTTTAGCTTGTACTAATTATCCCGAGTGTAAAAATATAAAATCGTTGAAAGAACCTAAAAAAGAGAAAGAAGAACCTGTATTTACAGGCGGTACCTGCGAAAAATGCGGAGGGAAAACTATTTTCCGTGAAGGTAAATTCGGAAAATTTATCGGATGTGAAAATTATCCCGAGTGCGACTATACTAAGCAACTTACTTTAGAAATTAAATGTCCTAAATGCAAAACTGGAGAAGTTGTTTCCCGACGATCTAAAAAAGGGAAAATATTCTACGGTTGCAACAGATATCCAGATTGCGATTTCATCAGCTGGAAAAAACCTTCGGCAGATGAATCTGGTGAAACTGAAAACATAGATTGATTTTTATGATAAAAAAAAAGATCGGCGAACACATAGAAGAATATCTTATGTACTTATCCGGAATAAAAAGATATTCTGGAAATACTGTTATATCGTATAAAAATGATTTATGCGAATTCACTGATTTTTGCACCAAAAGGGAATTATTAAATCCTACTCAGCTTTCAGAAAGGTTTTTTATAAATTATCTGATTAAGTTAAACAGCGATAATCTTAATAAAACCAGCATTTCACGAAAATTATCCAGTCTAAGGGGTTTTTTGAAATATCTGATTAGAAATGAAATCATTGAAGAAAATCCTTTAAATAATATTTCTAATCCCAAAACACAAAGGAAGTTACCCGAAACTTTAAGTCTTGATTCTTTAATGAATATTTTTATTTTAATTGATGAAATTGAAAAAGATGTTAATAAAAATCTTGTTGTCAAATCTATTTTCGAATTGCTTTATGGTTCTGCTCTTCGTGTTTCGGAACTTTGTGATTTAAAAATTAATAATATAGATTTTGAAAGAAAAGTATTAAGAATTTCGGGAAAAGGTTCGAAAATAAGAATAGTTCCTATTGGAGAAAGTTCACTTAAAGTTTTAAGGAGTATTATAACAAAAAACCATTCAAAAATTGATAGAGATAATTTTTTACTTAAAACCGAAGAAGGGAATAAATTATACCCCCGATATGTTTATCGTATAGTTCATAAATACATTTCACTTGTTTCGGATATTTCAAAGAAAAGTCCTCACGTTCTGCGTCACAGCGCTGCTACACATATGCTTGACAGGGGAGCCGACCTTCTTGCAGTGAAAGAAATACTTGGTCACGAAAACTTATCGACTACACAAATTTATACGCACGTTAGTATTGAAAGACTGAAAAAAACTTATAAATCATCACATCCAAAATCATAAAAGGAGTTGCTATGAAAGTCCAAATCACATCCCGCAAATTTAGAGCAAAAGAATCCTTAAAAGATTTTATAAAGGAGGAAGTGTCCCGTTTAACAAAATTTTACGACGACATTCTTGAAGCCAAAGTAATATTAAGTTTTATGCATTCTACAGAAAGCATTAAAACAGCAGAAATAATACTTTCTGTTCCGGGCAGTGTTCTTAATGTATCGGAAGAAAGCGAAGATTTTAATAAATCGGTTAGCCTTGCAATTTCAAAATTAGAAAAACAACTTAAAAAATTAAAATCTAAAAAAATTTCTAAAGAAAGATGATAAAGATTGACAGCAGAAATACAAAAAGAAAAGAAAATATATCGGTAGAGTTTTTTTTTGAAACAGCTCGCGATAAGTTTAAATTAAAAAGTTATACCGGTGAAATTGGATTTGAAAAATTAATCTGCGATCAAAATATTCACAGACCCGGTCTCGCTTTGGCCGGGTTTGTTGATCTTTTTACTTACAACAGAGTTCAAATAGTTGGAAATACGGAATTACGTTATTTGCAGCAGCTTGATTCCACTCAGCGAAGACAGGTATTTGAAAGATTACTTCAATTCGACATTCCCTGCATAATTGTAACAGACGGAAATACACCGCCTGAAGAAATGGTATCTATTGCCCAAAATCAAGGTATTGCTGTTTTTGGAAGTGAATATTCCACAACAAAACTATCCTATTTTGTCGGTGATTTTCTCGACGATCAATTTGCCCCAAGAGTCTCAATTCACGGATCATTTGTAGATGTTTACGGAGTAGGAATGCTTTTTATAGGAAAATCGGGAATAGGAAAAAGCGAAGTTGCTCTTGATTTGGTAGAACGTGGTCATAGACTTGTAGCAGACGATGTTGTTATTCTTACCAAAAAAGGAGAAAATGTTTTAATAGGTTCGGGTACAAAACTGGTTAAACATTTTATGGAAGTCCGCGGTATTGGAATTGTTGACGTTAAAAGCATGTTCGGAGTTCGTTCAATACGTTTTCAAAAAAGACTTGAAATAATAATTGAACTAGAATTATGGGATAATACTGCAACATATACGCGCACCGGTCTGGATAATAAAACAATTGATATATTGGATATTGAGCTTCCATATGTAAAATTGCCTATTTTACCCGGAAAAAACGTTACTGTTATATCTGAAGTGATTGCTTTAAATTATCTTTTAAAGCATTTCGGTTACGATACTGCCAAAGAATTCGAAAATAAATTAAAAGAAAGTATAAGAAAAAAGACAGAAGAAAAAGATAACCGAACAATTAATTACTTTGAACACGATTTTGAATAGAATATTACTTGACTAAATTGTCTCGTTTTGTTAAATTCGCACACTGTTTAATATGAAAAAATTTTTCTACTATTCAAATCGTAAACTGAACTTTGTTGTTATCAAGTATTTTTGGTTAAAATTAATTACAGCAACATGTTTGGTATCTTTAGTTACATCTTTGCTTTTATGGCGCGGTGTAACAGTTGCATTTTTAAATAATAAAAAAACTATTGACGAATGCAAAATGGACAGTACGTATTATGTTAATAATATTTCCGATATTTTATTAAAGTTCAAGTTATTGGATAATAAACTTAACAATTTGGCTTTATCAAATAACGATATGTGCATTAAGCTTAACAAAAAAAGTTTTTACAATCTTTTTGACAGTATAGGTACAGGTGGCGGTGTTTTTAATAATTACTTCGAACATTCTGAAGACATTCTGAATTCTTCTTCCTTAATTCAAAATAACATTCAATCAAAACTTGAAATAGGAAAAATCAATTTTAAAGAATTAGAAAACCGCATTAAATATTTTGAGAAGTATTCAGAATCTATACCTGCAATTAAACCAATGGTAGAAGGAAGATATGGTAGTTTGTTTGGTGGAAGGATGCATCCCTTACTCGGATATATGAGAATGCATACAGGAATAGATATAATAGCTGATATGAATACGCCTGTATATGCAACGGGAAAAGGAAAAGTTACTTTCGTTGGTTATAGAAACGGCTACGGTTTAACAGTTGTAATTGATCATGGCTACGGATATTCTACACTTTTTGCGCATCTTAATTCAGCTTTAGTAAAAGAAGGTGTAAAGATCAACCGTGGAGATAAAATTGCTTTAAGCGGTAATTCTGGAAGTTTAACAACAGGTCCTCACTTACATTATGAAGTATTATTCCATAAGATACCTGTTAACCCGATAGAATACATTACAGAAGAATTTACTACAAAAGAATTTTTACAAAGCAGGAATAAAAAAACATTAGGAGAAAAATTATGATTTGGACAGTTGAGCTGGCATCATATTTAGACGATGCACCATGGCCTGCAACTAAAGATGAACTAATTGATTATGCAGACAGAATTGGAGCTCCGCGGGAATTAATTGAAAACCTTCAGGAACTTGAAGATGGCGAAGAACCTTACGAGTCTATTGAAGATATCTGGCCTGATTTTCCTAGTGATGAAGATTTCTTTTTCAGCGAGGATGAATATTGATTTTTGAAAATGAATGACAACCATATTTTATCTGTAACAGGGCAAAATGAAGTTTCAGAACAATTATTAAATATTTACAAAACAAAAAAGATACCTCATGCTTTTTTGTTTGAGGGAACTTCAGGTTGCGGTAAATTTCGAGCAGCAGCAGAGTTTGCAAAATTACTTTTCAGTAAATCTGATAAATCCACAGAAATATCAGATTTAAAGTATCTGCAAGAACCTTTCTTTAAATTTGTTATTCCGCTTCCAAGAGGAAAAGGTGAGACATCAGATCATTCTCCAACAGAAAAACTTAAAGATGAAGATATCAAGCTAATTCAAGAAGAATTAAATAGCAAAATTATTAACCCCTATCATATTATTTCCATTCCTGATGCAAATAATATAAAAATTAGTTCAATTAGAGATGTTCGTAAGTGTATCGCTATGAATTACAGCGATATTAAGTATAGGTTTATTTTTTTTGATAACGCTCATTTGATGACTGAGGATGCACAAAATGCATTTTTAAAAAGTCTGGAAGAACCTCCTGAAGGAGTCATATTCATCATTTCTACTACTGACAAAGAAAAACTACTTCCAACCATTTTATCTAGATGCTGGTTAGTAAAATTTCGACCTCTTAATATTGATCACATAGTAGAGATTTTAGTAAAATATTTTTCAACTGATAAAAATTATGCTGAACGAGTCAGTTTTTTTGCAGATGGATCCATTGAAAAAGCTGTTTATCTAATAAACAATAATTTTGATGAATTTCTGGACGATGTAATAAATATAATTCGTTTCAGCATGGCAAATTTACAAAATACATCTTGGGAATATTTAAGCAAATACATTATTGATAATGAAAACGAATACTCATTTTTGCTGATAGACGTTATAAAAAAATGGCTGATGGATGTTATTTCAGTAAAATACGGAAAAGAAATTGTTTATTTCGTTAAATATCCAGATACAATTCATAAATTTATTAGCGGATATAACAATGTTGATATTTTTAATGTGATAAAGCGCATAGATGAAATAACTGGTTATTTTAAAAACAATGTAAACTTGAATATTTTATGGATGAATATTATATTTGAATTAACATCATTGGTTAAGAGGTCTTAAGTGTTAAATATTGATTTATCTTTTTTTAAGAGTTCCGAGTTCGAGTCGGATAAACACGATTTGCTTGAGCTTGATTCAAATAAAAATTTACAGCACCAGATAGTTGAGCAATTATTATTCAAAGTTTGTAATTGCGAAGGATGCAACCAGGACGTTATTCTAAGAGATTCTGACGATAACAGAAATATAATTGAAGCACATTGCAAAGGGATTTTAGGAGAACATTTTTGCGATATTCCAAAAGATTTGCAGATAGAACTTCATAAAAACGACAAAGTAATTATCCAGATTGATGACGTTTTTGAAATTTCTGAAGTTCGGGAAACAGGTGAAATTGTTAAATATAAAAGAGATAGGATGAATCTTTTTAATGAGGAATTGCCTGTAGTTGCAAGAATTGCAACTGAGAAAGACATAGAACAGTTTGTTCAAAATTGTGCTGATGAAGAATCCTCGAAGAATATTTTCCGTAAATGTGTTGATAAATATGAATTAAATATGAAACTTGTTAATGTTCATTTTCAATTCGACAGAAAGAAACTTTACTTTTTTTATACATCCGACAGCCGTGTCGATTTCAGAGAATTAGCAAAAGAATTGGCTTCTATATTCAAAACAAGAATTGAGTTGAGGCAAATTGGTGTTAGAGACGAAGCTAAAAAAGTCGGGGGTTTAGGAACTTGCGGACGCGAATATTGCTGTTCAGCTTTTTTAGATAATTTCAAGAAAATAACTACCCAGATTGCATCTGAACAAAATTGCGCAGGAAATATCAATAAACTTTCCGGACCTTGCGGTAAACTAAAATGCTGTCTGTCTTTTGAAATAGAATAAGCCTATAATGTATATTATGTAAACTTACTTCTATACTGCAAGTTTAATTATAAAATAGATAATCAAAGCCAATAAGAAAAACAAACCAATGAAAGATTTCTTTTTTAATGTTGTTCCCCTGCGTTTTGTAAATCGTATTTTCCTTCTGCGCTTATCTGATTTATCTTCATCATCTTTTTTTACAAAACGTGGTTCGTAATTAAATTTATTGTAAGAAATTCTTTTATTAAAAAAACCAGATATCATAAGTTATCCTGTCCGCTGAATAAAGCATTTATAAATTCGTCGGCGCTGAAATTTTGCAAATCATTTATTCCTTCGCCAACACCTATGTATTTTAATGGTATTTTCAGTTCGGAAATAATTTTTAACACAATTCCGCCTCTGGCGGTTCCATCTAATTTAGTAACTATCAGTCCTGTGAGTTTTGCGTAATTAGAAAATTCTCGGGCTTGTATAATAGCATTTTGTCCTGTGTTGCCATCAAGTACCAAAAAAGTTTCGTTTGGCGCATAATCTAATACTTTTCCTAAAACTCTATTAATCTTCTCTAATTCAGACATCAAGTTGGTTTTTGTATGCAAACGACCAGCAGTGTCAATTATAACAATATCTGCATTTATGCTTTTAGCTCTGTACAGTGTATCAAAAGCTACTGAAGAAGGATCGTTCCCCGAAACACTTTGAACAATTTCAACCCCGGCTCGTCCAGCCCAAATTTCAAGCTGCTCATTTGCAGCAGCACGAAATGTATCGGCAGACCCTATAACAACTTTAAGACCCGCTGATTTATAATTGTGTGCCAGTTTCCCGATTGTAGTAGTCTTCCCTGCTCCGTTAACGCCAACTACGAGAATAACGTATGGTTTGTATTTATCAATCCCTGTATTGACGTTATTTTTATCATAAGAAAGAAGAATATTTTTCGTTTCCTCCCTTAAAATCCTAAGAACATTTTCTTTTGTTCTGTCGTCATCGCTTTTTAAGGATTTCCTTGTTTTATCAATAATATTCTGAGCTAATTCGGCTCCTATATCACTCAAAACCAGTATCTCTTCAATCTTGTCCAATAACTCGTTATCTAATAAGGCTTTACCGCTTATTGTTTCATTTATTTTATTAAATAAATTAGTTCTGGTTTTATTTAATCCGTCTTTTAATTTATTGAAATTGATATTGTTAAATAATTTCATTCTTATTTTTCCATTTTAATGAATCGTAACCTCTAATAAAATAACCAATTACAGAGAATATACTTAATAATATTGTTACATACATCAAAGCTTCATATAAAATGTTGTTTTTGTTTAATCCTATAACTATTAAAATCATAAAAATACTTATAAAAAAAACTGTGATTTTACCCAGAAGATTTGATGGCAGCACTTTATTTATTTTCTTGGAGACATAAATGCCGCCCAGAAAAATAATTATATCTCTCATAATTATTATGGCAAAATAACCGGACGGAATTAATCCGCTTAAGAACAATTGAAGTACTACTGCAGAAATAGCAACTTTATCAGCCAAAGGATCAATAATTTTCCCGAATTCTGTAACTTCATTATATTTTCGCGCAAGATATCCGTCAAGAAAATCAGTAAAACAACCAATTATCATCAGAATTATTAACAATATCCTGTATTCTTCAATATTTCCAGTAAGAATAAAGAGCGGAATAGCCATCAATAGCCGTATAAAACTAATCAAATTCGATTTTGTATTTATTTCCTTAAATGTAAACTTCATCTAATCACCGCAAACTTTTTTAATTTTTCTTCTGCAATATTTCCGTCTTTGTCAAATCTTCTTGCAAAAAACAAATATACTCCAGATGATATTCTCTTACCGCTGCTGTCGGTTAAATTCCATTCAGCTCCGCCATTGCCGTCGTTTTCGGTAACAGTAGCAATTAGGTTACCATTGATATCATAAATAAATATTTCAGCTTTTTCAGGCAAGTTAGCAAAAGTAAGTTTACTGTTTGATGAATTAACCGGATTCGGATAAACAAAAATATTCTCTAAGGTTTCTTCAGAGGTCCGGATTACAATAAAACTTCCGGCTCCTTCTTCAATTTTCACATCAGGTTGCATATACGCACTAATATTTGATATTTTTAATACATATTCTATACCGACCGAAGTAAGCGGGTTTTTTGAGCGAATATTCACCTGTCTTAAATTTTCTTCGGATAATGTAATACTTTCAATAGGGTTTTCAGGATTAAACGAAAAATTAGTTTTATCCAGAGCATCATCAGGTACAATGTCAGTATTAAACCTTACTGATATTTCATAAGCATTGATAATATTATAATTTTCGATGAATAATTTTCTGGAAATCTCTGAAGATTGAATAGAAAAAATAATTTCTTTTTCAGTTATAGGTGAATTGTGAAAATCTTTTAAGTTTTTCAGCTTCAGATTGTGTTCCCCTGTATTTATTTCGTTTTCGAAACTGATAAAGTATGTATTTGGATTATACAGACTTGCTGAAGAAGGATAAATGATTCCATCAAGGACAAAGTTTATGACTGATAAATTATTAACTGAGACAGGATAATCGAATTCAAGTATTATATTTTTTTTATTCTGAACTTCATAGCTTAATAATTTTGCCGGATTATGAGCAAAAACAGATACTGTATTGCTTTTAAGAGAAACAGGATCTGGATATGAAATATCTTTCGTTTTTACAAAATAGAAATATTCTGTATCGGCATTTATTGTTGTGTCCGCGTAAAATTGAAACTCGGTTGAATCAATAAGTAAGGGTTCGTTACCGTATGTATATCGGTATATATAATTAAGCGAACCTTTTGATGAGAAATTTAAGTTTATTTGAGATGAATTTAAGCTGTATGCCTGAAGATTATTCGGTATTACCGGTCTGCTGCCTCCGGTAATTTCTTTGAAAATAATACGGTTTTCATTTGAAAATGCAATTTCCATTAAACCGTTTCCATTCAAATCTCCTGTAAAAACCGACTTTGCAAAAACATCATTTTCAACATTTATCAAATTAAATTCATTAGTCTCGTCATCAAAAATATACGAGCAAGGATAAACAAATATAATTGTTTCGCACTTTCCATCACTATCAATATCTGCCAATTTTACAGCAGCTGATGCGTTTTGAAAAGTTGAAGACATTTCAGAAGAAATATCAATAAATGCTTTTTCTCTTAAAATATTAAAAGTATTTCCGGAAATATTGAAAATTAATAAATATTTAAAAGGAGCAATATCGTAATTTTCATCCGAGCTTAATAAAACAGATATTTCATCAATATTATCTCCATCTATATCACCTGATGAAAATGAACCGTTGGAAGCATCCAATCCAGTTTCATAAAAAGAATTTAAAATATAGGAGTTTTGTCCGTTAACATTATAACTAAAAAGATCGCCTTCGCTGTCGAAAAACCAGATTTCCGGCTTCCCGCTTTCAGTTTTTTTCCTTAGCAAACAGCTGGGTGAATTTAATGAATTTCTGTTTCCTTTTTTTGTTGTAAAGTTTTTAAGAACAGCTTCTTTATTTAGATTAAAATCATTTGATACTTCATAAATAGTTATTGTTGTATCGCTGCTTATCGATACGATCTCGGTTCTGCCGTCACTATCAATATCTTCTGCCAAAACTGGCCAAAACGAACCTGTTGTATCGCTGAACCGGTTAATTATATTAAATGAATTATTATCGATGATTTCATCAATAAAACCTTTCCGAGTAAAAAGACTTAAAAGATCCGTTTTCCCGTCATTGTTGAAATCACCAAAAGATTTAACAATTCTATTATTTATAGTCTTCTTGAGATTAAAAGAATTTCCGTTAAAAGAATAAATTTCGGAATCCGTATTTCTTGTAACAGGATTAATTATTACGTAATTATTATTCTCAATTTTTACAATATTTTCGTAAATATTTCCGGAAGAAAGTGAATATTCATTGTTAACAAAATTCTCCAATTTGGATTTTGAATCAGTTTTAAGTTTATAAAAATTGTTATCATTATTTAATATTGTCGTCATTCCTCCAAGATTTGTAACTTCAAAAAACACTTCATATTCCGTATCTTCTGCAATATCATTTTCCGAAATAAATCCGAAATGCATAGTTTTTAAAAAGTTACTGTTTGGCGAAAATCCATCCATCGAAGTATTCCTGAATTCTGATTCTCCGGTTCTCCTGAAAAACATCTTTGCAACCGACGGTTCATTCGAATAAATTGAAGTAAGTATTGTTGGTTTGTCACCTGAAAAAGAAGCGAATAAATTTATCAGTTCCGAAACAGGAGGAGTGTGATCCAAAAAGAAACTTACTCTTTCTTCAGTAATTCTTCCGTTAGTAAATTCAATTTCTAATGCAAGAGTATAAACTGTATCCTTTCTGTTTAGTAAATCGATTGTATATATTTTCTCATCAAAAACTTGCTTCATCCCTTCATAAATTAAATATTCCCATTCCCTTGGTAAATATCCCTTTCCCAGTTTTAATTTGTACTTATTAAAAAAAGGAGAAAGAATTGTAGCATAAACAGAAAGCGATGAAGAATCAGTTGAATAGTCGCTTTGCGGAAAATTAAACTTGATTGCAGATGCCGCACTTACATTTAAAGCACGTAAAACATTTAACCTGCCTGCTCCGCTTATTTCATCCCAGCCGCTTGTTGAAATATCATCGGAAGTTGATTTTAGGATTTGTTTTACTTCCTGATTGTTGAAATTGTTTTTAGATAAAATTAAAGCGGCCGCTGATGAAACATAAGGAGCAGAAAAAGATGTACCGTTTTTATTAGAATAATTATTATTTAATTCAGTTGTTAAAACAGATACTCCTGGAGCAACAATATCAATTGAACTGCCTGTATTTGAAAATGAAGCTACATTGTCGTTTTTATCTGTTGCACCAACGCATATTACTTCATCAAAACCGCTAGGATAATGAGGATCGGACGAAGATGAATTTCCTGCGCTGGAAACGAGAACAACGCCTTTTGAATAGGCATACTTTATTACATCGCGTAAAACTTTTGAATATGTTTTATCGCCGAAACTCATGTTTATTATTTTAGCCCCAGATTCAACAGCATATAAAATTGCAGTAGCTACATCATCTTCTTCACCGTATCCGTTAGGGTCGAAAGCCTTGACGCAGAGCATTTTAATATTAAGAACCGAACCTGAAACTCCTATATTGTTATTTGAAACTGCTCCTATTATTCCTGCTACATTAGTTCCATGTCCATGTTCATCCATCGGATTATTATCCCGGGTTCTGTAATCTCCTGCCGAAACGTTCTCCGGAAAAAAAATCCTATCAGTAAAATCCCAACCTATAACATCGTCAATAAAACCGTTCCCATCATCATCAATACCGTTTAAGTCACCCTCGTCAAAAATGCTGTTTTTATTTAGATCTTCAGGATGGTTAATGAATAAATTAGCTTGCAGATCTTCGTGTAAAAAATCAATTCCGGTATCAATTATTGCAACAATAATATTTGTATCGCCCTGCGTTATTTCCCAAGCATCAAATATTTTTATTTTTTCTAAAGCATATTGTTCTTTTGAAAGAATATCGTTAGGGATAAAATCTGTTTTATAAATAACAGATTTTTGAATATACTCTATTTCTTCATTGCTGCTGATACTATTAACAAATTCATTTTCGTCTTCCGAATTACTAATAATTATTTTAAATATTCTATCAATATTTTCATCAGAAACTTTTTTCTTGAGAAAAGGACTGTGTTTTAATGAAGATTTTTTCAGGGAATATTTTGATTGATAGCTTTCAGTTATATTCTTAAGTGAGAATTCTATTCTGCTTTCAGGAACTGTGTTTTTGTACTTAATAAAGTAAACAGACTGTGCTTTAATAAAACATAAGCTGAAACTGATCAGTACTAAAAACCTAATTATCATAAGCTTCTTTCCTGAATGAATTATCAATAGAAACCGGATATTTCCCTGAAAAACAAGAAGTGCAGAAACCTGTAGGTTCTTGATCTTTCATTGCGGACAGCATTTCATCAATCGTCATATATTCAACACTGTCAACATCGAGATACTTCCTAATTTCTTCAATATTATTATTAAGTTTATTAGCTATAAGCTCTTCTTTTGACGGGAAATCCATACCGTAATAACATGGGAAAAGAATTGGAGATGAAGAAATTCTTAAGTGAATTTCCTTTGGGTTAGCTTCTTTTATCAGATTAACAAGCTGTTTAGATGTTGTACCTCTTACAATTGAATCGTCAACAAGAACAATAGTCCTCCCTTCAAGAACACCTCGAACAGTATTGAATTTTATTCTAACTCCCAATTCCCTTTTTAATTGTCCGGGAAGAATAAAAGTCCTTCCAATATAATGACTTCTGATAAGTCCTATTTCAAGTTTCGAGTGAATTCCCATTTTTTCTAGGAAATTTTGATAGCCGATAGCGCAGGTGTTTGAGCTGTCGGGAACACTTATAACAATAACTTTCTCACCGTCTTTATCTCTTACCGGATGTTTTTCAGCCAGAATTTTTCCTAGTTTACGCCTAATTTTATCAACATTGTGGTCGAATATTTTACTGTCGGGTCTAGAAAAATATATATATTCAAAAATACATTTACTGTGATGTTCAGGCTTTTCGGTTAATCGGAATGATTTAATGCTGCCGGTTTTAACTGTCTCATCATCTATAACAACAATTTCTCCCGGCTCAACATCTCTTATATATTCTGCTTTTATTATATCCAGTGCACAAGTTTCGGAAGCAATTATATATGAATTATTATGTTTGCCAATACACAATGGTTTAAACCCATGAGGATCGCGGGCAGCAACAAGAGAACTATCTGTAAGAAGAACAACAGAAAAAGCTCCTTTAACTTTGTCCAAAGCCTCTTTAATCTGCTCTACTTGATTATTTATTCTGCTGCGGGCTATTAGATGAAGAATGACTTCGGAATCGCTGGAAGATTGAAATATAGCTCCTTCGTTAACTAATTCCTGACGCAAACTTCCTGCATTGGTTAAATTTCCGTTATGAGCCAGAGCGATATGCCCTAATCGGTAGTTAACTAAAAAAGGTTGAACATTTTTAACAGAATCAGAAGAACCGGTAGTCGAATATCTGTTATGTCCAATAGCTGCATCACCTGTCAATTTTTCCTGAAACAATTTATCGTTAAAAACTTCAGAAACAAGACCAAAGTTTTTATGCATACTGAAAACCGGAATATTTCCTTTATTTATGTTTCGTGTTACAATTCCGGCAGCTTCCTGTCCTCTATGCTGAAGTGCGTGCAATCCAAAATATGTGTTGTATGCAGCTTTATCATTACAATAAATTCCAAATACACCGCAATAACTTTTAGGTTTATCCATAAAATATCCGCTTACATTAAAAGAAAAGGTACTTTTCAGCACCTTGTGGTCGGAACGGCGGGATTTGAACCCGCGACCACTTGAACCCCATTCAAGTACGCTACCGGACTGCGCCACGTTCCGAAAATAATAACTAAAACTTTGACTTCAAATCTAACAAAAAAAGCCTGATTTCCTCAAGTTCTTTTTTAAGGGGATCTTTCGAATTGACATATTTTTCAGTGTCATTTTTTAATTCAACTTCACAAATCTCTGTTGGTACTTCCTCTTCTTTCTCAATATCTACATCTACAAGAATTTTTTTTGCTCCGTCAATTGTGTATTTTTGATCGCGAAGAAGCTTTTTGATTTTCAAAATAAGTTGAATATCGCGGTTTGTATAAATCCGGTTCCCTGCTCGGTTTTTAGAAGGTTTTAATTGTTCGAATTCTGTTTCCCAATATCTTAAAATATACTGTTCAAGGTCGGTAAGTTTACTTACTTCGCTTATTGAATAATATAATTTTTTAACCCCGAAATCTTTCATTTTATTTATTTAAAATTAAGAGGCAAAATAAACAATAGTATAAATAATATCAACACTTGTGATATTAATTTAATATATATATTTAATAACATTATGTAAATGTTTAAAATATAACAAGATATGCTTGTTACTTAAATCTTATACAAGCTTTTTTAACAGATAAACTCCGGCCGAATAACTATTTTCCTTAAAACCTGAAATATATCCGTTGCAAACGGGAGCAGTAATCATAATGTTACGGAATTCTTCGCGAGCTGATATATTAGATAAATGAACTTCAACTTTCGGTATTTTGCAAAGTGTTAGAGCATCTCTTATTGCTACTGATGTGTGAGCATATCCTCCTGGATTTATAATAAGCCCGTCAAAGTAATCTGCCGCACTATGAATCTTTTCGATAAGAGCGCCTTCAAAATTTGATTGAAAAAACTCAAAAGAAACTTCAGGAAATTCCTTTATCAAGTGATTCTCGATATCTTCCATCGTTAATTTCCCGTAGTGGGTTTCTTCTCTTTTCCCTAAAAGATTAAGATTAGGACCGTTTAAAACTAAAATTTTCATATAAAATCCATTTCATCAATTATTTGGCGTAATTTAGGCGGAAGATATATTTCTTCTATTCCAAGCTCTTTTAACGCAGCAGATAAAGTCATTACTTTTCTCTGCAAATTTGCCATTTTGTTAATTACAATTACTTTGCTGTCTTTTAATAAGCAATAACCACCCTTAAAATCCCCTTTTTCAAAACGGACTTTAACGCCCATTTGCTGAGCAAGAGCTTTTAATTCCTCAAAAATACTTTCAAATTCTTTTTCTTTTATCTTCATTGGGAAAAATAAAATTATTAATTTTAATAAATAAATATCAGTGCAAATATAATTATTTGATAATCAAATACGAATAAAAATGAATATAGCATCCATAGATATCGGAACAAATACTGTCCTTTTACTTATTGCGGAAATAAATGGCGAGAAAATAGTTCCTCTGCAAAATGAATACAGAATGCCCCGCCTTGGAAAAGGTTTAACCCCTGGCGGAAATATACGCGAAGACAGAATTGAGGAGTTGCTTAAAATACTTGAGGAATACAGCCGGCATATTAATAAATATAACTGCCAAGCTGTTATCGTCTGCGCTACAAGCGCAATGCGGATTGCTTCTAACAGCTCAGAGATAATCCAAAAAGTGTACGGTCAAACCGGTATTAAAATCAATGTAATTTCCGGTGAAGAAGAAGCTCGTCTTTCATTTTTAGGCGCAATTTCTGCAGGACAGCCAAATCTTCCAAAAATGGTTATTGATGTTGGCGGCGGGAGCACAGAAATTATTTACGGAGATAATGATGAAGTTTTCTTTTCGAAAAGTTACAGAATAGGAACTGTAAGTCTTACAGAAAAATTTCTTAAATCCAACCCTCCGCTTACGGAAGAACTTGAGGAAATGAACAATTATATATCCTTAACATTTGATGAGCTTGCAAATATTATTAAACAGCCTGCCGAGGTTATTGCTGTTGCCGGAACACCTACAAGCATAAGCTGCATAAATCAGAATCTTAAAGAATACAACGAAGAAAAAGTTGAAAACAGCATCGTAACTTCCGAGGAAATAGAAAAGCTTATAAAAGTAATGGAAGGAATAACTTCCGAGGAAATCCTTAACCGTTTCGGTAATGTTGTAAAAGGAAGAAATGATGTAATTTTATCGGGCGCTTGCATTCTCCATAATTTACTTAGGACTTGTTCCTTTTCCGAAATGACTGTAAGCGGCAAAGGAATAAGATATGGCGCTGTTGCTGATTATATCAGAAAAATAAATAAATAAGAATCCGAGGCAATAATAAAACTATTGTTGAATAAACTGCTGAAAATATAATTTTCCCTGTCTGGATTTTCAAAGACAAGAATATCAAAAACGCATTCCAAAATAAAACTATAGCTTCCAGAAGAATAATAAAATAAGCCTGAAAAGGTTTTACTTCATAAAAATAAGGATTTGTATCTGTTAAATATTTACCGAATATGGCATAAGCTGAAGGAACAATAATTATAACTGAAACAACCTGCGGTAAGTATGAAAATATAAACAGAGCAAAATTATCTTTCCATCTGGTGTTTTTGCCAAAACCGGATTTTTTTAATAAAAAAGAAAGGATAAAAATCGTAGCCGGAAAGATAAGTAAAGAGTAAAACACTTTGTCAAAAGAAAATGAGATTTTCTCATTAAAAACAACATTTCCTATTATCACATATTCAATATAAATTTTTACAGATACAAGAAACAGAATAGGTATAATATAATTTTTCTGTTCCGACCAGATTATTTGTTTTATTGCATTTGAAGGATTATAAACAATCTTTAAGAATATTTCCCAAAGATTCAGATTTGCAACTTTATCTCTCAGTGAGAATCCGCAACTTCGGCAAATTGCTCTGTAAATTTCGTTTTCTGTTTTGCATTTGGGACAAATCATTTTGTCTCCTGTTAAAATTTAACTGAAATTTGTAATTGCGGACTTAATGTTACGGGATCGGGTAAAACATTAAAATCGAAAAGCTGTGCATCAACATAAGCATCTACAAGCGTAAGAATGTAAGTCAAGCCTATGTAAACAGCAAACTGGTCTCTTTGATCCCTGTAAAACTCCCGCACTCTTTTATAGTCTTCAATTTGATTTTTACTGTATAGTCTTGCATATTTCCAATAAAGATTATTATTATCAACCCATACACTTACAAAATAGTAACCGAGCCCGAGTATAACAGGTACTTTCCAATAGGATTCATTATAAATCTGTCCCAGACCTGGAACAACAGCGCTTAACAAAACAGCTTTCAATGGAGATTTTTGCATTACAAACATCGAATCGTCGGAAGAATATCCGGTTTGAAGGGAATCCTGAATTATATTTTCCTGCGAAAAAGCGCTGCAGGAAAATAAAAAAAATATAAACGCTATTTTAATAATTATTTTTTGCAACGATATCAAAGAGATCAAAAAGTCTGTCTAATTCATCATTAGAATAAAATTCAAAAACAACTTGTCCCGTTCCGTCTTTCTTTTGCCGGCAAATAACTTTAGTTCCGAAAATACCGCGAAGTTTTGCCTCAATATCTTTTTGTGTTATTGTTTCAAGAGAATCGGACTGATTAGTGCTGGAATGTTTATTATTTTCTGGAGCAGAAAGAAAGCTCTTAACTAATGCTTCAACCTGGCGGACGCTTAATCCTTCTTTTATTATTTTTTTCAGAATTTCGAACTGGACACTATCGTCGTTCAACGGTATAAGCGCTCTTGCGTGTCCTGCGCTTATTTCCTCTTTTGAAAGGCTTTCCTGAACAGTTTTAGGAAGTTTAAGCAAACGCATAGAGTTTGTTATTGTAGTACGGTTTTTCCCTACTCTTTCAGCTATTTCTTCCTGAGACAGGCTGCATTCTTCCATCAGCCTTTTGTAAGCCATAGCTTCTTCAATTGCATTGAGCTGTTCGCGCTGTATGTTTTCTATAAGAGAAAGTGCAAGCATTGCTTCTGTGCTTTCAACCTTAATCACGTAAGCCGGAATTTCTCTAAATCCGATATCGCGGCAGGCGCGGAGTCTTCTTTCACCCGAAATCAGTTCAAATTTGCCGGATTCTTCTTTGCGTCTTACAGTTACTGGCTGAATAAGTCCGTTTGCAAGAATTGATTTTTTTAATTCTTCAAGAGCTTCTTCGTTAAATTCAGTTCGCGGCTGATATGGATTAGGTGTTATTGAAAGTATTGGTATTTTTATCAGAATATCGTAAGATCTTCCGTCATCCTTTCGGATTTCACCGGCTGTAATTGCAAGCGGATTTTCGATGCTGTTATTTAACCGGGGATTTATCAATGCGTCCAGTCCCCTACCTAATCCAATTTTATTCTTATTCATTATCGGGTCGTATAATTTGTTCTTTTGATCTGTTTATTACTTCCGATGCCAGCGAAATATAATTACGCGAACCGGTTGAAATGGCATCATATAAAATTACCGGTTTTTGGTGACTTGGGGATTCGGATATTCTCACATTTCTGTGGATTATAGTATCAAAAACCTTATCGCCGAAATACTTGCGTACTTCTTCCACTACCTGAACAGAAAGCCTTAAACGGGAATCGAACATTGTAAGAAGCACGCCTTTTATTTCCAAATCCGGATTAAAATGTTTTTTCACGATATTAATTGTGTTGAGCAACTGCCCCAATCCTTCAAGTGCGAAATACTCGCATTGAACAGGAATAAGAACCGAATTTGCTGCTGTAAGTGAATTAAGAGTAAGAATTCCAAGCGAAGGAGGACAATCGATAAAAACGTAATCGTACTTGTCGTTTATTTCTGCAACGGCATTTTTAAGCAGTCTTTCTCTGTTATTTACATCAACAAGCTCAACCTCGGCACCAACAAGATTTATATTTGAAGGAACAATATCCAGATAAGGCATATATGTTTGCTGAACCGATTGCATTAACGTGTTTTTCCCTACTAAAACTTCGTAAACTGAATTTTCGTAGTCTTCAACGCCTAAACCCGAAGAAGAATTCGCCTGCGGATCTATATCAATTATAAGCGTTTTCTTTTCGGCAGCCGCAACCGAAGCCGATAGATTTATGGATGTAGTGGTTTTTCCTACGCCGCCTTTCTGGTTTGCTATTGCAATAATTTCAGCCATACTGGAATCACATCAAGTTTTTTTAAATAGAGTTTGAATATAAACAAATTATCAAAAATTAAAGATAGAAATATAAAATTCTTCCCGCTAATTTAAATATCTATTTCCTCGCCATATTCCAAAACCCTGCAATTAACATTCATTTTATCAACATCTTCTTTAAATTTCAAAGGATTATTTTCTATTACTTCAAATGTGTTGTAATGTATTGGAATAACCATTTTGGGGTTAACAAATTCAACAGCTTTTACAGCATCTTCAATTCCCATTGTAAAATTATCGCCAATAGGACAAAGCATAACATCAATTTTATTCATTTCCCCTATGAGTTTCATATCGTAAAAAAGTCCTGTATCGCCTGTGTGATAAATTATTTTGTCTTCAATAAATAAAAGAATTCCGGCTGCGGGACCTGCAAAATGATTATCGGGAGTTATAGAACCGTGATGCGCAATAGTAAACTTTACTTTTCCGAAACTGAATTTGTAACTTCCGCCGATATGCATATTATGCGCGCGTAAACCTCGTGAAGCACAATATTCTGCAAGTTCGTTAACACAAATAACAAGCGAATTTTGTTTTTTTGCAATTTTTAATGTATCGCCGAAATGATCTCCGTGAGCATGAGAAAGTAAAATATAATCAGCTTTTACCTGGTCCGATTTAACCGGAGAATTCGGATTGCCATCCAAAAAAGGATCAATAAGCAGATGCTCGCCCTTGTTTGTAGTAATTCCGAATGCACTGTGAGCAAAGTATCTTAGTTTCATCTTAACCTCACTTTTATTTTGTTAAAACTACCTTTAAGAATCCCTTAATTGCTTCAATATTTTTCATTTTGCTCTCTTCTTCACCGTAAATTACAGGAATATTTACCGAACCGATAGTAAGATTATTCCGAGCCGCATTTACAAGTATTTCGCTTTCTGCTTCAAATCCATTTGAAGAGGGTAAAATATCTTTTAAAACAGAAGTTTTATAAACACGGAAACCGCATTGACTGTCGTTAATTTTAACACCGGTTTTAATTGTGAGAATCTGAGAAGTAAGAAAGTTGCTTAATCTTCTGGGCAACGGCATATTTTCCAGTGAATGCATTCTGTTGCCGATAACTATATCGTAATTACTGCATTTTTCAAGCATTTGCGGAATGGAAGATACGGGGTGCTGTAAATCCGCATCAATTGTAATTGTATATTGCGTCTCAATTTCGATGCTCTTTCGGAATCCGGAATTAAGCGCGGCTCCTTTCCCGATATTTGTAGGATGAGTTATAATAATTATTCTATCGTTTTCCGGAATTTCTTCAGCGCTTCCGTCTTCCGATCCGTCATCTACAGCAATTATTACATCTGCAACAGTAAGCAAATCCGAGATTATTTCCCTGATAAACCTTTTTTCATTATAAAAAGGAATGACTGCACAATTTTTATTTACTGAAGTTTTCAAAAATTGTTTTCCACCCTTTATCTTTTGATATATTAAGCAATTCCGACAGCCGTTTGTACAAAAATTCTTTTGATACACCCCGTGTTATATTTCCATCTTGCGCAATAGATATACTTCCAGTTTCTTCAGAAACAACAACACATAAAACATCGGCTTGCTCGGTAATTCCTACTGCCGCCCTGTGCCGCATTCCCAAATCAATTCCGCCTATATTTGTTTTTTGCGTAAGCGGCAATGTACAGCGCGCAGCTTCAATAATACCGTTGGAAATAATAACTGCCCCGTCGTGCAGCGGAGAGCGGGGGAAAAATATTGAACGAAGCAGGTTTTTACTTATTTTTGATTGAATCATTTCACCGCTTTCAATAACTGCTTTAAGTCCTGTTGAAAGAGTAATAACCATTAATGCACCGTGCTGAACCTGGGCAAGATCAAAAGCGGCTTCTGTTATTATTTCGGGAACATTTTTTTCTTCTTTCTTAAATACAAGATTTATTATTCTGTTTCTTCCTACAAGAACTAATAATCTTCGTATTTCGGGCTGAAAAAGAATTATAAATGCAATTACCCAAATATCAGTAATTAATTTAAGTATCCAGCTTAAAGCTTTTAAATTCAAACCTTGCGCTACAAAAGAAAGAAGAAGAACAATTATTAATCCGTAAAATATCTGGGCAGCAATTGTCCCTTTTATAACTGAATATAATTTGTAGAAAATAAAACTTACAAGGAATATATCAAGTATATCCAAAAGAGTAACGGGCAAAAAACCTATTTTAAAAAGCTCTACCATTTATATTTTTTCCGGATTGCTAACTGCATTATATATTTTTTTCATTTGAAATGCATTAGAAACATTGTGCGTTCTTACTATATCTGCTCCTGAAAAAACAGCAACAGTTTCAGTAATTATTGTTGCGTTTTCCCGTTCATTTACACTTATATTCAATAAATTTCCTAAGAATGATTTCTTCGAAAGTCCGACCAATAAAGGATAACCGGACAAAGCAAATTTATTAAGATTTTTTAACAATTCGTAATTATGTTGAATATTTTTTCCAAAACCAATCCCGGGGTCGATAATTATTTTTTTTACGCCGGCTTTTTGCGCCGCTTCTGCCTGTTTGATAAGGAATTCATAAACTTCTTCGGTTACATTTTCGTATTCGGGATTTTGCTGCATATTTTTTGGGTTACCTTTAATATGCATAATTACAGCGGCGGCATTATAATTTGCAATCACATTTTTCATTTCTTCATCAAAAGTCAGCCCGCTTATATCATTTATTATTGCTGCTCCCCTTTTAAGTGCTTCTTCGGCAATTTTAGATTTTGTTGTATCAACAGAAATTATTGTTGCGGGTTTTATTTCAAGAATTTTTTCAATTACCGGAATTACCCTTTCATATTCGTTATCAAAACTTACGGCTTCCGCGCCGGGACGTGTTGATTCGCCGCCGATATCCAGAATATCTGCACCCTGCTCAAGCAGCTCAAAAGCTTTTTTAACTGCGGCATCCCTGTTAAAATAATTCCCGCCATCCGAAAACGAATCCGGCGTAATATTTAAAATGCCCATAATCAGCGGGCGGTTTTCTTTAATTGATGATATAAATTCTGTTTCGCTTAAGTTCAAATAATTCATAACATAAAAATATGATTTATTTGGGAATTGATGAACCGGTTTTATGGAAAAAGTAATTTATGTTTATGTTTAAGTTAAATATTAATTCAAAGGTAAGTTTATAATCCCTGTCAGGTATGTAGCAAATCGTTTACCCGGGTGGTCAGAGTCGCGTACCTTTACAAAATATAAAATTGTGTTTATAGCCAGATAATAATAGCCCCGACTTTTAAGTCGGTGGTTTTAAGTTATATGATAAAAAACAAAGATGGGTTTTAACCCCATAAAGTTTCATTTGGACTAAAGTCCAGATTATTAGCAGTTTATTTTAATCGCGAGATAAATCCCGCGCAATTTGTAAAATATTCCTTGGCGGTCACATCATCTCTTGAAGCAACAAGTTTTTTTCAGGTTTGATCCTGTAGCCAGGAAGTGCTTTTCGCTTTTAATTCCCCTTTTTTGCAAGTATAACTTGATGTGCTTCAAACTTTGCAATGTATTCTTCTGCTTTAATTTGTTCTGATACTTTTGGATATGGAGAAAGTGATAATAACGCTATATAATATGTGTCTGCTATCAAACCGCTTTGACCCACATTTGTATGAAGTGAATCTCGAAATTCTTCAGAGAACTTAATAACAACAGTGGCATCACCGGCCCATCTGCAAATAGCTCCAGTTGGGCATCGTGAATCTGCCGGAACAGATTCGAATGTAAAATTAACCTTTCCCATCTCCAGCGAAACCGATTCGCCGACTTTTAACTCAAATGGTTTATTCAATTCTGCTGTTTTTGTTTCATTTGGCGAAACAATTTCATCTTTACAGCTAACAGATATAATAACAATTAAAAGCAGTAAAACCTTTTTCATATTTATTCTCCCTGTTATTTGTTTTGCTCTATATTTCCCGGTAATCAAATTCACACTCAGTCCAAATTGTAATCTTCAAGCACTTGAATTAAAAATTCAAAATTAAACATTCAAAATTTCTAAAAAGCTTCCGCTAATATTTATTACGGGCATAAAATACATCATCGCAATTCAAAAATCAATATATATTTTTCGCTGCGTGGTTCAACTTACCAATCAGAAAACTAGTATCAATTCCATTTATCCAATAACCAGTTTGTTACTGGACTTAAATCAAGCTTGTTGGCAAATTCCAGCATATATGGTATTTTTTTTACTCCATCCATCGGTATTGTTACATCGCTTGGGAAGACCGGTGATAAACGGTGATAATTATTTCGTAATATCTGCTTGCACTCGTAATCAGCAATTCCGTTAACTCCATCCATCATTAAGGATATTAAAGGTTTCAGCCATTGGGCATATCCCCAATCAAGATTCTTCCCTTCTATATAAGTTAAGGAAACGCCTGTGCCGATAGATAAAAGTACAATTTCATCAAGCTTTGGCGGAGATGTTAAAAAACGCAAATCCTGCGTTTGGGATAGTGCGCACATACTCGGGTTTGTAGCAAAAACGCCTCCGTCAATGTAACCGTCAACGGCAGGAAAGTAAGTTGGCGCCGCGCTTGTATATAACCCCACTTTATAAGCATATTCTTCGCCGTCCCAGCCTTCCCCCTCGTAATTGTGGAATATCTTTGGTTTCCAGCATCTTGCATTTTTTTCTTTAGCTTCATTATCCAAATCAAATGCTGTTACAAGCACTTTCTTTTTTAAATCTTTTAACTTCGTTTCCTTGAAAATTCCTTTTAATACTTTTTTTAGATTTTCAATTTCATAGTCCGCGCCCGCTAATTTGCCCAAATCTTTCACATCGTCTATCCAGGAATCATCAAAAATCTTCTCTCCTTCTTTAATATAAACATTCTGCATAACTTCGGGCTTTAATCCGTGCGCAATACCTAAAGCCAATAACCCGCCTGTAGAAGTTCCGGCAACTAAGTTCGTCCGGTCTAAAAAATTAACTAACCCCGGAGTTTCATTTAAACGTTTTAATATTGTAGCGGGAATTATCCCTCTTATCCCGCCGCCGTCAATCGAAAGGATACGATATTTTGCCATATTTTAACCCCTGTTTAATTAGTTATATTATTTATTCAACCTCATTATACTGCTTTCTTCGGGGGTCAGGGTGCGACCCTGACTGCCAGGAAATTTCCGTTTTAAGTTTTCTAATAAATGCTTATCATTGACCATTGCAGCCGCTCTTTTTCTATCTTCATCGGTGATACTATAATTTAGCTCAAAACCTCTACCATATATTCCAAATCCTTTTCCAAATTGTTTTTCTTCATAAGACTTTAGTATGACTCTCACTTTTTCAGCAATTACGCTAAAATCGTAAGCTATTTTGAGAATGTCTTTTGTCTTTATATATGAAATTATATATCGATGAATTACTCGATTTCTTTGGTTGTAAAGATCGTTTAACTCAGAATATAATTCATCATTGATTATTCCCAGTTTATATGAATCAGTATAAATTTTCCTTTCCATAAAACCTTTTTCTTTATCAGCTTGGAACAGATATTCAATATCAATATCATTAGTCTCATCTTCCAATTGTTTATGTAATATGATACATAGTCTGAGAAATGCATCGATCTGATTAGATGTAATTACAACAAGTTCAATGTATGCGTCATTATCAAAAGCTTTTTGCCAAAGATCAAAGGAAGCAACCAATGATCCAAGAAAATTATCATATTTATTTAAGTTAGATGAGAGTGTTCTATCTTTTAGGGGAATTATGCGAAAAGTATCTAAAATAACATCAATCTTTTTAAGTTCATTTTTAACAGTTACGTCATCTTGAGCTTTTGTCGAATAAATATATTTTGCCATACAAAATTGATCATCAACTTGCGCGTAATAAACGTGAACATTAAAACCATCGCCATCCATTCTTTGGGTTAACCAAGAAACTCTTGAGTTATTTTTTTGAACGGGTTGAGTTTTATTTATTCCTCTTTCAGAGAGCGGATAACAACTTATTTGAAAACAACCAACCGAATCTTCATAAGATTCAAAACTATAAGGAGGTTCAATTAGTCCACTCTTCGGAGGAATATTTATATATTTCCACTCTATCGGAATATTCATAATAAAAATACCGTCTGGATGAGTCCAGTGTTTCAAATTGAACCTTCTATTTATATCTTAATGTAATTTTATTAAACTTATACTTATGCTGCACAAACAATTAGTTTCTGGAATGTTATACTGTGTGCAGTTTCAGTATTGCATTCCTTTATTAAAACTTCAAAATAAAACATCCAACATTTTCCCAAAACTTTCCGCCAATAAAATTAACAGGCATAAATTAAAAAGATAGTTTGGTAAAATCAATAATATTTTTTTCATTTTATTAGAATTCAGGCACGAGACGTGAGATTTGAGCCAAGTAAAGGTTTCCGCATTTAAAGCGGAGACGCAGCTTACTGCGTCTCTACAAAAAAAACATCATCCTGTTTTAAATTCCCTCTCCTTTTTTTAAGGAGAGGGTCGTGGTGAGGTTTGTGGTTCCGTTGTTTAACTCTTTCCCGTTCCTTCAGCAGGTGCTTCCGGTTCTTCGGGTTCGCCGGGACGCAGAGCGTAGACTACCCCGAACTCGCGGGCTTTACGCCTCATAAGCGGAGCAGCATCCTTACGGTAAGTGAACTCGGTTTCATCCCAAATATCAGTTACCAGATCAAGAGCTTCGGCGCGCAGCTTATCAACATCCTTCTGCTCCTTTTCATAAGTTTCCTTCTTTGCAGTCTGGTTCGAAATTGAATTAGTGTAATTATCCAGATGAACTTTAACCTCTTCGCTCGAAGGATTTTGCATCTTAACGCAGCCCGCAGCCACTCTCAGCGTTTCACCGTTAATTATGTTTTCGGCTGCGGCAATAATATCCGCTTCGTTTGTAAGCGCCGGCAATGCTTCCTGATTAATATCCCACTTGAAGTAGCTCCTTTCTGTTACCTTATACTTTTCGCGGGCAACACCTAAGTTAAATACTTGGAAGAAATGCGAAACCGCCATCCTGCATTTCGCTTCAAACTGCATTTTTAACCGGGTAGCCTCGCCCTGATTTGCAAGCGCGCCTCCCCTTTCATCCAGTTCCTTAAGGAAAACAGAACTGAATGTTTTTACTCTTTGCTGTGTTTCGGGTGAAAACGGAATTGACCCGGCGGGGGTGTTTTTGCAGCGCTCGTCAGCTTTACGCAAAGCGGCAGCCAAACCCGCATCCGTGTTAGGAAGATTTCTGTACGGCATTATGCCTCCTTATCTTTTGTTTTTTATTTATATGGTTAGTCCATATAGCCCTTTTATTTGAATAATACAACACAATACCCTGTTTTTGGCTCACAATCGCTCTATTTGAATCAGTTTCATTAAAATATGCCCGAATTTGCAAACCCCGCCACACGTGCCGGGGTATAATATTTGCAGAAATCATTGTCCGCCATACGTGGCGGGTTATACTTTTTAAAGAAATATACTCTCGCCGCACGCGGCGGGATATACTTTTTTGCCAAAGTGCCGCTCGCCGCACGTGGCGGATAATACTTTTTGGACCCAAATACGTTACCTGAGTGTGGCAGATAATACTTCGTTTGAAATATGTTATACCCGAACTGTGCCGGTGTACCAAACCGGAAAAAATATTCACCGCCAAACTGCCCTGTTATAATCCCCCTTAACTCTGTACCGTTTTGTAATTATTCCTTTCACATAATTGTTTTGTAGTTTTACAGGCAAAAAAGACTTCCAAGATGCCTGACGGAAAATTATTGATTTAATTTGTAAAGGTCAAGGGTTAAATGATACGGGAAAAGAGTATGAGTAAGGTTCAAGAGTAAGATTTTAAAAACCCTTTACCTTTTGCCGTTTACCCTGTTTCCGGTCTCCGCTATGCGCTCTGCTTTGTTTTTCATTCAAAATTTAGAATTAAAAATTCCCCGATAAAT
>JAAYAN010000001.1 GCA_012719345.1 Ignavibacteria bacterium | reverse complement strand
GGCGAATCGCTTTTAACATTTAAAATTCGGTAAAATTTTGATTGATTTATATAATTATCGCGGGAAATTTCAAATAGGAAATCTTCATTTCCTGTAATGAAAGAGCCGTTGCGGATATACAGGTTAGGCGACGAATAGTTTGGCATATTCGGCGCAAAAGAAGATATTGTGTATTTTTCGAACTTCCCGATTTCACCGGCTTTCAGGTATTTTTTAAGCAGCTCGTATGCATTTTTAAGATTTATATATCCGGCTCCCTGGTCTGCATAAGTGTATCCTTTAATAGGCACTGCACTTTCGCGGAGGATTTTATATAAAAGCTGAGCCGGGATTTTAATATCCGGAAAATCTGTTTTTGCCGCGCCCAGCAAAACAGCCATCACTCCGGCAGAATAAGGAGATGCCATACTGGTTCCCCAGCTTCCGTCGCGCGCTTCAAAATTCGGGACAGTAGAAATTGAAGCTCCCGGGGCAACAACATCCGGTTTATTCACTTCTCCGCCGCGCGAGCTGAAATGCAGTATATAATCATTCTCTATTTTAGTTCCGTAAACGTCGGCTGCAACTTCGTTTGCAAGCACTGCCCCCGACGAAAAGACGTAAGATGAGGCAGAGGGCATTCCGGTTGAAGAAATTCCGGGACCTTCGTTGCTGTTTGAAGTGCTTACGTAAAGATATTTATTCTCTTTTAAAAGACTGTCTAAAAACTTTTCAATTTCTGCCGAACCTTCAATTTCGGAACCGATTCCGAAACTCATATTAATTATGCAGGGTTCTTTTCTTTCTTTCGAAATTTTATCGGCATACAGATAGGCTTTTTTCATACTTTCTGCTACGGTTGCTCCGCCTGCGTAATTGTTATTCCCGAGTTTTAATCCTATAACTTTCGCTCCGGGTGCAATTCCGTTAAAACCGCCTTCGCCGATGTTGAATCCGGCAGCAATTCCCGCGCAGTTTGTTCCGTGTCCTCCGTCGTCAAAATACAGCACAATTTTATTTTCTTCCGGAAAGATATTAAGAGCTAAAGTAAATGCCGGCACTTTATCCTTCCGCTCAAAAATAAAAGAGTCGAAATTTTCTTTATAATTGCGGATCGGTTTTTCGTCTGCAACCGTACCGTTATTGTTCAAATCGATAAATACAACATTTGTTTCGGTTCCTTCAACCAGGGTTTTAAATGTAACAAAAATGAATTTATCATCTTCGGCACCGTTCCCATTTATGTCTTTCACTCCGGAGCCGGAATTCTTCCAAAGTTTTTCTTCAATCACTCCGATAAAATATTTATCGTCAGCAGCCGATAACGAAAGTCCGTCTGCACCTGCAATTTTAAAATCTTTCTCTTTGCTGATAAAAACTTTTATATCTTTCCCGTCAATTTCAACTTCATCAATTTCTGCGGGATAAAAATTAATATCGCCCTGATGAGTAAAATCCTGCGCGTCTATAACTTTTACTTCGCCGGTTGAAGTAAGAGTAAGACCGTCGATGCCCATATCAACGCCTGTATCGAGCACTAAAATTATTGTTCCTCTTCCGTCAAATTCGGGGTGCT
>JAAYAN010000287.1 GCA_012719345.1 Ignavibacteria bacterium | reverse complement strand
AAACCATTTATACAGCGTGCGGAAGCCGAGATTATCATTTATCGTATTCATACGGGCGCTGGAGAAATTCGCGCCGCTTAAATCCGACGTAAAAAGCTGGTAGCTAAACCCGAGACCAATGGCGATACGCTGCATCGACATCTCAACGAGTGCTTTAAACGTATCTTTAATCGGATCGCTGATACTTATCGGCTCCGGCTTATCATTCGTCCCGACAAACCCCTGAAAGTCAAGCTCAAGATATTGCTCCCCGCTGTCGTCATCAGTTGCAAGCAGCCCGTTAAGCCCGCCAATGTCGCGTGGCGAAACTTTATAGCCCAAACGGGCCCCAATACGGCTCTGCTTTAATTTATCATCAAAAAGCTGCTGATCGTCCCATATTTGCGGTAATACCGGCGTTAACCATGGGAGCCCCAGGTACTGCTCGGCTTCAATCGGGTAAAAACAGAGCTGCATATTGTCCGGCGTATACGTATTGCCGTCTGTAAAGTAGAATTTTTGTGGCTCTCCGTATGCATTTACAGCTATACCGTGTATAATTTGCTCTTTTTTAAGCTGGTCGTTATAGTTTCCGAAGAGCGTATCTTTACTAAAATCTAGTCGGTATGGCTTTAAAGTCTGAAAAGCGTACGGACTTAACGCACCTTTACGGCTCGAAACTCGGTTAAAAAGCGCGCTTCCGTACGTTACTATTGTCCTAAAATCAAGCTGCTGGCCCTGGTAATCGGTTAAATCCTGCGTACCATTGCGTATTGACTGATCGTTAAACCTCTCCCAATCGGCAGCGAGTATTTTATTTACGGATTCTATCGCCTCCCCGTTTGCGTCCCGTACTGTAGGGTATGGACGGTTTCCTTGGCCGACCACAAAATACGAAAGGACATCCACCGCCCTTTTAGCTATTGCGGACGTACGATACGCGAGCTCACTGCGGCCACATAGCCCGGAGAAATCCTGGCGGACCATTTCAATTGCTGAATTTATGCTGCTTGACCAGTCAGCGTTTAATACGCCGTTTGACGCGCCGGGGAAATATTGCAATGCTTTTTGTACCCCGGCGCGCTCCCCACGTTTGAATCCCGCTTGAAGGATACGTTGGTCCCGCTCGCGCTTGGATACCCGTGAGGGTAGCCTGTTAAACATATGTGTCGCGTAATATGCGGCAAATTTCATATCGTCAATTAGTTTCAAACGGTTCTCCCTTTAAAACCTACGCGGATAAATGGCCCGTTTGGGGCGCTTTTGGCTTCGATAAGCTCTGCTGCTGCGATAAGTTCGGCCGGGGAAAAATTCTCGTACTCCCTATCCCGCACTTTTACACGCTTTTTAGTCAGTTCGCTCGCCGCTTCTAACATTTCTTCCGGTGTTGCCATAAGTGCCTCCTACCTGTAATATATTAAAAATTATAAGACGCGGGGAAAATATTTGCAAAAAAGTTAAAAATAATTAAAATATATGAGGAGGCTTACAGGGCCGGATGGAAACTCGCTAAAAGAAAGTGCGGAGAGGCACACGTTTTTGTAAGAATCAAAGATACCGACGGATACGTATACTAGATTCCTACCGGCCGCAAGGCCGGTACTCTACGCCCTCCTAAACACCAAGATCTTACCCCCGCACCCGATATCTACGCATTCCAGGTACTTGTACCCCTGCTGCTGCATTCGGTCTATCTTTGCATTAAATGCCGCGGCTGCGGCCGTTGCGTTAAGCTCCGGAGTCCACGGAATACTTGTGGTTTCCGGAAGTTCTACCACTTTT
>JAAYAN010000047.1 GCA_012719345.1 Ignavibacteria bacterium | reverse complement strand
TTCCGAAAGAATTACGGGTTTGTTGAATGAATTATTTGCTTTTATCGTGAAAACTTCGTTATTAGTGCTGGCTGCTTCATTAACATCCGGATTTGAAGTAAATGCTATTTCATCGCCTGCGGGTGAAAAACTGAAATCGTTGCTGCTTCCCAATGCCAGAGGCGGAATGTCATTTTGAATATACGGATAAATATCATTAGCAGTTTTACTTTCAGTATCGTATAAAAACAGGTGACTTCTTTTATCACCCCGCCATTCGTTCCAATGCCGGAACATAAGCTTGTTAAAAATCTGCGCTTTTACTTTCGAGTTTGCCAGACTGTCATCTTTCCTTTTGTTGCAATCCTGATCGATACAATCGGGGAAAACGGATGACGTAAAAAGAATTTTTTTTCCGTCGCGCGACCATTCATATTCATTTATGCCCGGATAAAAACCGGTTAACTGATTTTCTATCCCTGTTTCCGGATTTATTGTAAAAATCTGTCCGTCGCGGATAAATGAAACCAGATTTTCCAATCCGGTAAATTCCGGCTGAGTTTCATTTTTTTCGGAATCTGTAAGCTGTTTGAAATTGCCGCCGTCAGCATCCATAATAAAAATGTCGCTGTTCCCTTTATTTTTTTCAAAATCGTAAGAGGTAACCGCGAATACTAGTCTATTGCTCTGCTGATCAAGATCAAATGAAGTAATTCTCTTCATCGCCCAAAGGTCTTCAAAAGTTAAAGCCCGTTTTTGCTGAGGAAATACAGCTGTTATCAACAATAAAGATAAAACAAAATACTTAAACATTATAGCACCCATATTTTTCAAAAATCTTCGGAAAAATAAGAAAAGATTACAGCAAACCCAAACAGACTTTCAAATCACTTAAACAGACTTTTAAAATGGATAAATATACTTTTAAATGCGAATTTACGCCAAAAACGGACTTTTTATGTTTTACAAACCCGGAATTAAGAATTCCCCGAAAAAACCCCTGAACAGGCAAAATTGCCTGCTGTGTACTTTTAGAGAATTTTATTGTATTTTCAGATGTGAATTTTTAATGTATTTCAGGGAAAAAATATTAAAATGAGTGAAGCAACAAAACTGTTTACAATAAAAGAAGCTAGTCAGTGGGCGAGTGAATACCTAAAAAAAAATGTAACAGTATCAAACATTTCCTATTTAATCCAATATGGGCGCATTAAGAAAATCGGTGAAAACGGTTCTACACAAGTACTTAAAGAAGAACTTTTCAATTATTATATTGGGCAATTGAGGACAAGAGAACAAGAATGGAGGGACCAACTCGGAAAAGATTTGAATTGGGCGCTTTCCTTCGAACAATATAAAGAGGCTGAAACCACAAAGCATGTACATAGGCTACATCCATATAAGGGTAAATTTATACCACAGCTTGTGGAATATTTTTTAGATGAACATACTGATAATTTTAAGACTGATGTTTATTTTAAACCCGGGGATATTGTACTTGATCCTTTTGCCGGGAGCGGTACAACTTTAGTTCAATCCTGTGAACTGGGAATACATTCAATAGGAATAGATGTATCGAAGTTTAATACTTTGATCAGTAATTGCAAAGTTACAAAATA
>JAAYAN010000046.1 GCA_012719345.1 Ignavibacteria bacterium | reverse complement strand
ATGACATCCCGACTTTGGCTTTGGGAAGCAGCAACGATTTCAGCTTTTCGCCTGCAGGCGATGAAATAGCATTTACTTCCAATCCGGATATTAATGAAGCAACAAGCACTAACAACGAAGTTTTCGTGATAAAAGCAAATAATTCATTAAGCAAACCGGTAGTAATTTCGGAAAGCGCCGGCAACGATAACGAACCGGTTTACTCGCCAAGCGGCAGATATATTGCATACTGTTCAATGAGCCGGGCAGGATTTGAAGCAGATAAACAAAACATAGTTATTTATGATAAAGTTACCGGAAAAAGAGAGGTTATTACTGAAAACATAGATCTTTCGGCTAACGGACTTGTATGGTCGCCTGACTCGAAATTTATTTATTTTACTGCCGCTAACGAGATAAATAATTCGATTATGCGTGTTTCTGTGGAAACAAAAGTTCTTGAAGTTTTACTTAAACAACGGGTTAATTCTAATCTTAAAATCTCTTCGGATGGAAAACTTGTTTATTTCCTTCAGCAAAAAAGCACACAGCCCGATGAAATTTATTCATTAAATACCGAATCTTTAAGGATAAGTCAGATTACTGCGCTGAATACACAGCTTATTTCGGAAATAGAAATGAATGAAGCGGAAACTTTCTGGTGTACCGGAGCTGAGGCTACACAGGTTCAATCGATAATTGTTAAGCCGCCTTTTTTTAATAAATCTGCAAAATATCCAATGATTTTTCTTATACATGGCGGGCCTCAGGGACATTGGACAGACGATTTTCATTACCGCTGGAATCTGCAGATGTTTGCTTCGAAGGGTTATGTAGTTGTTGCTCCCAATCCGCGCGGAAGTATCGGCTACGGACAAAGATTTACCGATGAAATATCGCAGGACTGGGGAGGAAAAGTATACACTGATTTGATGAACAGTTATGACTATGCTGTCCGGAATTTTGAATTTATCGACTCGAATAAAACCTATGCAGCCGGAGCTTCGTACGGCGGATATATGATTAATTGGATTGCCGGACATACTGACCGGTTTAAATCTTTGGTTTGCCATGCAGGCGTTTTTAATCTGGAAAGCATGACCGGCGTTACCGAAGAATTATGGTTCCCTTTGTGGGAAAATGGCGGAACATATTGGGATAATCCTGAAAATTATAAAAAATGGTCACCTCATAATTATGTTAATAATTTTAAAACTCCTATGCTTGTTGTTCACGGAGCTAACGATTTCCGTGTTCCCGAAGGCCAGGCTTTTGAATTGTTTACAGCTTTACAGCTTAAAGGAATTGAAAGCCGGTTACTCTACTACCCGGATGAATATCATTTTGTTGTAAAACCCCAAAATGCAAAGCTTTGGTGGGAAACTGTTTTTAATTGGTTCAGTAAATTTTAACAGAGGTTCAAATGAAAATATTTTTCTGCATTTTTTTAGCGCTGTTTCTTGTAAAATGCAACACTGTCGATCCCGAAGATAAAAATATTTCGGACATCACAATTAAAGTTAAAAATTCTAAGAACGAAGAATTAAAAGATGTAAAAATCTATTTAGTTTATAATTTCATTAATTCGCTCCCTAAAATACAAAAAGCTTTTTCACCTGATTCTGTAGTTTACGGCGGTTTTTCTTACGATATCGACGACAACACAAAACAAGTTATTCTTAAGTGGACAACAACTCAGGAAATAAGCAACAATAAATTTATTATTCAGCGGCGCGAAAAAAATTCATCACTCTGGGTGGAAGTCGGCGAAGTAAAAGGAACCGGAATTACAAATGCTCCAATCGACTATACTTTTACCGACCCGGAAACCTTAAACGGAATATTTTATTACAGAATAAAGCAGCAGGATACTGACGGAAAAATCAAGTATTATAACGAAATGGAAGTTGTTGTGATTACTATTGCGGTTAATTATAATTTACTTAATAACACGCCGAATCCTTTTTTATCGGATACTTATTTACGCTTTACGTGTCCGGAACGAAGCACAATCAGTTTCGAAATTAAAAATCCAAATACAGGAAAAATTGTTCATACAATTCCCGCGCAAACATACGAAGCGGGTTCCTACAGTGATTTGTTTAGTTCCAAAAATAAAATTCCCAACGGAATTTATAATCTTACTATGAATGCAACAAGTCTGCTTACAAGTGTCAGCTGCAATCACAATATAGTTTTATGTAAGAATAACGAAGACACAAATATACTGGAAAGCGATATGCAGAATTTTTCCACCGATAAAAACGGTAACGCAAAAATACCGGTATCCGAATTATCACTTGGCGAAAATATTCCTGTAATTGATGAAAATTCTGTAATTCATCCTGATAAATTAACTTCAAATACATTAAATTTGATATTTATAAAAACCGGTTATTCTGTAAAAACACAATCTGTTGTTATTGATACTTTGAATTCGCAAAACATTGATATAACTCTTTCGGAAGAGTAAGAGAGGAATTATGAATTACGAAAACGAAAACAATATTTACAATGAAGGAAATAACTATGCAACCTATGACCAGGGTTCGTTAGAAACCCCCGAAGAAATGAAACAAAAGGTTGAATATGTTGAAGAAAATCTTTGGGATAAACTTGAATCTACAGGAAAAAAGATTACTTTCACAAAAGATATAGTTGCGTTATACCGTTACTTAAAATCTCCGGAAATCAGCTGGTACCGGAAATCGATAATTGTCGGCGCGCTTATTTATTTTATTTCGCCCATTGATGCTATTCCGGATCTCGCTCCATTTATAGGATATCTTGACGACTTGGGAGTAATTTCCGCGCTGATTAGGTTTCTCGGTAAAGAAATTCGCCCGTTTTACACTGTAAAAGATGATGAATAAAGGAGTAAGTTTTGAATTACAAATTACTAGAAAGCAATATTATTTACAAAGGAAGAGTATTCGATATAAAAGTTGATAAAATTGAATACGAAAGCGGAAATGAAAGTATTCGCGAAGTTGCCCTGCACAATGGAGGAGCAGTAATTCTTGCAGTTACAAAAGAAAATAAAATCCTTTTAGTTGAGCAATTCCGCTATCCGTTTGAAAAGAGACTTATTGAATTGCCGGCAGGAAAACTCGAAATTAACGAAGACCCGCTTGTCTGTGCAAAACGGGAACTGACTGAAGAAACCGGTTATACATCTTCTAAAATTACAAAACTCGGCGCTGTTTGCACAACTCCCGGTTTTTGTTCCGAAATACTGCATCTTTTTCTTGCCGAGGATTTAACACCGGGGAATCATAACCGCGAAGAAGGCGAGCAGGGAATGGAAGTGCTGGAACTGCCTTTAGCTCAGATTGAAAATATGATAAGCTCCGGACAGATAGTTGATGCAAAAACAATCTGTGCAATTCTTTATTATAAGTTATTAAAAAAGCTTTAACCCAAAATAGTCATTAGAACAAGCAGTATAATTTTTGAGCTTATATTATTGGCTATTTTGGGTCTAACTTATTTTCCGGCTTCAATAAATTCAGATAATAAAAAACCCTGCCTGAGCAGAGTTTAAATTTATTGTACTGAAATTATTATTTACATTTCTATTTTCGATTTAAATAAGATGTCAACAACTCCTGTAACTGTTTTTTCTCCGCCGGGCATATTGCTGATAGAAACAGTAGCTTCAAAGCATTGATTTGAAAGATTGCTTACATAAGAATTTAAAGCATTAATTTGGTCAGCAGTAAGAGCCAGTTTAATGGGATTGTTTAACAGAGCAGCCGGTGTATCATTAGGAATAGTAATTGAAAATAACGGCAAACCCGCTTCTGTTTTCAATTCAACAGAAATATTTCCCGATAAATTTGCAGGCGAAACTGCGGTTGTTCTGTAAGATGCTTCCACAAATGAAATTTCTTCCATTTTGTCTTTGTTGTCGTTGTAAAGGTCGAATTCTGTTAAGCAGAATGTATCAGATTCAGTTAATGTAGTTTCTGTTCCTATTGTGATAATGTCTATGCTCATTGGGATATTTAAATCGATAGTATCAAATTTATCAACAACATCGCAAGATGAAGTTAAAAGTAAAATCAATGATGCAATTGCCGTGGTAAAAAATGTTTTTTTGTTTTTCATTTTATTCTCCGTTATTAAAATTCAAATGATAAGCCGCCATTTATTACGGACTGATTTCCGATGCTGTAATCTGCATTTAAAACTATAAAACCTAATTCAAGCGCGGCGCCTAATGTAAACCTGAAAGTGTTTTCGCCGTCAATATCCAATTCAATCTTTCTTTCTCCGCCGTATAATCCGCTCGGATCTTTAAAAGTGTATTTCAAATTCATAGATGATGATTCAATTTGAATGCCTCCGTATAAACAGACTAAAGTAAAATTTTTACTTGCGAGAAGATTAATTGATAAGTTTTTTGAGGTCATAATATCAGTTACTTCCAGTTTGCTGTAAAAAACCTGTGCTGCAACATCAAGCGGCAAAGGGAAATATCGGCTGATGCTGTGTTTAACACCAACACCCCAATAACCCAATTCGTTTTCGCCTAAACTGATTTTAGGAATAAATCTTACCAGCAATTCTGTTCCGAAAGTACTTATTCCTATCTGGGGCACAAACATAGGAACGTTATTTAAATCCAGCCCTGCAGGAAAAACAATATAACCTTCCGGACCCGAATAATAAGCTCCCTCTTTGCCAAAAATAGTAGCCGTAGGTTTATCGGCTGTATATCCTGCTTTATCTAAAACGGGAGTAAATGTTTTTTGGTCTTCGGGAATAAAAACCAGCATTCCCTGAAATCCGAAAGAAAAGCCGAATACATCCGAAACAGAGGCCGTATGATACATCCCGCTGTTTAGTGAGGTTCCAACGTAATTTACAAATGGCTGAATAAATTTCCCGACTTCTTTATCGGTAAGATAATCAAGCCTGTCGTCAAATTGTCCGAAAACGGAAGCTTGTATTATTATCAAAGAAAAAAACACAGTAAATAATTTTTTCATAAATCATCTCCATTAGATTTACTAATACAACATTAAATTGATGAAAAAAAAATATAAATGCAATTACATTTTTTTGAGTATGACAAAGCACACACTAAATATCAGCCTATCAGCTGTCTGGCAGTTTTGATGCTTTCTTCAGTAACATCTTCGCCGCTAATTAATTTTGCTACCTCTTTTAAACTTTCTTCATTTGAAAGTCTTTGTATTTTACTTGTTACCCTTTCGTTTTCGTAGTTTTTCTCAACGGAATAATGTGTATCGGCCATTGCCGCAATTTGCGGGAGGTGGGTTATCGCAATTATCTGATGATACGATGCAAGCGATTTTAATGCTGCTCCTACTTTCTGTGCAATCCTTCCGCTTATTCCTGTATCTATCTCATCAAAAATAAGCAGAGGCAGTTTTTCATTTTTTGCAAGCACGGTTTTTAATGAAAGCATTATTCTCGAAATCTCTCCTCCGGATGCAACTTTTGAAAGAGGTTTTAAATCTTCGCCCTTGTTTGCGGAAATGTAAAATTCTAAAATATCTGCGCCATTGTTAAAACCTTTATAAATTTTGTTTTCTATCAAAAGGCTTCCTGAGTCCGAATATTCAGCGTTTTCCCGATTCATTCTTGCTTCAAAACTTGAATCGGGAATGCCAATGTTTTTCAATTCCTCAACAACTTGTCCGCATATTTTTTTTGCCGATAAAGATCTGCGTTTTGTTATTTCATTTGCTGCAGAGCCGGCTTTTTCCTTCAGCACCCGGATTTCTTTTTCTAATTCTTCCAACTTTTCGGAATAGCTTTCCGAAAGTTCAATTTCTTCCTGAAGAATTTTCTTCTTTTCTAGAATTGTTTCAATGCTTCCGCCGTATTTCTTTTTAAGAAGTGTTATTGCCCCAAGTCTTTCTCGTACTGTTTCCACCCTTGCCGGATCCAGATCTATTTTATCCCTGTAGCTGCGCAAGTGTTCTGCAACATCATTAATCAAGGCTAATGCAGAATTAAATTCTTCAGATTTTTCATTAAAATCGCTGTCAATTCTTGCAAGTTCGTTTAACTTGCTTAAAACACCTACCATCTGATCGTGAATTGCCCCGTCGTTTTCGTAGAGTATTGAATAAAGCTCGGATGTTAGAGCAAGCATTTTTTCGGAATTTTCTAATATTAAAAGTTCCTTTTCGAGATGCTCGTCTTCCTGGTTAAGCGGATCGACAGAATTTATTTCTTTTAGCTGAAACTGATAAAGGTCTTTTTTTTCTTTAAGCGAATTTTCCTTAAGCAG
This sequence comes from Ignavibacteria bacterium, assembly GCA_012719345.1. Lineage (GTDB taxonomy): Bacteria > Bacteroidota > Ignavibacteria > Ignavibacteriales > Melioribacteraceae > JAAYAN01. Next base: position 2,697 of record JAAYAN010000046.1, on the reverse strand, counting down.
CATTTCTTTTAACTTGTTTTCGGAGTTTGTAAGCTCAGCAAAAAAGTTCCGGTAGTTTTCAATTAAATCATTATAATCCGAAGCTTCGTCTATAACCTGAATGTGCGTTTCCTGACGCAGAAGCGATTGATGTTCGTGCTGCCCGTGTAAATCTACAAGCATATCTCCAGCTTCTTTAATAAGATTAAGCGTAACAGGCGTGTCATTAATAAAGCACCTGTTATTCCCTTTTTCCGAAATTTCGCGGCGGATAATCATTTCGGGAGCTGTGTCTAATTCATTATCGGCAAGGAGTTTTTTTATTCTTTTATTATCCTGTACGAAAAAATTCCCTTCCACAATAGCTTTGGCGCTTCCTTTGCGGATAATTTCAACCGAAGCTCTTTCGCCAAGCAATAACCCCAAAGCTCCTATAATAATAGATTTTCCCGCGCCCGTTTCTCCGGTGATTATGTTTAAGCCTTTTCTAAAATCGATATTGATTTCATTTATTAAGGCGTAATCTTTTATAAAAAGTGACGAAATCATAATTACAAATTTTAATTGTTTGATAAACAAATATATAACATAATTTTTATTTTCGCAGAAATGATAATGTAAAAATATTGCTTACCTTGACTTAGACGAAAGTTTTGTCTATATTTGGGCTCTTGAAAAAATACATCGCGGGGTGGAGCAATTGGTAGCTCGTCGGGCTCATAACCCGAAGGTTTCAGGTTCAAGTCCTGACCCCGCTACAAAGAAAGCCTTGTAAGTTGTTTATTTACAAGGCTTTTGCTTTTTATGGGATTATGCAAACAAATCGCCTTGCAAATTTTTGGGTGGATAGAATATACCAATTTATAACAAACGGATTTTCAGTTCTCCTTCGATGCCATTCTTTTGTTGTCCCAAGGAATAGATAAATATCTTTCTCGTTTGGAAATTTGTTTTCATACTGATCTTTTACTTTTTGATGCGCAATAGTATCATCACCATTTGCAGATTTTAAACAATTCCAATATAATGCGCCTATTTCCCAATCTTCAATCATTAAGCAAGCTTTATTACCTTCATCATCCTGAAAACTATATGAAAATTTATATGGTAATTTTGGAATAGTCTTTTCAATATCTATAATATCATCAAATAAATTATTTTGTTTCCTAAGGTCTGCCCAGACTTTTTTCCATTCTGAAACATCCTTTATTATTTTTAGTCCCATTATTAATGTCGGTTTAAATGTAGCAAGGGAAACATTTCTAGGATCTTTTGAATCTTCCTTTAATTTATTTAGGTTAGTATAGACTTTCTTAAGGCAAATATCTTTTCTTTCGGCCCATTATTTTCAGTACCAATTTCTGAAAGTATTTTAAGATCGCTAAACGTATAATCTTTTGGTGAAAAGCTTTCAGGACGAAAATCGTCTGTCCTTTTTTTTAAATCCAAATCAAGCCAAGTGTATTTATATGATTTTACTTTTTCTTCCTTTCTTAAACCCTTGAGAAATTTTAATGGTACCGGGTATATACGAATCCATTCACCTTTGTCACTAAATCCAGCTGTACAACAAGTTCATCATAACTCCTTGAAGGGAGAGGATACGTTGTAGCAGCGATTAATACTTTCATAATAATCTATATCAAATATGTTTTACTTCAAACTCAAAACCGGGCAAATTACTTATTGCTTCTGTCAGATATTTACGGTGACACTGATTTATATTCGATTCAAAACAAGTAAGAGCGATGAGTTTGTATTTAATAATTAAACTTAAAATTTCGTTTTGAACTTCCTTTGTTCTGGGTATACTATTCTCACGATAATCCGAAAAAAGTTCATCATAATCGGCTTGTGTCTTTAACTCCTTTCTCTCATCCGATTCGATGCCAAGCTGCGGAAAATGAATATAATCAATATTTACACTTTCACAACAGGCTTTTAGCCGGGTCTTGCTAAAACCATATTTCATACTGAGAGGATTTTTGCGGACATCTATTAATAGATTCACCCCATTTTTAATTAACCTGTTAAGATATTCTTCCAGCGAAAGCCCCTCGTAACCAATAGTAAAAAGTACTGGATCAATATCAATGGGTACGCTGTTTTTTACAGAATTCAACTGCTCAGGAGATAAAATATTTTTTGCTTTTTTACTATTTCTTGCCCAATACGGAAACTTAATGTACGTGAATTTCATTAAATCGTCGGATGTCATATTAAAGAATTGTAACTTTAATTGAGCCATCAATCTTCTGTCGTTATCATTAATTATTTTAAGATAATCTATTTTATCATTTTTTGAAAAAGATATTTCCGATTCTGTTAACAATCCTTGTTTTACCATTGTAGTTAAATCAGCGTTAGCCGAATATGAAAAACAGCCGTATTTGTAGGGGATAAAATCATATTCAGGTATTTCCTGTTTTTTTGTAAACAGGAATAACAACTTTTGAAGTCTGATTTTTTCCAACTCGCCGTCAAAGAGTTGAAGTAAGGATAATATAATCTTTCTGCGGTAAAACATAGTGCAAATATAAGAAATATTTATCCTAAGGTTAATTCTCAATTACATACTACACTAGGAATAAGTTCAGATAATCCCAGAAAAAGCAATAAAGAAAACTTTGAAAAAATAGGATAAAGATATAAGTTTTGAAAAACAATTTCTAATGCTTAGCAATAAGAGAAAAAACACTATGGAATACAAAATAAGCT
>JAAYAN010000045.1 GCA_012719345.1 Ignavibacteria bacterium | reverse complement strand
TTTCCTGCTGCCAGCCATCGGATGTTAAATACTGCTGGAAATATCCTTCTTTATAGCACAATCCCACTCCAACCAATGGAATTCCCAAATCGCTTGCCGATTTAAGATGATCGCCTGCCAATATTCCCAAACCGCCGGAATAAATCTGCAGACACTCGGTTAATCCGAATTCTGCCGAAAAATATGCAATAAAAGTATCGCCTTCCGATTTATAATTCCGCTGATACCAGTTTACTTCGTTTATATAATTTCTTAAATCGAGCAGAGCGCGGTTCATATGCGAAATAAATCCATCGTCTTTCACAACTTCTTTTAATCTTTCCTGCGATATTTTACCGAGTAAAAGAACTGGATTGTGATGTGTTGTTTCCCAAAGTTTGTTATCGAGCCTTCTGAAAAGCTCAATAGCATCTTTATTCCACGACCAGTAAAGATTTTTTGATATTTCTATTAAAGGTTCAAGTTTTTCTGGCAATGAAGGGGCAACATTGAAATTTCCTTTAAAATCTATCATATTTTTCACTCCTTAAATTTCGTTAAAATTATAAATTCTAATAAATTTTGTAAAATTATTTACTTATAGAATTGCTCTAAATATAAAAAAAATATTTCCAAAATGAATAATAAATATTAAATATTTTCCGGCAATTTATTAAGAAACAAGATATTTTTTCCTAATATTCTAAGAATATTGTCTGTTTTTACCGTCTCATTGTTTTTTTCTTCGGATTATTTTACATAAAGAGTTTGTCAAATTTAAAAAACATTGATTTTGTTTTGTGTTTTTCAATTTTAGTCAATTTCGTATATTTGCAGTTTGATTTACGGACATTATTATGTTTGAATATTATTTAATTTTAAATTTCCTTACAGGTTTTGTCATCGGAATTATTCCTGTGCAAAACCTTATTTTAAAAAACAAAAACATAACGGCCGATGGATTATCCTTAAAGCATAAATTGATTTTATTTTGCGCCGATTTTATTAAAGGTTTTGCCGGCACTAACCTGCTTGTATTTTTTTATTACAACGGATTTACGGAAACTGTTGTTTCGATATTTGCTCTTTTGCTGGCAAATTTAATTATTGAAGTAAAAAGAAAAACTATATTTAAAAGTCCCGCCGTAATTTTAGGAGCTTTGCTTTGGTTTAATTATCTTTTTTTCTTTGCTTGGTTTGTTATCTGGATTTTGCTTTTAATATATAAACGCAAAAGTTTTTTTGCGAATATGTTTTCCAGTCTGCTTATTATAATTATGATTGTGTTATATGCAGACAGGTTTAACAGCAACTGCAATCCCCCTGCTGAAACAGAACTTATTTTTACAATTTCATCTATAGTTTTAATTATCTTACAAGCAGGTATTTATTATAAAAACTTCATTTCATTTTTTTATAAGGAAACAGGAAATGAATAATATTAAAACAATTATTATTTCTTCTTCATTTACACTTTTAATAGTAAGTATATTTTTTACGGTTTTTTATTTTGTAATTTTTGCCGAAAACAATAAAATAAATGCTGCTCAGGTTCAAAACAGCAATTATGTTTATAATCCTAATGACACTTCCGGCAATACTTATAACAATTCGCTTATTTATGAAAGCAGGCATACAATTGTAACTAAAACCGTACAGACAGTAAGCCCTGCTGTAGTAGGAATAAATGTTACAGAAATCCGTCAGTATGTTGTGGATCCGTGGGCTCGTTTTTTCAGCAACGATCCTTTTTACAGGCATTTTTTCGGTGACGGAGTTTATAACAAGCAAGTTAAAAGTCTCGGTTCGGGTGCAATCATTTCTTCCGACGGATACATTATAACCAACGATCACGTTGCCGGAAGCGGTGTTAAAATTATTGTTACTATGACTGACGGAAATGAATACGATGCCAAAATAATTGGAAGCGATCCTGTTTCGGATATAACATTGTTAAAGATAGATGCCGAAAATCTGCCTTTTATTCCTATGGGAAATTCGGATGATATTCTTATTGGCGAATGGGTTATTGCTCTGGGCAATCCCTTTGGACTTTTCGAAAAAAGCGATAAACCGACTGTTACAGTCGGTGTGGTAAGCGCAACGGGTATGAATCTCGATCCGGTGGAAAACCGTTTTTACCTTAATATGATACAGACAGATGCGGCAATAAACGGGGGCAACAGCGGCGGACCTTTAGTAAACAGTGTAGGCGAACTGATTGGAATGAACACTCTAATTTATTCCCCAAACGGAGCGCAAGGCAATGTTGGAGTAGGATTTGCAATACCTATCAATAAAGTTAAAAGAATTATGAACGAGCTGAAAGAAAAAGGCGAAGTAAACAGAAAATTTAAGACAGGCCTTCGTATTCAGTCAATCGATGAAAGTATTGCCAAATACTATAATTTAAAATCTACAAGAGGAGTTATAATTACTCATATTCTTAAAAATTCGGCTGCCGATAAAGCAGGTCTGCTTGTCGGCGATATTATAACAGAAGTTAACAATTACCGGATAAACAACGAAACTACAATGATCGGGGCAATAAACGAATTCCGCGCAGGCGATAAACTTCAGATAAAAATTTACAGAGAAGATAAATATTTAATAAAAACAATGAAACTGGAAGAACAATGATTGAAAGATACACACGCCCAACAATGGGAAAGATTTTTGAAGATGATTTTAAGTATTCAACCTGGCTGAAAATTGAAATTCTTGCATGCGAAGCAAGATCTCTTGCCGGTGAAGTTCCCGAAAAAGATCTTAAAGTTATTAAAAAGAAAGCCAGATTCGACGTTAAAAGAATTCTGGAAATTGAAGAAACAACAAAACACGATGTTATTGCTTTCCTTTCGAATGTGGCGGAATATGTAGGACCAGAATCACGGCATATTCATTACGGAATGACTTCTTCGGATATTCTGGATACAACTCTTTCCTACCAGATGAAATCTGCAGGCGAATTACTGCTTTCGGAGCTTGTGAAATTAAAAAATGTTTTAAGAAATCAGGCAAATGCATATAAAAGAACCGTATGCATCGGCAGAAGCCACGGTATTCACGCCGAACCAACTACTATGGGATTAAAATTTGCGCTTTGGTACGAAGAGACCAAACGAAATCTTAAAAGATTAAAAAATGCAGTTGAATCAATAAGTGTTGGACAAATTTCAGGAGCGGTCGGCACTTTCGATCATCTTTCTCCGGAAGTTGAAAAATATGTTTGCGAAAAAATGGGACTTACCCCTGCTCCTGTTTCCACTCAAGTTATCCAGCGCGACCGACACGCAGAATTTCTTACAGCGCTGGCTTTAATAGGAGCTACGCTCGAAAAAATTGCTATTGAAATTCGGCACCTACAAAGAACCGAGGTTCTTGAAGCTGAAGAATACTTTTCGAAAGGACAAAAGGGTTCATCAGCTATGCCTCATAAACGTAATCCTATAATCAGCGAAAGAGTTACAGGACTTGCGCGTCTGCTGCGCGGAAATGCAATGGCTGCAATTGAAAATGTTGCTTTATGGCACGAACGCGATATATCGCATTCATCTGTTGAAAGAATTATTGTCCCCGACAGCTGTATAATTTTGGATTATATGCTGGGATTAATGATAAAACTTGTTGACAACCTTGTAATTTATCCGGAAAATATGATAAACAATTTGAATATAACACGCGGACTAGTTTTCTCGCAAAAAGTATTATTAGAACTAGTTAAGAAAGGAATAACCCGTGAAGAAGCCTATAAACTTGTTCAGACTTATGCAATGAAAGTATGGGCTGACAAAAACACTTCTCTTAAAGAAGAGCTGCTGAATGCAAAGGACGTTACAAAGTATCTTAGCAAAGAAGAGATTGAAAGTATCTTTGACGACAAGAAAATGGTGCCTAACGCAGACTACATATTCTCGCGGTCGGTTGACATCGAATAAATTCCATCAAAGGGCAGAATTTTCTGCCCTTTTTTTTGTCCAGCAATAATCGGATACCCTGTATTTTTCTTTTAAATGGTATTGACAATAAACCGTGTCTTTTTTATATTAGCACTCGTTAATTTTGAGTGCTAATAACAATTTAATTATTCAATTATTAAAAATAGTGGAGGATTTATGGCAGATTTTAAATTCAAACCTCTTGGCGACAGAGTTGTTGTAAAACCAATGGCTGCTGAAGAAGTTTCGAGAGGAGGAATAATTTTACCTGATACAGCAAAAGAAAAACCGATAGAGGGAACAGTTGTTGCAATCGGGGCCGGAAAAATTACAGAAGAAGGCAAAGTAATAGCTTTAAATGTTAAAGCTGGCGACAAAGTTCTTTACGGAAAATACAGCGGTACTGAAGTAAAGATAGACGGTGAAGAATACCTGATAATGAGAGAAAGTGATATTTACGGAATTATTGCTTAAAATTTTTGAAAACAGAAAAGGAGTATTATTATGTCAGCAAAATTAGTTGAATACAGCAGCGACGCAAGAAGCTCGCTTAAAGTAGGCGTTGATAAACTTGCAAATGCTGTTAAAGTTACTTTAGGGCCAAAAGGAAGAAATGTAATACTTGAAAAGAAATTCGGAGCTCCTACAGTAACTAAAGACGGAGTTTCGGTTGCTAAAGAAATAGAACTTGAAAATAAGATTGAAAATATGGGCGCTCAGATGGTGAAAGAAGTTGCTTCTAAAACCAGCGATGTTGCAGGCGACGGCACTACAACAGCTACAGTTCTTGCTCAGGCTATTTACCGCGAAGGTTTAAGAAACGTTACTGCCGGCGCTAACCCAATGGATTTAAAAAGAGGTATCGATTTAGCTGTTACTAAAGTTGTAGAACAGTTAAAAACAACATCCAAAAACGTTGAAGGAAGAAAAGAAATAGCACAGGTTGGTTCAATATCTGCAAACAACGATAAAACTATCGGTGATTTAATTGCAGACGCTATGGACAAAGTAGGCAAAGACGGCGTTATTACAGTTGAAGAAGCAAAAGGCACTGAAACTGAGCTTTCTTTAGTTGAGGGTATGCAGTTCGACCGCGGTTATCTTTCCCCTTATTTTGTAACAAATTCCGAGTCGATGGAAGCAAATCTTGAAGATCCTTATATCCTCATTCACGATAAAAAAATCTCTACAATGAAAGATCTTCTCCCTATCCTCGAAAAAGTTGCTCAATCTGGCAGAGCTTTAGTTATTATTGCCGAAGACCTTGAAGGCGAAGCTCTTGCAACATTGGTTGTAAACAAGTTAAGAGGAACATTGAAAGTTGCAGCCGTTAAAGCTCCTGGTTTTGGCGACAGACGCAAAGCAATGTTAGAAGATATTGCAATTTTAACAGGCGGTACCGTAGTTTCTGAAGAAAGAGGATTTAAACTCGAAAATACTACAATCGAATTCCTCGGAAAAGCTAAAAAAGTTAATATCGACAAAGACAACACAACTGTTGTTGAAGGTGCTGGCAAAACTGAAGATATTAAGAAACGAGTTAACGAAATTAAAGCTCAGATTGACAACACAACTTCAGATTACGACAGAGAAAAATTGCAGGAAAGACTTGCTAAACTTTCAGGCGGTGTTGCAGTAATTAAAATTGGTGCTGCTACCGAAGTTGAAATGAAAGAAAAGAAAGCAAGAGTTGAAGATGCATTGCATGCTACACGCGCAGCAGTTGAAGAAGGTATTGTTGCAGGCGGCGGCGTTGCTCTTATCCGTGCAGCTTCTGTTCTCGATAATCTTAAAGGTGATAACCTCGATCAAACTACCGGAGTTAACATAATTAAAAAAGCGCTTGAAGAACCTTTAAAACAGATTGTAAACAATGCCGGACTTGAAGGATCTGTGGTTCTTAACAAAGTTAAAGAAGGAAAAGACGATTACGGTTTTAACGCAGCTACAGAAAAATATGAAAATCTGATTGCAGCAGGCGTTATCGATCCTACTAAAGTTACAAGAACAGCTCTTGAAAATGCTGCTTCTGTTTCAGCTCTTCTGTTAACAACCGAAGCAGTTGTTTACGAAAAGAAAGAAGAAGAAAAAGCTCCAATGATGCCTCCCGGCGGAATGGGCGGTATGGACGGAATGTATTAATATTCAAATATACCCAAACAAAAAAGCCCGGTTATGCCGGGCTTTTTTATATTGTCTGTTAGTATTCTTTTTAGTCAAGGTGGATTACCCTCAAATTAAACTCTGTTTCAAAGAGAATGAAATCTTTATCATTGTGTAAAAGAGTTATTTCGTTTTCGATGCAAAATGCTGCAATTATAGAGTCGATTGTTTTCCTGCAAGTAATTCCCTTTTCACGCAAAGTTCTAAAATTCTTAGTGCTTTTTACTGCAATTTCTTTTCCGCAAAGATTGTAAATCGGGAAATCAGATAATAATTCTTTAGCTTTTATAAAATCATTTTTTGTTCTGAACCCTTGCAGAACCTCAGCAAGAATAATATCCCCTATTATAAAATTTTCTCTGCCCAAAGCATCGTTCAAATAGGATGTCTGCCGGTTTTCAATTCCATTAAAAAAATCGATTATTGTGGATGAATCTATTAAAATCATTTATCCATTCTCATCTCATCAAGGTTCCCTTCCCATTTGAGCTTTCCCTTGAGAGATTTTAGCCTTGTCTGTTTTTGAATACTGACAAAAAGTTTTAATGCTTCTTCAATTACCGATTTTTTAGTTTTCAATCCGCTAAGTTTCATTGCATCGTTTACTAAACTTTCATTAAGTACAATATTAGTTCTCATTTAGATTTACCATTTGTGTATGATAACACACAGACACACACATTGCATTATTCATTATCAAACTATATTGGAATAATCCTTATAAAAAGTCTTTTTCCTGTTTTCTTTATTTCGCAATACTCATACTTCTTAAAATCTATGAGTATAAGCTAAAGAGGCAAGGGTTTCGGTATATTTGCCGTATCGCAGATTTTTATTGCCCGAATATCTGATAACAAGATTTATCATATCATTTTTCCACACAGGATAACCGGATTGCAGCTGCACGTTCATATTTTTTGAATTTCCGGAATTTGTATTTGAAACAGTTAACGAATTATTCAATCTCCAATCCAAAACGTTATAATTAATGCTTAATCCCAGACTTGTTAATTTTGTTATTTGACCTGTTATTTTAGTAAAGGTGTAACTTGCAAACGGGCTTAACATTAAAGAAGCGCTCAGTGCAGCGGAATAATTGACCATAAAAGTGTTTGATTTGGAATTATAATTTTTCCGCAGAATATTTCCGTCGTCAGTATTTTGGAAAATTCCTGTTAACGAGACCGTATTGCTTATTTTTCCGGTTAGGAAATAATACGAAACAGAAGTCATATACGAAGAAATGGAATTATCAATTTTCATCGTATCGTTTCCGGCATCATTCCATAAAAAATTACCTGCGTAAGATGCAGCCAGATTAATTTCGTTTGTTATCCGGTAATTTATGTTTGATGAGAATGCCGAACGCGATGTTGTATGTTTTTTTTGATTTTCCAGGTTATCGGAATATTTGTTAAAACCGGTGCTAACTGATAATTTATTTTCGAACAGACGCGTTGAAACGCCGATATCGTAACCGATTCTGTCGTTTATCTGCGACGCAAGTCCTAACGAAGTGTAACTTGCACCTATTCTTGTGAATCCGCCCTTTATATTTATTGTTTTAAAATTAGCAGAAAGCTGCGTTTTAACAGCATAATCCGCTGAAGTGCTTAATTTTAATTTGTATATTGAATTAATCGATCCAGGGATTTTACTTTTAAAATTTGTACTGTCGTTTATTTCTGATGCCCGCATATCGTTTGTGTATAAACATCCGTTAAACTCGCCTTTAAAGTTTATCATACCTTCGAATAATGTTAAATCCGTATTAAAGCCGGCAACAAGATTTTCCTGCGGTGAAATTACAAACTTGTCGTTATATGTAGTAGCATAAAGCGAATCTATAACATCAGTTGTATCGGTAAAAAAACTTGAATCCTGCCTTGCCAGATCCAGCGAACTGCCGATATCTTTTGACCGGATAATATTGAAATCGAAAAAATTCCCGTTTTCGCGCCCGACACCTATTTTTGTTCCCCATATTTCCCTGTCGTATGACGCAGTAACAGCATTTCCTTCAACAGCCCGCTGGGTTCTTCCATATAATGCCGAAAACCTGAATATACCGGGATTTATCTCCACACCGCCGCCGCGAATTGAAATCCCGTCAAGCGTGTAATCAGAAAATTTCATGCTGAAATCGCCTAAATGAGCTTTTCCCCATTCCCAATCGGGATGAACTGCAAACTGATTCATAGACTGCCTTGCAGAGCTGCCTTCCGTGGAAAGGAGGAAATCAAAATCAACCGAAAATGTATTGAATAATGCAAGTGTCGGTCGGAAAAACAATCTGCCGGTTCCCGAAGGTCTTCTTTTTTGAATTCCTTTTGCTCCGTAGATTTCTCCGTAAGTGCCTATTTCGCCAGTAATTGAATATACTTTCTCAATAAATGAATGCGAACTGCTATCAGGATTTTGAGCATTTAACGAATCGGGATATTCATTTTGGGCCAAAACAGGCATCGCAAAAATTAAACAAATCAGAAAACGAAGTTTCAATTCAAGTTCTCCTTTGTCTGAATTATAGCCGAATTCCTCATTTACTTTTTCCTGATAGAAATTTCGTTTGCAGGCAGACTTTTATTTCCGTTTTCTAAAACAGTTATAACTTTGTAAAAATACAGTTCTCCTGCTTTCACATCTTTATCTGTAAATTCTAATTTCTCAGATTTAACACTTCCGGCGGTAATTTCCTTACCGGTAATATCGCTTCTTAAAATGACATACGAAGATATTTTTTTACGGATTACTTCAGTCCATTTAATAAATATCCCGTTATCTGTATTTTCTGCCCAAATCTCAGCCGGAGCCGGAGGAATATCTTTCAAAATTTCAATCCGCTGAGATACTCCTTTCCTGCTGGTATTATTAAAAAAATCTACTGCTTCAACAGCATATTCGTAAATCCTGCCTTCGGTTGCACTGCTGTCGTAAAAATAATTATTGGAAAACGGCAGCGGATTTTCGGTAAGCAGAATCCATTCTTTTCCTGTTTCTCTCCTGAAAACTTTATAACTGCTGATTGAATTATCTACAGCATTTAAGTCCTCCCAAAAGACAGATACTACAGAGCCATCGAATATCAAATCGGTAATCAAGGGGGTCAAAACTTCTTCAGTTTTTACCGGCATAACCGTTACCGTATCAGAAATAACACCCCGAACATTACTGCTGCTAACAGCCTGAACACAGTAGTTGAATGAAACTTTACCGGAAAGAGCGCTGCTTGAATCGGAATAAGTAAAAACAGTATCTTTTTCGCCGGCGGGGATTAGTGATGAAATAAGATTAAGTTTTGCTGCTGAAGACTGATTATTACGGTAAACATAAAATCCGTTGATGTTTTTTTCTGAATATTTCCAGCTTAAATTTACTCCTTTTTCAGAAGCTGAAGCAGTTAAATCGTAAGGTGGCAAAGGTATTTCATCGCTTAAAAAATAACCGGTTACTTTTGGCGTGTTCGGCAATTTTTCGCCATTAATAAGATTAACGGATAACGAATAATAGTATTTCTTTGATGGTAATATTCGCTGATCGAGATATGTAGTTGAATTCGGATCAACCGATGCAATTACTACTCCAGGAGAATTTGTTTCTTCGCTTCTGAATATCTCAATACCCGATGCCATATTCGGCTGATCGAATTTCCATTTTAGTCTCAGTCCGTTCGAGGCGGCTTCGCTTTTAACTTCAAACATATATGGCTGAAAAATTGAACCGGGATTTATTGCATAAGCAATTTCCGATGCCGTCTGTTCACCGCAGTTTCCGTAGGCATCAACTGGAATAATATTATATAAATAGGCTTGTTCCGGCGTTACGGAATTATCACTTATAACAAAATAAACGCTGTCGGCTTTTTGCAGAATTGCCTTTTTACAGCTGATTTTCTTAAATTCTTTTTCGAAAGCCGATCTCCGGAACACATAAAATGTAGCAGGGATTAAATCTCCGGCATATTTCCACATAATCTCAAGATTGCCTGTACGGTAAATTTTATCGAAACAATACATTTGGGGATAAAAAACTTCTCCGGGAAAATTAACCGGCATCGACTCCCCAGCTAAACTGTCATCCCCTGCCTTATCGGTCTTATTAACTTTATAAATATATTTCACGTCTTTAGCTGCAGTTGTATCGATATAACTTATACCCAAAGCCAATCGAATGCTTAAAACCCCTGAATAATATTTCAGCGCGTCAGTATTTTTTGAAGCAATAGCATCTTTCCAGATAACATTTAGTACACTGTCCGATAGCTCTGTCATTTCCGGCAGATATCTATTGTAAAACTTGTATTTTTCGATAAATTCATCGTAGGAAGATGGAGAAACCACCGAAGCAATTTTTTCAAAAGCCTTGCCCTCGGTTTTTCTTTCAATTTTATATGCAGAATATTTCCCTGAATTTTCGTTTAGAAAATCCTTCCCAAGATGGATAAATATTCCTTTATCTCCAGCTACAGCAAGACCTTTTTTTACTTCCTGCGCTTCAATTTTAAGGAAAAGGACAATAAATATTAAAACTAAAATTCTTTTCATTTTCATTCCTTATTTAATGTAAGGGTCAAAATCATTATAATCGCTTCCTACATGAACGAGAAGACCGATTGCTTTACATCCTCCCTTCGATTCTTTATCGCATAGATAACCGTCGCAATCCGAATCGCAGGCACCCCAGCCGCAGTATGCTTCACCGCATAACTGGAACGACACATCGCCTTGTATAAACCAATTGCCGCCCAGATCGATTTCACCGTCAAGACTTGCCTGCACTATTGCCGAGGCTTTTACGCCTGCGCAGGCAATAACAACAGAAGCTCCCAAAGATGCTCCCGCTTCAATATAGGCGCTTAATCCGAGAGATAATTTAGGCTGTCCGGTAAAGTTTAATCCGAAACGGGCATCGGCTCCCAAATGTATCCAAAGCCGCGCGCTTACAATGAAAAAGTCAAATTCAATATCCGGAATAATAAGCGGAATGTGAACTTCTGCTTCTGAATAAAATCCTTTTATATTAGTTGGGAATGTTACCGGGAGATTTCCAGTGTATTTATAAACCCACGAATATTCGGCAAATTTTGATTTTATATGGTCGTTGATTGGATAAGAACCTAAAATTAAAGCTGCCTGCCCCCCTATGCCGGCAACACCAATTGTTCCAGCCCCAAGAAAATAGAAGCCTTTATCATCAAAAAGTATTTCGGCTGTTCCTTTTACCATCGCACCGCCAATATCAATCCCCTCACTGAAATCGAGCTGACCAAACAGTGTTTTTGTTTCGAAATCGAAAGATATTTCAATATTGCCGAAAGGTGTAGTAATATTTGATAACCTTATTTTTTGCCCTGTTGCTATAACATCGCCGTAAACCGTAAATTTGAGTCTGCCATTTGCGCCTTCAGCGCCGGTTAAATCGCCTTCAAACCAGAAATACTCCCAATCATTCTGATTAACTTTCATTGCCCCGCTGACTTTTTCCAGTTTAATTGATTGATTTGCATTTACCGCAAGCGACTGATTGGGCTCTAAAATTATGCTTGAGGAATCTTTGGTATGATACATAGTTGCAAAAAATGAATACTTATCCGGCTCCGAAATTGTACCGCGGGCGATAAATCCATTTTCATTCAATTTCTGCGGAAAGGCTGCAGAAGCAGGGAATTTAAGATTTACTCCGTTGTAATTGAATTCGATATTTACCGGCGTAAGGCTGAAATCGATGTTATTTCCGTTTTTAAAATAATCGATTGAAGTAGTTAACTCCCCGAAACCCGGCAGACGGAAATTAATCGCACCGGGAATATTAATTCTGTCGTTAAAAACTACAATTTTTGCCGGATAATAATCTGCAACATTAAAAAGACGGAGCGGTTGTGATTTTTTATCAATTGAATAAACGGAAGATCCGTCGCTCAGCAGATAAAATGCATCAAAATATATTTTATCGTTCTGCGCCATCCCTTTTTGAGCATTTATGTAAGCGCAGGAAGTTTCTCCATTTCCAGGCAGCACACGCAAAACCCAATGTCCTTTAGAGTCTTGGTAACCGATTGTTGCATCGTAAAGGAAATTAACAGTTCCATTTACGGTAAGCGGAACAATTCCTCCAAGAGTTATTGAAGAAATATCAATTTCGGTTTTGTAAGTTTCAATTGAATAAGGGGTTACCGGAAGGTCTTTAGTAAAAGGCAAATCTAAAACATCGGTAGTTATTTTTCCGTTATGAAAGAAAAAACCGTTTGAATTAAAACTCCAGTCGTTGCTATACAAGCTCCAATTTTCAAGTGAAATGTTAATTTCTTTGTTTCCATTAATATTGCTTACACCGGTTGGAGTTATAACTACATCCCCGATTTCTATGTCAAGATTTTTCGGGACTATTTCTTCAATATTTGTTTGCAATCTCGTGCGTAAAGTCAGTTTACCGTTTTCTGCAAAGGAATTTACTGAATCTGCAACAGCGGAATTTTTAAAATTATGCAGTGAATAAACAAGCGATTTCCCCTTAAAATCCGATATTCCGAATTTGTTGATATTATTTTGGGCTTTAGAAACTCCTGCGCATATTACAGGAATAAGCATTTTTTCTCCGCTGGTAATATCTGTCCTATTCAGCCACAGACTGTCCGTAGGGAATCCCACTGCGTTGCCTGTCTGAAAAGAACCAGCCCAAATACCAACCTTCCCTTTAATAATTCCATCTCCCGAGTTTTGAAAATCTTCCAGCTTAAGAACCCCTGCATCCGGGTTTACAAGTGCGCCTGAAAATACATCAAGTATTTTTTCTAATTTGATTTTTCTAGTATCTAAAGGAATTTTTCCGGTTTCCGGATAAATAAAAGGCTTGCCTTTATCATTTAGCTTTGTCCCCGCTTTTACTATTACACCATTAAATACGGCAGCTGAATTTTCATTCGTATTAAAGGCTTGGGCTGTTGGCAAACCGGTAAATCTCCCATTGATTTTAATTTTTCCTTGCGGCTGCGGTATAAAACTTGTAATCTCTATCGGAATTCCCAGAAGTTTCGTAATATCCATATCTTCATAATTTTTCAAATGGAAATCAACTGTTTCAGCAGGGATAAATGCCGCGAAACTTATATTACTATTGTTTAGATTATTACCTGATGTAAATATCTTTAATCCGTCTTCCGAAACATTAACTTTTGCCGAATCTCCAATTGTACCGCCTTTAACCGCATAAAATGTGTGAGTCCCGAAAGGCACGTTTCTTATAGTATAGGTCCCATTCGGTTTAGAGAAATCCTGAAGATTGTAAACAGCATTTGTCCCCGAAACTTCGAGAAATACCCGCGCGCGGTTAATCGGCTCTTTCCCTACATACACAATTCCCGAAATACGTCCCGCTTTTTTAAGATATGTATTTATCAAGCGATACTTTGCACTGCAGCTATCAATAAGCGTAAATCGCGTTTCTTCGTAATCTTTATCGGCCGGCCCAATAATTTTTATCTGGAACGATTTAGCATCGTTGTTGAAGATAAAGAATGCCTGCCCCTGTGCATTGGTTTTTTGAGGAACAACAATATTTGTATCAAGATTATCTATTGTTACTTTTGCATTTTTAACAGGAACAGGAGAACCATTTACATATTGAACAACTTGGAATTTTAATCTGTGCAGTTTCCTGTATACAACAAGATTTCCAAAATCTTTAGGACTTGAAGGGATAAAAACAGTTGTATCCGATTCAAAATATTTATCCTTATTTTTAGGTTCAAGCTTAATTTTATGAGAACCGGATGGAGCTGATATTTCAAATGACTGTTTTGCGCAAACTGCTTTTTTCTTTGCCGCATCGTATGATAATGCACCGCAGTTCGTTTGGAATTTAATCCCGTCATCAATCCCGACATAAGCGGCAACCGGTTTACCTTCATCATCAATAACATTTCCTTTGATAGCAGATTTCGGTTTTAAAATAATAATGCCCAAATCGTGTTTTTGTCCTTTTGAAAGATTAAGGACATTCAAAACCGTATCCCTGTAACCGAGCGAATTCGCAAAAACATAAAGCTTCCGCGCAGGTCCGTTCGGATTTTCGGGTAATGGAGAAATTTTCACTCTTCCGCTTGAATCGGATGTTGCTTGAATACTGCTTCCGTTAACATTTGTAAGATAAACTGTTACGCCTGCTGCCGGATTTGCAGCATCGCTCCGACGGAAAAGTGCAGTTACATATGGCGGGAGAGGGGTTAAATTTTTTGTAATATTTTTTATTTTCGGCTGCCCGTAATCCTGATTGTAAACGCCGGTAATACCGTTGCAATCAAACGAAAAAGGCTCCCATTTGGTTTTATAATTTTCAATTACCTGCGGATTGGATTCATATATCAAAAAATATTTATCGTTAGGATTGGAAAGATCGTTTTTTACAAGATTTGTGAAAGTAATTTTGCCTGAAATACCGTTAACAATTGAAGTAGTTCCTTTTGCGATAATATCTGCTGTCATCCAGCCATAAGTTTTTTGTTTTTGCGAGCCGTTATAACCTCCGCCTTCGTCCGATGGAATAGATTCGGGATACTTATACCGCATTAGATATACGTCAATGTTATTAAGCGGGAGATTACTTTCTTCATTTTTTACCGTAATATTTAAGTTGTAGCTTC
>JAAYAN010000011.1 GCA_012719345.1 Ignavibacteria bacterium | reverse complement strand
TGAATATCTAGAATTAGAGTTATTGTTATTTATCTCTCTTTATTTTACCACTATCAAAAAACTCCGCAACAAAATAATAAAATGGACTCGGTCACGAGCCACTTTTTATGTGTAATTGAATATTAAAAATGTCTCTTTCGCAAACCTACTTATCTTGCTTTCTTTAACTTAAACTGACATTGTTGCACTATAACCTTATGTTAAAGCGGACATTGTCACGCCGTAGGTTCGCTTCAGCGAACCGAAGGCGGTGTTTGTTGGACAAAGTTCGAAACTATTTCGAGCAAAATCCAAATGATTAAAACTAATAATGCGGACTCGGCAGGGCGAAACAATTTGTCTGGGGGAATGGATTCGCCCTGCCTCGGCTGATTTCCCGCCTGCGAGGAGCGAGGTCTCGGGGAGGAATGCGGACGGGTTTCGAACTGGAGGTTTTCGGAAATTCGGCGGCTAATCTCAAACCAAAACTTATATTCTAGCCGAAAATTTTGCCAAAACAAACCTCTCAAAATTTTCGGTTTCCTTATCTGGACGACTTGAATATTCTTGATAGATTTCAAAAATCAAATCTCTTAATCGATTTATTTCAAATCGTTCAAAATATTCTTGAGATTTATTTTTGAAATCTTCAATTGTTTTTATTCCAAGCTGTTCGCATCTTCCCTTAAAATTTTTACTTTCTACTAAAAATTTCTGGAATTGATTTTCTGTTATACCAGAAATCTTTTGAGTAAATTCCTCATAAGTTTGAGGATGTTTTCCCCCTGAAACAATTTCGGTATAGGTTTTTATAAATTCCTCGCAAAGCAAGCTAAAATGACCATCACCATAGTCTTGCTTTAATTTTTCACTGGCGAGTTGAGATATTTTTTCTTTTTGCTCATCTGTTAATTGTTGAGATAATTTTTCAACAATTGGATTTATAATGCCATGGGAAAATTCATGGTCTTGGTTAAGAGTATTCTCAATATAAGAAATTATTATTTGCTCACCAGGAAAAGCGGAAAAGTTTCTTCCAGAATTTTTCTTATAAAGCGGGTCGGTCGGAACAAAACTTAATTTTTTAACATCTGTCGTTTTAGAATCGGGTTTGAAAAAATCAATCAATGTCTCAATCCTTTTTCTAGTTTCTTCCATTCTTTGTAATCGCTCGTTTCTATCTCGTTCAATTTCGGCAATAAATTTTTCCGCTAATGGAGAAGCAGAAAAAGTTTGATCAAATCGCACCAAAAGAGCCGAAACTTTTTGATAAACATCCTGTGGATTTTTTACATGAGGCTTATATTTTGCCGCCATTTCCAAAACTTTTTCTGCTCTTTCGGGGTGTTGATAAGTTAATGCTAAATTATAAAGTGTTTCTTCGTCCACGCCTTGAGCATTAAATTCACGAATGGTTTTTAAAATATCTGGACTTAATGGATTGTTTTCAAAATATTCTACAGTTTCTTTTGCCAATGGAGTTTCAGTTTCTCCCCATTCTGGATTTTCCGCCTTTAGCAATAAGGAAAAAAGTTGCGCCCCTCTTTCTTCTTGCACAACAATTTCTGGCGTTTTCATAACCTCAAAGCCAGTTTTATTTTTTTCTGCTTCCTTTGGTTTTTCCATGTTTCGATTAAATTTTGGTTCAAAATTTTCCATAAAATTACTTAATCAATTTTTCAATATCAACACCAAGAGTTTTAGCAATTTTGCTCACTACAAAAACCGAAGGTTTTTTAATAACGCCAGTTTCAATTTTGGCGGAGAGGGTGGGATTCGGTCACGAGTTACTAAATTTTTTATTTCGCTTCGCCTATAAAAAATAAAGTACTCGCGACCCCGCCTCGGCAGATAGAAAAGTTTTCCAAACTTTTCTCTGCCTGTGGCTTTCGAATCCCACCCTCTCAAATAGCTGCCAATATTAAAATAGTGATAATATCACTATTTTAAATTGTCAGTGCGGAGAGGGTGGGATTCGAACCCACGGACCCCGTAAAGGGTCTCTTGTTTTCAAGACAAGTGCCTTCGACCACTCAGCCACCTCTCCAGTATTTAAAAATGACAAACTTTAACTTAACTATACTAT
>JAAYAN010000044.1 GCA_012719345.1 Ignavibacteria bacterium | reverse complement strand
TAATTCTATTTCTGTTCATTCAACCTCCGGGCTTTTATCTTAATAATAAAAAAACTACTTACTTTATTTAAGCATCAAGGAGCGGAAGCGGGTTGTGGCAACAGCAAAAATGAACGTGAAGCCTATCATCAAAGTAGAAAGCGCGTTTATTGTTGTAATTGTGCCGCGTCTTATTGCTCCTTCAACATAAATCGGTAGCGTATTAAATCCTCTTCCAGTTGTAAAAAATGTAATTATAAAGTCATCAATCGAAAGCGTAAACGCCAATAATGCCGCTGCAATAATTCCGGGCATAATTATGGGGAGTTTAATTTTTGTAAATATCTGCCATTTATTTGCCCCTAAATCCATCGCCGCCTCTTCCAAAGAATAATCAAAACCTTCAAGCCGCGATTGGATAACTATTACAGTGTAAGAAACGCAAAATGTAATATGTGCAATTAATACAGTCCACAGCCCTGTTTGTATTTTCATAAAATTGTAAAGGAGCGCAAGCGAAACGCCCATTAAAATATCGGGCATAATTAAAGGTAAAAATACCAGTCCCGATAGAAATTTCTTTCCGGTAAACTTTTTGTTTTCCATTGCCAGGGCTGTAACTACACCCAAAACAGTAGAAATAATTGTTGATAAAAGTCCTACAAGAATTGTATTCCAAAAGGCAGTTAGTATTTCTTTATTTGCAAATAATTCGAAATAATATTTTAACGTAAAACCTTTCCAGCCGGTAACAATTTTTGCATTATTAAAGCTGAAAAGTATAAGAATTGCCAGCGGAATGTAAAGAAATGCCATTACAAATGTAAAAACTGTCAGATTAAATATGTTTGTTTTTCTACTTCTCATTGAAAAATAATTTATTTTCCTTTTTAATTACACGTTTATAAAACCAGTATAGAAGTATAAGCATAACAATTACAAGTACAAGTAGCCCGAGCGATAATGCGGATGCCAAAGGCCAATTTCGGGGTATGCTTTTAATTTTGTAGGCAATAATCTGCCCGACATATAAATAATCCTGATTACCAACCAGCTGAGGAATTATATATGCACCAAGCGCAGGAATAAAAACAAGTATCGAACCTGCAAAAATACCTTCCTTTGAAAGCGGAAGAGTTACTTTCAGAAACGACTTCAATCTGTTAGCGCCTAAATCCATTGCTGCCTCAATAAGCGTAAAATCTATTTTTTCGATGTTTGCATACAGGGGCAATATCATATAAGGCAGATAGACATATATCATTACCATAGTCACCGCAAGATCGGTTCGTAAAATTCTTAAAGGATCGTCAATAATTCCGGCAAACATCAGCAGTTCGTTAAGAAGTCCGTTAGCCGAAATAAAAATTCTCCAGGCAAAAATTCTTATAATAAAATTCGTCCAGAAAGGAATTATAATAAGCAGCAGCAGAATATTTTTAACTTTTTCAGTTTTGCGTGCGATATAGTATGCAACGGGATAACCTAAAAATATACAGGCAATTGTGGTAACCACGGCAAGACGGAAAGAAATGTAAAATGACCGGAGATAAATAGGATCGACAAGACGTTTAAAAGATTCGAGCGAAAAAGCAAATTGAATATCATAAATTGTAGGTGTTAAAAAGCTGTAAATAATTACAATAAGATACGGGATTAGAAAAAGGATAACCAGCCACAAAAGAACAGGAGCTGCTAAAATCCAGCTTAACCTGTTTTTCCGTTTTTCTTCAATTTTCTCTAACGTTCTGTCAATCATTATAAAGGAATCTCGTGATTTTTAACAGGCAGCATTTCCTCCCTTACTTCATTTATTAGATATGAATCTGTATCGTGCCAGAATAAAAACACTTCTTCTTCCCAATCCAATTCTTTTTCATCAACGTATACTTTTTTGTGCTGGCTGAATACCCTGAATTTGAGATCGCCAACTTTTACTATATACTGTGTATGAGTTCCCAAATACAAAATATCTTCAACTATTCCCGGAACAATATTAAAGTAATCTTTTCGTTTCGGTTCGTTTCGCGAAATTGCAATTTTTTCGGGACGTAACGATACTGTAACTTTATCGCCTACATTTGGAATAAAATGATATGCACTGTCAATCTCAAAATAAAAATTATCGCTGCCCTTGCATTTTAGTTCAACGTATTCATCCTTAACATCCAGAACTTCACCGGTAATCAGATTTGTATCACCAATAAAATATGCCGAAAAAATACTGTTCGGCTTTTCATAAATTTCTTCGGGCGGACCTTCCTGAACAACTTCGCCTTCATTCATAACTGCAACTCTGTCCGAAATACTTATAGCTTCACCTTGATCGTGAGTAACATAAATAAACGTGATTCCCACCATATCGTGAATATTCATTAATTCAATAAGCATATGCTGCCTGAGTTTCAAATCGAGCGCTGCAAGAGGTTCGTCAAGAAGAAGAAGCTGAGGTTTATTTATTAATGCCCGTGCAATTGCAACACGCTGTTTTTGTCCTCCGCTTATCATCGAGGGATACTTATTCTTTTCAGATTCCATCTTCACAAGTTTCAGCATTTCCATAACCTGTTCTTGTATTTCAACTTTCGGAATTTTCTTAATCTGAAGTCCGAAAGCAACATTTTCAGAAACGGTTTTATGCGGGAATAAAGAATAATTCTGAAAAATCGTGTTAACCTGTCTTTTATAAGGCGGAAGTGATGTTATCTCGTTTTTTCCAAGAAATATTTTACCTGAAGACGGAGTTTCAAACCCTGCAATCATCCTAAGTAAAGTAGTTTTACCGCAACCGCTGGGACCGAGAAACGAATATAATTCACCCGGCTCAATTTCCATCGATACATTATTTACCGCCCTGAAACCGCCGAAATACTTTGTTATATTTTTAAGTATCAGTTTTTCCATAACCGAAAAATATAGACAAAATTTATTCTATCAAATTATTAATTTTTAATTATTCATTCTTAATTAAAAAGCAACCGGTCGCTAGAACGTTGGGCGGAGAATACGACCGGTCATGAGGTGGGAAACTTTTATAAATTCTTTAATTAAGATAATAAAGAATATTTATTTTTCAAAAATATTTTTTCTGCAATGAATAAAAATAAATTTTTCTTCATTATTTTTTGTAAAAAAAAGATATTCGCTTCCGCCATCGTAAATTTTCAATTTTTTCTTTATTTCTTCGGGAGTCATCGGGAAAGCCCTGCGCGCTATATTTGCTTTTTTAATTCCGTTTAATTCCAGATATTTTTTAATTATATCTTGTTTAAAATTGCCCGAGTGAATTACGGTAAATTTTCTTCCCGGAAAACTTTCCTCGAAAATATCAGATGAAAGATAATCCGTTTCATTGTTAAGATAATTCATTCTGTATCCGTCAGCAATTTTATCCGTTAATCCCGCCTTTATTATAGCAGGATCGGGTTCGTAAAAATATTTTCCAGAAGCAGATATTATTTTAGAATATTTTTTCCCGGTTTCTTTTTTAAATTCCTTTTTTTCTTTTTCATTAATAATTACAGCTTTAACAGTTTTTTTATCAGAATTTTTGAAATCAAGTTTTACTAATACTTCCTTGCATTCGTTTTTTATAGATACAACAATAAATTGAGTTATATCCGGAAAAATTCTCATACATTCTGCCAAATCGAATGCCGGTGATAATTTGATCAGCATCTGGGAACATTTTTTTTTGAATAAATCCATATTGCCCAAAATATCGGGAGAGCAAAATTTTATATCCACGCTCCTTATTCCACCTGTTCTTCTGTCGGGATCGGCGTAAATCAAATCAAAATAATTGTCTTCAAAGTTTTCCAGAAAACCGATACTGTCGCCGTTAAATATTTCTATGTTGGAAATATTTAACTTCTCGCAATTATAGCTGAATATTCCTGCAGCGAGCTCGTCTTTTTCGCAATAATAGAACTCTTTAAATTTTTGAGAAATGTAAAATGAGTCAATCCCCATTCCGCCGGTTAAATCCAAACCCTTTAATCCGCTGGTAATTTCCTTCTTGTATTCAGATGCATATTCGCTGCTTGCCTGTTCGAATAATTTTTGCTCGAATATAATATCAGTTTTGCTCAACTCAGGGAACTTTTCGGATGCCTTTTGTTTCAGTTTAATCTGTTCGGCAATTGCACGTATCGGCAAATTTTTATTGTTTGAATATTTCAGGGCAAATTCCGAAGGGTTAACATTAAAATTGTTATTTATTATTTCTGTAATTTCGGGTTGCTGAAGTCTTATAAATTCCTCGTAAGTCACTGATGTTTCCCTGGTTATTTCCTAATAGTTAAATCATCTTATGTTTTTCAATCTAGGAAATGCATTTAAAACAGTTTCCGGAATATTTATTTTTTTACCGGAGTTTAAGATATGCAGCATTTCGAAAGCATTGGCAACTGCATATCCTGTCGGATGATTATTCATTATAACATATATTTTTTTCACGTTATCGTAAACCTCTTTAATTTTAATACCTATTTCGTGAAGTTCCCCCGGTGAATAGAAATATTCGTAACGGCTGCTTTGTTCTTCGTAGGTCTGTTTTTTACCGATATTTTTTATCGATTTCTGCCATCCTGTTACATTTCGTCCATGAAAACGCAGGTATGCCGTATCGTTAATAACTACCGGTTCATATTTTATTGATTTACCTATTTCGGGCTGATCTATTGTGCAAAGCGAAACATCACAGCTACTGAACAATTCGCTTATTTTTTGATTATTCCACGATGAATGCCGTAATTCGGCAAATTTAGGAAATGTATCAAAAATATTAAACAATTCAGAAAGATATTGAATGTTTGAATCGCTGCAGACAAACGAGTAAGGAAACTGAAGAAGCAATCCGCCAAACCGCTCGACTTTTTGTAAAATATTAAGATTCCCGGTTACAGATGCAATTTTTGCCTTATCGATATTCCTGCTGTGAGTAAAATCCTGATGAAGTTTTACTGTAAATAAAAAGTCAGGAATTTCTTCAACTTTTTCAAT
Organism: Ignavibacteria bacterium; assembly: GCA_012719345.1. Lineage (GTDB taxonomy): Bacteria > Bacteroidota > Ignavibacteria > Ignavibacteriales > Melioribacteraceae > JAAYAN01. The sequence continues at coordinate 23,408 of JAAYAN010000044.1, read as the reverse complement.
CCAGTTTTCTACAATTTTGGTATTTAAATACGTGTAATAACTGGCGTTTACTTCAACACAATTAAAATATTGCGAGTAAAATTTAAGCCAATCGAATTTTACAGATTGAGCCTGCGGATAAAAATTAGGCACCCAATCTTTATATGACCATCCGGCAGTGCCGGCATAAATAACTGGATTCATCTTATTCCCCCGAAATTGTTACGATTATTTTTCGTGAACCGCCGTAATTGCGGTGCTCGCAAAGATAAATACCCTGCCAGGTTCCAAGGTTTAATCTTCCGTTTGTAACGGGAATTGTAACAGAGCTGCCGAGGATAGATGATTTAAGATGCGCGGGCATATCATCCGAGCCTTCCAAAGTGTGGACGTAATAAGAAGCATTTTCGGGAGCCAGCTTGTTAAAGTGAGTTTCAAAATCAATCCTTACATCCGGATCGGCGTTTTCGTTAATTGTAAGCGAAGCCGAAGTATGCTGAATAAAAATGTGAGCTATACCGATGGATATTTTGCCCAGTTCCGGAAGCTGTTCCGTTATATCTCTTGTTATAAGATGAAAACCGCGTTTTCGCGGCTTAAGAATAATTTCTTTTTGAATGTACATAATAATTTCTATTTTTTTAATCTATTAATTTTCCGGTAATTATTTAATTTAATATTCATTGCTGCATTGTCCGGTATATTCCAATAACAACTCCTATTATTTTTAACCCCGGGTTGTTTTTTTCTATTATTATCGGCTGGTATTCAGGATTTTCGGAATGGAGTTCAATAGTATCCTCTTTACGGATTATCTTTTTAACAGCAGCTTCGTTATCAATTATTGCCACTACAATCTGCCCGTCTTTTATTTGTGCATTAGGATTAACAATAACAACATCTCCGCTGAAAATGTAAGCATCTTTTAAGCTGTCCCCTTTCACTTTTAAAAGGAACGAATCCTTTGGCATCTTTGCTGCTTTAGGAAGCTCTATCGTATCAATTGAATCGGGATAGATTGTAAGAGGAATTCCAGCGGCAACTTCTCCCAAGATCGGTTTTGTTTCAAAAAAAGGGTTATTTTGAACAATTTCTATCCCTCTGGCAGAATATGTGTTTCTTTTGATATAATTCTTTTTTTCGAGTGCTTGCAAATGCTGGCGGACAGTTGAACGGTTATTGTAATTAAAACGCCTTGCTATTTCCGAAAGAGTCGGAGGAAAACCTTTTTCCGCTTTAAATTCTAGCAAATATTCTAATATCTTTTTCTGAGTTAAAGTAAGATCAGACGACAATATTAACCTCTTTATAAATTACCATACATTTGTATGGTGTTAAATTAAAGAAGGTATTTTATTTTGTCAAGGACTTAAAAAAATAAACTTCAACATTTCATTGTCTTGTTGTTTTAAAAACTACTTCTATCGCTTTTAATATTTTTTCGCGCATAAGGGGTTTCGAAATAAAATCCGTAAATCCAGATTGTTTATATTTCTCTCTGTCCCCCGGAAGAACATAAGCCGAACAAGCAATTACAGGAGTGTTTGTATAACCTGGCATTTTCCGGATTATTCTTAAAGCATCAAGTCCGTTATATTCTCCCTGTAAATTGATATCCATAATTACTAAATCGTATTTTTTACTTTTTATAAGAGGAATCGCTTCTTCGAGACTGACCGAAAAATCAATAGCGCTGATTTCTTTAATCTGCGTTTTAAACAAAATTTGCGAATCAATCTGATCTTCAAGATACAGACAAGATATTTCCGAAACAGATTTTTCAGATATAATTTCTTGTTCTGTTACAAAAGAAGGTATTATTTCCGGAGTTTTATATTCAAAACCTTTTTTCACTTCGGATGACTCGCTTTCTTTTTTATCTTTTTGCTGAAGTATATTCATTCTGAATTTTATTGGCAAAGAAATACCGAATTCATTAACTTCTCCGGCTTTTTCCAGTGTGTGAATTTTTATTTCGAGTATTTCTTTAAGCAGGTTTATAAGTTTGTGTGTAAGACGCGATATCCCGTAATTTTTCCGCAATGTGTTTTCATCTTTCACAAAAATATCATTTAATGCGGCAAGAAGACTTTCGGATATACCAATTCTTTTATCTCTTATTCCAACAAAGCAATTATCCTGATCCAAATAAACAGCCGATATGTAAATTTTATCTTCTTTAGTTAACTTCATTCCAAAATCAAAGAATAGATTAAGAAATAGGTTAAATTTTTGCAAATCGGTTTCTATTGCCAGCGACGAAGAGATTTTTCCGTAATTCAGTTCTACATTACTCTTTGCTGCCGATTGCTTCATTTCTTTTTCGAGATTGTTAAGTATTTCAATAAATGGATACGTACCTATTTTAAAATTATCCTGATTCTGTTTCAAATAAGCATATTCGGCAACTGTATCCATAATTCCTAAAAGCATTTTCTGATTTTCGGAAATTATTTCGATGGCTTCTTTTTGCTCTTCATTTGGTTTTTCAATACTTTCATATAATTCCTGATTGAACCCGATTATTACATTTATGGGCGTAAGAATTTCGTGAAACATATTGGATAAAAATTCGGCATCAACAAACCCCGGAGAATCTGTATTTGTTTTTTCAGCAATTATTTCTCCGTCTTCATCAATTATTTTTAGAATTATCGCAAAAGAATCTGTTTTACCGAATGAATCGTATATTTTTGCCGCACGTATTTCAACAGGAAGATTGTTCCCCGACTTTTTTTTTATTTCTGTTTCTACCGATTTTAAGTCACCACTGTCATTTTTAAATATCCCCGAAATTATGCTTCCTCTGTCGCTTTCGTTAAGAAAGCTTAAAATTGAATTTCCGGTAATTTCCTGCCTTCCCTGCCCGATTTTTTTAATTACAGCATCATTTATGTTTGTTATTATTCCTTCGGAATCTGTAAAAATCACCATTTCGCTTGAAAGATCGTAAACAGATTTATAATGTTTAAGTTTTGTTTCGTTCTGATATTTTTTTGTTGAATCGTAAATTACATTTATGTTAGCATTTCTTCCTTTGTAATGCAAAGTTGACTTTGCAAGTTCAACAATAACGGTCGATCCGTCTTTCTTTTTTTGTCTCCACGGACCTGTAAAAACCCCGTCCTTGCCTTTCCCGCCGGTTGTTTGAATAAGCGATTGTATATCTTCAGGTGCATAAAGATCTGTCAAATCCATCTGATTAAATTCATCGCGCGAATATCCGTAAAGCTTTATAGCCGCGGCATTTACTTCAAGAAATTGAAGATTTTCCGAATCGTATATAAATATCGGCTGCGGGTGCGATTGCATTAAAATATCTGTCATAGTTTTTCCAGTTTAATATTCTGTTCTAATTGTTATTGTATTCGAATAATCCGAACTGTCGGTTGCCGAATAAGCCTTAATCTGATACTGATATTCTGTTCCGCGGTAAACATTTAAACTATCCTTAAACGTTTGAACATCCGGACCGATTGTATATCTTTTATGCGGACTAACAGAACCTGTGTATCTTCTTTCAAGGACAAATCCGAGTTCACTCGTCGAATTATCTTTCCATTCAAGTGTAACGGAATTTTGTGAAACATTTTTAACTCGCAGGTTTGTGGGTCTGGGAATACCGCTTGAGCTGAGAGTTGTATTGACTTCATTCGAAAAAGCTGAAAAAACAGTATCGCGGAATGCACGTATCTTATAATAATATACTTTCCCTTTTTCTTTTATTGTATCGTTGTATGCAAACTGCCGCGGCAGCATTTTATATAAGTTGTAAATTCCGCCCGAAGTATAATCTTTTCGCCAGATTTCAACACCGGTTTCATCTTTTGAATTCATTTTCCATTTTAATCCGTAAAGCTCTCCAGCCTTAAATTCATAAATTTCTAAAACGCCGGGAGCAAGTAAAGCTGTTCCTTCAGGATTAATAAACAGGTCGGATATTGCGCCGCTTATTACTATAAGTCCCGAGTTGTAAGTTATTTTAACATAAAGGCTTACGCTTTGCCCCTTAAACTTTTCCGGAACCGTAATATAAAAGTCGTTTTCTTTTCCGGATGATTTAGATTGAACCGATTCATTATTGATATAAAATTCCACAGAATAAACATAATCATTTTTAACAGGTTCAATTTCCAAAGAGATTTCATTTTCTCCAACAAAAATAGTACTTCCGTTTTGCGGTGAAATTATTTCTGTTTTTTTTACCGATTCAGGTTCATCTGTAATATTATTCACACAACCTGATATGAATATTAAAGCCAAAATGATTGCTGTGTATTTTTTCATTTTACTGTATTAATTTACATTTTGATAGTCAATTAAAAACGAACGCGATTCGCCTTCTTGGAATCCGTTAAAATAAAGATATAATATTTGCTCATCTTCTTTGAATTCATAAGCAGGAATTTCAGTGTTTATTATATCGGAAGAAACTATCACATTTTCCACAGGTTTGTTGATGTTAAGTTTTATAACAAATTTTTCTTTCGTTTCGTAATCGGGACTCGATACTTCGAGAAACATACGCTTATTACTTCGGATATCATATTTTAACTCAATGTTCGCTCGGAAAGTCCACCACTTATCAAGCTGCCGGATTGATGTATGCCAAATTTTGTTTGCTTTAATGTAATTAAATACATCTTTAATTACATCAACATATTCTGGACGAAGCTGATAATCCGTATGAGACTTGAGAACGTATAATCCGCCTTCAAATATTATTCTGTCAATATCTTCCTGATAAGTATAAAGCTGAAAATTCTTTTCTTTCAGACCGTAATTACCTATTATCATTTTATCGTCGCGGGCAGTTTTTGTAATTATCATAACTGGTTTTTCGTTCCGTATTTCAAGTTTAGGCACTGCTCTGCCGGTAAGCGAATCGGTAAAAATATATTTAATATTATTCGAAGTTACAGCTTGCAGCGTGTTTTCATCATAAAATCCAGATAAAGGCATAAACCCGTAAGAATTTTTTTCTGATATTTTTTTTAGAATTCCGCCTATATCACTCATCTTTTTTTCTTGTTCTTTTCTTGGAAAAAGCTGATTTATTGTATCATTAGCCGAAAGCTTAAACCCAACATCAATTATTGAGTTTAAATCGCCGTATTTTAAAAGCGATTTAACAAGATTTCTGTTTTTTCTGATAACATTTTCATCTACATAAAATGATGCTTGATATTCGTAAGTTCTTAAAATATTAAGCAGATTGTTTATGTTGTTCGGGTTTTCGGTAACAGCCGGAATAAACAGAGATGCAGAGGAATAATCCGACGGCCATTCTTTAACTGATGCAGTAGGAAGTCCTGTAAGCCAATTAATACCGTTATTAAGCAGTTTATCAAAATAAATATAATCGCTGCTGTTTCCTATTACCGAATTTATTTCGAAGCCCATCCAGAAATACTTTCCTTTTCCGTATTTACCGTAAGCTATTCCTGCGCTCTTTTTTATTTCTTCGCGCACAAGCCCGTCTTCTTTTCGGAAATCGTACCAGCTGCTTACCTGAGTTGTTCGCGGATCAAGAATTTCGGCGTAAATCGGCAAGTCCCAAGTAGCAATTGTTAATTCATATCCGGCAGGAATTCCCGCTGTAACCGGCAAGTTACCGCGTAAAGTGTGGTGTTTGTATTTTTCAAATGGTTTAATTTCTTTTGTAAATTTCAGACCAAAAACTTCCGAAAAGAATTCCCAGCCGCGCCATTTGCCTTCATCCGAAAAAGTACAAGTGCCTCCGGTTGCTAATATGCTTCCACCTAATTCAAGATATTTTTTAACCTGTATAATCTGCCGGTCGCTTAATGATTTAGTGCCGGGTAAAATAAGCAGCCCGTAATCGTCAAGATCTCCGTTTTCCAGTTCCAGGTCGCTCAGTAAATCATAAGGCATTCTTATTGAACGGATATAACTTTCCCAAGCAGATACATTTTCTGCCAGCCAGGTATTTCCTTCGGGCAGCATATTTTCGGTATAACGCGAATAAAGTATTGCAGCTTTTTTTTCTCTTTTTTCACTGATTAAAGTAAGGTTTTCTTTTGTAGGCAGGATTTCTTCAATTGTAAAATCGCCGTAGATAAATTTAAGAATCATAAAGAAAACCAGGACAGACATAAAAAGCAATACAAGCCCTGTTGCAATAAGAACACTTGCATTAATCTTTAAATTATTTGAAGGTGTTACCGCCACCGTAATTTTTCCTCTTTTGGTTTGCTGTCCTCGGCAGTATCAACAAAGCCTTCAGTAGTGTAGCGCATAAATTTTTTCTTTCCCGATTCAGTTAATCCTGAAATTGCAGGATCGGATGTATATTGTTTTGCTTCCGAGGCTCTGTTATAAATACGCGCACCTTCGTTTATCCGGGTTTCATCGTTCGAGCCTAATACAGGGCTTTTCTCTCCTTCGGCATATTGTTCTTCTGAGTAAGTTCTTAATCCAGTCTGCCCGAGTCTTCTCTGAGCCATCAACGGAGCAGGCGCAACCAATTCGGCTTCAATTGCTACAGGCTGAACAGCTTTTGCCGCTCTTCCTTTTTTCTCGCGCATTTTGTAATAAACGTATGCTCCTATCGAAAGAAAAAACGTCATTATTGTTGCCACTAAAACTATCATCGATAATATCGGAACGAGTTCCATTTTTACTCCTTTAATCTATTTACTTCCGGCGGATAAGCCGACTCTTTCTAATTTTCCCCAATTCATTTGGATTCCTATAAATTCCTCTATTGTTGCCATAGCTTTTGTAATATCAATCAGAAGAATAAAAACCAGACGGTAAAACAATGCGTAAGGAACAAGCCGAAGCTCTTCTTTTTCGGCAGCTATGCAATAAAGAGCAGCCATCATATCAAGCGAGGCAATTCCCACCCACCAGAAAAACACGAGATTCGACATTCCGTAAATTAAAGCTATAATAATAAAAAACAGATTTGCAAAAATATTCATTGCAGGCCAAATTAAAGCCTCGTAAAACATCGACCACATTACAAGCGTGTTGTTAAAATTCAAAGTAGGGTTTAATAGATAATTTTTATGTTTGCGTATTGCCTGTAAAATTCCGCGTGTCCATCTGTATCTTTGCTTAAGAAGCTGATGAAGTTTCACCGGAGCTTCGGTATATGCTATAGCGTTCGGTTCGTAACTTATTTTCCAGCCCTTTGCTAATATTTTTAAAGTCAGGTCTGCGTCTTCGGCAAAAGTATCGCTTGCGTAATATCCGGCATCAATTATCGCTTTCTTGCGGAATATTCCAATCGGACCGGGAATTATATTCACCATCCTTAAAAATCCCTGAGCGCTGCGGGCAAGGTTAAGACCTTCAACATATTCCAGCGACTGAAGATCGGTAAGCCATTTTCTTCTGTTTAATACCTTAACATTTCCGGCAACTGCTCCAACAGAAGGATCAGTAAAATATCTTACACCTAATTTCAATGTTTCGGTCGAAAGAGTTGTATCTCCATCCATACATAAAACAAAATCAGCTTTCGAATACTGAATCCCAGCATTTAATGCTCGCGATTTACCGCCGTTCGGTTTGCTGATTAAAGAAACTTTAACAAGCGTGTTTCTGCCTTTTCTGTATCCCACTAAAGTTTCCGCAACTTCCTTTGTGTTATCTGTACTTCCGTCATTTACAATTATTATCTCGTAATTCGGATATTCAAGCTCAAGCAAAGAATCTATAGAATCCTTAAGCACAATTCCTTCGTTATAAACAGGTACAATGATAGATACAAAAGGATAATATCCGTAAACACTTTGAACGGTATATTTTGTGTTGTAAAAATATGCCAGATATAAAATTGAAAAATAGCGGAACAGCAAAACAAAAAGGAATATAACAAGCGAAACAACCGAAGAATAAACAATCAATCCGCTGAACGAAAGAACTGTCATAGGCAGAGTAATCATTATCACCATTGTAAGTATAAGCGATAAAATTCCGCTGACTATTATCAAACGTTTTTTTTCTAAAAGGAAATCGCGTTTAGGGGGCTCTTTTTCTCGGTTATTAAACGTAACTTTGAATCGGCTGATTTTTTTTTCTTCCATTATTTCTCGGTTTTTACATCAGCATAATCGAATTCAATAATAGTGCCATAAGGGATTCAGCGTTTTTCTTAAGAATTTACTTTAAGGTTAACTTTTCAATGTTCCAAAAATAAACAATTTTTGTGATCTGGCTCATATTAAAACAAATAGAGTTAACGAAAGAAGTAAAAAAAACTCCCTTATTATGCCATATTATTTTTACGCCATTTTAAGGGAGTTAAATTTTTCTTACACTATTTTACTCAGCATTTTTATCTGCTGTATTATCCTGTTTTTTTTCTTCTCCGCCTTCTTTCTGAATGCTTTCTTCTTCGTTAAGGAAATAAAGCTTATCAGTATCCTTTTGATGCTTTACTGTTACTTTATCGCCTTCTTTAATATGACCTATCAGCATTTCTTCGGCAAGAGCATCTTCAAGATAAGTCTGGATTGCTCTTTTTAAAGGTCTCGCACCGAATTTCGGATCGAATCCTTTAACCGCAAGAAACTCCTCTGCATCGGGTTCAAGCATCAGCGTAATTTTGTTTTCCGAAAGATTTTTAATAATGTCTTTCATTTCTATTTTAATAATCTTCTTCATGTCGTCAATTTCAAGATTGCGGAAAACTATTGTCTCGTCAATTCGGTTTAGGAATTCGGGGTTGAACAATTTTTTCATTGCATCTTCAACTGTGTTTTTCAGCTTTTCGTAATATCCGGCAGAATCATCCCCGCCAAAACCGAAACCGCCTGTCGATTTTATATCCCGTGTTCCTACGTTCGAAGTCATAATTATAATTGTATTTTTGAAATCGACTTTTCTTCCAAGACTGTCCGTAAGTCTGCCGTCATCTAAAACCTGCAGAAGAATATTAAAAACATCGGGATGAGCTTTTTCAATTTCATCAAAAAGCACTACCGAATAAGGTTTTCTTCTCACCTTTTCTGTGAGCTGTCCGCCTTCTTCGTACCCAACATATCCGGGAGGAGCCCCTACAAGGCGCGATACGGCATATTTTTCCATATATTCGCTCATATCTATCCGCACAAGTGCGTCTTCGCTGTCGAATAAATATTTTGCCAAAACTTTGGCAAGTTCAGTTTTACCAACCCCGGTAGGGCCAAGAAAAATAAAACTTCCTATCGGTTTTTTAGGATTTTTCAAACCTGCGCGGGTTCTTCTTATCGCTTTTGTAAGTTTTATAACCGCTTCATCCTGCCCTACAATTCTTCCTTTAAGAGCATCTTCCATTTTCATAAGTTTTTCTGATTCAGCCTGGACTACACGTGTAACCGGAATTCCTGTCATCATCGAAACAACTGTTGCTATATCGTCTTCCGAAACGTCATATACAACATCTTTCTGCGATTGCTCCCAGTCGTTTTTAGCCATTTCCAACTCTGCCTGAAGCGTTCTTTCTTTATCGCGCAATCTGGCAGCTTCTTCATAATCCTGCCTTTTTACAACGTTAACTTTTTCTTTTTTTATATTTTCAATTTCTTCCTCAAGCGTAAGTATTTCTTCGGAAACAGAGAAATTACCCATATGAACTCTCGAGCCGGCTTCATCCAGTACGTCAATAGCTTTATCGGGGAAATATCTGTCCGTAATATATCTGTCGCTTAAACGCACTGCCAATTCAATAGCCTGATCGGAATATTTTACGTGATGATGCTCTTCGTATTTAAACTTAATTGAGCGAAGAATTTGTATCGTGTCATCAACTCCCGGCGGATCGATATTTACTTTCTGGAATCTTCTGTCGAGAGCGCCGTCGGTTTCAACAAATTTCCGATATTCATCAAGTGTTGTAGCGCCGATGCACTGAATATCCCCGCGAGCAAGGGCTGGTTTAAACATATTCGAGGCATCAAGCGAACCGGATGCTCCTCCTGCTCCTACGAGCGTATGAAGCTCATCGATAAAAAGAATTACATCTTCGGCTTTTTCAAGTTCATTCATCAAAGCTTTCATTCTTTCTTCAAACTGACCGCGGTATTTTGTTCCTGCAACCAATCCTGCCAAATCGAGCGTTACAACGCGTTTATCCTGCAGTATCCGCGGTACTTTCCGCTGGATAATTCTGAGAGCAAGACCTTCGGCTATGGCAGTTTTACCAACGCCCGGTTCGCCTATTAAAACCGGATTATTCTTTTTACGGCGGCTTAAAACCTGAGCCACTCTTTCAATTTCTTTTTCGCGTCCGATTACAGGATCGAGCTTATCTTCGGTGGCAAGTTTTGTTAAATCCCTGCCGAAGTTATCTAACACCGGAGTTTTTGTACGTTCAACTTTTTTCTGCTGACCTATGCCTCCGGGAATTGACTGACCCGGTTTATCAATTGGACTGCTTCCTTTGCTGCTTAAAATATTATTAAGTTCGGCGCGCGCTACATCGTATGTAATATTAAATTGATGAAGAATCTGCGTAGCAATATTATCTTCATCTCTTAAAAGAGATAATAATATATGCTCGGTGCCTATTACATCAGATTTGTAGATTTTAGATTCTATCTGTGTTATTTTAAGCACTTTTTCAGCTTGTTTTGTTAACGGAATATTTCCTATTGTTAACGTGCCGCCTGATGAACGCACTGTATCTTCAACTGTTTTTTTTAATTTCGAAAGATCTACTTCGAGATTGCGCAATATTCTTACTGCAACTCCGTGTCCTTCTCTTATTATTCCTAATAGCAAGTGTTCGGTACCTATGTAATCGTGACCAAGCCTTAAAGCTTCTTCGCGGCTTAATCTTATTACCTCTTGTACTCTTTCCGAAAAATTTCCGTCCATATTTCACCTGTTAGAGATTATTTCAATGTGCAATTATACAAAAAATAATTACAGTTTTCTTATTATTCAAGGTTATATCTTATATATAAAAACTTTATTTACTAAATTCGTAAAAACAATTCACATATGTTCTTATTTAGTGTGTTTTTTTAAGTAAAAATAATTATCTTCACACACTAACATTAAAAATGCTAATTAAATTCATTTACAAAAAGGAGATATATTATGCCATTAGCCGGAGGACTTTCAATAGTAATAATTGTTCTTGCCGTTGTTGCTTTAATAATGATTTTATGGCTTGTTCCGATAGGACTGTTTATTACCGCATATTTTTCGGGAGTTAAAGTTAAAATATTCCGCGATCTTGTAGGAATGCGTTTAAGAAAGGTATCGCCTTTTGTTATTATCCGAAGTTTGATTGCAGCTACCAAAGCCGGTTTAAAACTGGATATTGGTATGCTGGAAGCCCATTATCTTGCAGGCGGAAATGTAATAAAAGTTGTAAGCGCTCTTATTTCCGCAAATAAAGCCAACCTACCTCTTCATTTTGAAAAAGCTGCCGCTATAGATCTTGCCGGAAGAGATGTTGATCAAGCCGTTAAAATGTCGGTAAATCCTAAAGTTATTGAAACCCCTCTTGTTGCTGCGGTTGCAAAAGACGGTATTCAGCTTAAAGCAATTGCCAGAATTACCGTAAGAACAAATATCGAAAGACTTGTGGGAGGAGCCGGCGAAGCTACTATTCTTGCCCGCGTTGGCGAAGGAATTGTTTCTACAATCGGGTCAAGCGATACCCACAAAGCCGTTCTCGAAAACCCAGACAGCATTTCAAAAGTAGTACTTTCCAAAGGTCTCGATTCCGGAACCGCCTTCGAAATTCTCTCTATTGATATAGCCGACGTAGATGTGGGAACAAACATAGGTGCTATTTTGCAAACCGATCAGGCAGAAGCCGATTTAAAAGTTGCCCGTGCAAAAGCCGAAGAAAGACGCGCCGCCGCAGTTGCAAGCGAACAGGAAATGATTGCCGAAGTTGCCAAAATGCGTGCAAAAGTTGTAGAAGCCGAAGCCGAAATCCCAAAAGCTATGGCAGAAGCATTCCGTTCGGGTAATTTAGGTATTATGGATTATTATAATATGAAAAATATACAGTCCGATACCGAAATGAGAAACTCGATTGCCGGCACAGATAAAGACAAGAAAGAAGGTAACTGATGAAAGCTGACTTTGGCGAAATAATATTTGTAGCGATATTTCTTTTATTCAGCATAATTTCTTCGTTATTTAACGAGTGGAAGAAAAAGAAAGAACGACAGAACCAAAGCAGCCGCATACCCGAAAACAAAACTTCGGACGAGAAACAGCCTGAAGGCATAAACGATGTTTTTGATATTTTCTTCGGCAAAAAAAACGAGCCTGAAAACAGCGGAGAATATTATTCGGAAGAAACACAGACTGAAGATAACACCTTTCGCGACAAGGAACTGCTTCGCAAGTCTTTAGAAAAACAGAAAAATGAATATGCTTTAGAGCAGACAAAAAACCGCTTGATTCAGGAGAAATTAAAATTCGCAGCTGAAAGTAATGCGGCATATAAAGTAAATTCTTTATCTGCAAAAGGTGAAAATATTTATAAAGAAAACTCAAATACTTCTTTTATACGTAAAAGCTTAAAAGAAAAAGAATCGTTAAAAAACTATTTTTTAATATCGGAAATAATTGGCAAACCAAAATCGCTCCGCCGTTAAATGACAAAAAAATATAAAATCAGCCGTATAGACAAAGCGGGAAGTATCAAACAAGAAATTGATGAATCCCGCTTTTCGATTAATTACAAATCCGAACTTAACGAAGCGCAGTTTGAAGCTGCTTCGGCTATTGAAGGTACTTTTCTTGTAATTGCCGGAGCAGGAACTGGAAAAACCCGGACTTTAGTTTACAGAGTTGCCAGACTTATTGAATCAGGATACGATCCGAAATCGATCCTTCTGCTTACTTTTACTCGAAAAGCCGCACGCGAAATGATGGGACGCGCTTCCCTTTTGCTTGATGACAGATGTTCAAAAGTAAACGGAGGCACTTTTCATTCGTTTGCAAATCTTACTTTGCGGAAATACGCAAAAGCTGCGGGAATAGATTCGGGATTTACTATTCTCGATCAGGGCGACAGTGAAGATATAATAAATCTTATCCGCGGACAAATGAATTTGGCTAGCATAAAAAAGCGCTTTCCAAAAAAAAATACAATCAACAATATTTTAAGTCTGGCATTAAATACCGGGGTAAATCCGGAAATAATTATCCAGAACGAATACCCCCATTTTATGGAATTTACCGATCAAATTCTTAAAATAGGCAGAATATTTGAATCCTATAAGCGGAAAAATAATCTTTTAGATTACGATGATCTTTTGGTCTTTCTTCGCAAATTTTTACAGGAAATGTCGCCTGCCGCGCGTTCTTTTTTAAGCGATATTAAATTTATAATGGTTGACGAATATCAGGACACCAACAAGCTGCAGGCGGATATTGTAAAAGCTCTTGCGCAAATTAATAATAATGTAATGGTTGTTGGGGACGATTCCCAATCGATTTATTCTTTCCGCGGAGCTGATTTTAAAAACATTATGGAATTCCCGAAATTTTTCCCTAATGCAAGGCTTATAAAGCTTGAAGAAAATTTCCGAAGCACGCAGTCTATTTTGGATCTTACAAATTTTATAATCAGTAATGCCGATGAAAAATATCCTAAAAATCTTTTCACTAAAAGAAAAGAAGGCAGACTCCCCTCCATTATCTGCGCTGCAAACGAAAATATGCAAAGCCGGTTTATAACAGACCGTATTCTCGAATTACGAGAAGAAGGAGTTCCGCTTAGCGATATTGCGGTTTTATTCCGCTCGTCTTATCATTCTTTCGATTTGGAAATTGAGCTTAATAAAGCGAATATTCCTTACATAAAATTCGGCGGAATGAAATTTATTGAAGCTGCCCACGTAAAAGATATGCTCGCTTTTTTAAGAATTTCCGCCAACCCCAAAGATATTGTAAGCTGGTACCGCGTTCTTCTTTTGCACGAAGGAATAGGAGCTGTTTCGGCGCAGAAAATAATTGAAGCTATAAGCAATAACGAAATCGGTTTTAAATCAAACCCGAAAGCAATTATTTCCGGAAAGTATGATAAACTGGAAAATCTTTTTTCGCTTATTTACGAACTTCATAACAGCAATAAAACCCCTGCGGATAAAGCAGATGTTGTTTACGGGTATTATTATCCTCTTTTCAAGGAGAACTACGACGATTTTAATAAGCGTAAAAAGGATTTGGATATTGTGCTGAGAATTACGGAAAAATACGAAACTATGGACGAGCTGCTTACAGATATGGCGCTTGAACCTCCGCGCGACAGTGTATCGGATATAGACGAAGAGTCTAAAGAAGATGAATTTCTTACGCTTTCTACTATTCATTCGGCAAAGGGACTTGAATGGCACTCTGTTTTTGTAATTCACGCGCTGGACAGATTTTTCCCATCGGCTCAGTCCTTTGGCAGTACCGACGGGTTAGAGGAGGAAAGAAGACTGATGTATGTTGCAGCAACAAGGGCAAAGCAAAACCTGCACATCACTTACCCTCAGCAGATTTTTGAACGGCATTCGGGTGTAACTTTCAGTAAACCTTCGCGGTTTATCGAAGGTATTTCGGAAAATCTTGCAGAAGAATGGTTGCTGGAAGAGGATTTTTAACCTAAGTTATAAGTTTTAAGTAAAAAAAAGCAGGATTCTGTACTGCCCCCTATTCTGTAGTTGCGAACTTACCGATGCCGTAGGCATCAAACGTCTGTAGCTATTAACAAGGCTGAACAGAAGTACGACCCCGATGGGGTCTAAGGTTTTTGTTTGTTATGAATTTCTATAGACGTTTGACCCCGCCGGGGTCACTGAAATAAACGAGTGAAAGAGTAAGAATTGAAAAACCCTTTACCTTTCACCGTTTTTCCCTTCTCCGGTCTTTGCTCTGCGCTTTGCGCTATGCTTTTTCCCCTTATCCCTTTTAAATAGTTCCTTTCCTTCCTTGTAAATATCCGTTCAGTTGGGTAATTTTACGTAATTATTTTTTTAATCTTTGGAAAAAACTAAATGAGAAAAATTGTAGCAATGCCGGGCGACGGAATAGGCAAGACCGTCCTGCCCGAAGCAATACGTGTGCTTGATGCAGCAGGATTTGAAGCCGAATACATTCACGGAGATATCGGCTGGGATTTTTGGATAAATGAAGGAAATGCTCTTCCTGAAAGAACAATAAAACTTCTTGAAGAACATAAAGTAGGACTTTTCGGCGCTATTACAAGCAAACCTAAAAAGGAAGCAGACGACGAACTTTCCGATAAACTGAAAGGTAAAGGTTATGTTTACTTTTCACCTATTGTGGCGATGCGCCAGCATTTCAATCTCGATTTATGCATCCGTCCGTGTAAATCTTTCAAAGGAAATCCGCTTAATTTTATTATCAGAACAAACAACGGATTTACCGAACCTATGGTTAATACTGTAATTTTCCGCCAGAATACCGAAGGAATGTACGGCGGCGTGGAATGGACAAATCCGCCTAAAATGGTTAGAGATGCGCTCGATTCCCATCCGAAAATGAAAATATTTAAGAACGTGAAAAGCGAGGATATGGCTGTTTCTACAAGAATTGTTACCCGTTATGCAACCGAAAGAATTATGAACGCCGCTTTTGAATATGCCGATAAATTCGGATATAAAAATGTTACAGTCTGCGAAAAGCCAAACGTGCTCCGCGAAACTTCCGGAATGATGATAAGTGTTGCCAAAGAAGTTGCAAAAAAATATCCGCATATTCAATTGTGGGATACAAACATCGATGCGCAAATGATGTGGCTTACTAAAAATCCCGAAATTTACGGAGTGATTGTTGCCGAAAATATGTTCGGCGATATTGTAAGCGACGCTTTTGCAGGTCTTGTCGGCGGACTCGGCTTTGCGTGCAGCGCAAACATAGGTGAAAACTGCGCTGTATTCGAACCTACTCACGGCAGCGCACCTAAATATCAGGAACTCAATCCTTCTATTGTAAACCCGATAGCTATGATTTTAAGCGCCTGTATGATGCTCGATTATCTCGGTGAAAAGGAGAAATCGGATAAAATTAGAAATGCAGTAACAAAAGTAATTGAAGAAGGAAAAGTTAAAACTTACGATATGCTTAAACTAAAAGGCGGACCCGATGTATTTTCAAAAGGCGCCTGCACAACACAACAAATAACAGACGAAATTATTTCGAAGATCAAGAGTAAGGTTTAAGATTAAGATTTTTAATTTTATTGCCTTTTACAGCATTTTTCTTAATCTTGATACTTAATCTTAATCTCAGGACTTTTATGCCGCAAAATTTAATAGAAAAAATATCTCAGAAATATGCAGTAGGACTTGAACCCGGACAAGTTGTTAAATCCGGAGATTATTTATCAATCCGTCCCGCTTACGTGATGACGCACGATAACACCGGCGCAGTTATTCCTAAATTTAAAAGCATCGGCGCGAAAAAGCTTGCAGATCCGCGTCAGGTTGTAATAACTCTCGATCACAACATTCAGGATAAAAGCGATAAAAATCTTGAAAAGTACAGAAAGATTGAAGAATTTGCCCGAAATGCCGGAGCCGATTTTTATCCTGCCGGAAGAGGCATCGGACATCAGATCATGTGCGAAGAAGGTTATGCTTTTCCGGGGACTTTTGTTGTTGCATCCGACAGCCATTCAAATATGTACGGCGGACTTGGAGCATTGGGAACCCCGATTGTGCGCACCGATGCTGCAGCAATTTGGGCAACCGGCAGAACCTGGTGGCAGATTCCTCCTGTTACAAAAGTAGTTTTATCGGGAAGTCCTAAAAAAGGCGTTACAGGAAAAGATATAATAATTGCGCTTTGCGGATTTTTCAACAACGATGAAGTTCTAAATCACTGTATTGAGTTTTCGGGCGAAGGAATAAAATATTTATCTGTCGATCAGCGGCTATCAATTGCAAATATGACAACAGAATGGGGTGCACTTTGCGGAATATTCCCGGTTGATGAAGTTACAATTAATTGGCTAACTTCCCGTGCGGATTATATTTTAAATCGCGGTTTTGCCGGCGTTCCGTCGGATATTGACGGAAAAGGTCTGCATCCTAGAATAAATCTTAAGAGAATAAAAGAATTAGTTGAAGAATGTCCTTCACTTCGTCCGGATGCGGGAGCTGATTATTTTCAGGAAATTACTTTTAATATCAGCGAGGTTCAGCCTTGCGTTGCCGGTCCGAATACTCTAAAAACTGCAAATCCCGCATCGGTTCTTCAAAATCAAAATATAAAAATTAACAAGGCATATCTTGTAAGCTGCGTTAATAGCAGATTTGAAGATATTAAGGAAGCCGCTGAAATTGTTAAAGGGAAAAAGATTCCTGAAGATGTGAAGTTTTATATTGCTGCCGCCTCAAATGAAGTGCAGAAAGAAGCAGAAACTTCGAGCTGTTGGAACGATTTAATAGAAGCAGGAGCAATTCCCCTGCCTCCCGGCTGCGGTCCCTGCATCGGACTCGGCACAGGTCTGCTTGAAGACGGCGAAACAGGTATTTCAACAACCAACCGTAATTTTAAAGGAAGAATGGGTTCGCCAAATGCAAAAGCATATCTTGCTTCACCTGCAGTTGTGGCAGCTTCGGCGCTTGCAGGTAAAATAGTTTCTCCGTTTAATTTTTCAGAAAATTCACCGAAAGGTGAAATAAAAAAAGCAGCTATATCCAGCGAAGTTGAAAAAGAAGTGAAAATAATCGAAGGATTTCCTGAAAAAGCAGAAGGAAGAGTTGTTTTCTGTTATCAGGATAACATAAATACGGATGGAATTTACCCCGGGAAATATACTTATAACGATGATATTACTCCCGAAGAACAGGCAAAAGTCGTTATGGAAAACTACGACCCCGATTTTGCAAATATTGTAACTGCAGGCGATATTCTCGCTGCCGGTTATAATTTCGGAACAGGAAGTTCGCGAGAACAAGCAGCAACCGCGTTAAAATATAAAGGAATTAAAATAGTTATTGCCGGATCGTTAAATGCTACTTATCAGCGTAATGCAATTAATAACGGATTTTTGTGCATCGAACTTCCGCAATTTATTTACGACCTGAAAAATGAATGCGGTAAAGAAAGACTTACAAATGTTTGTGAAGAAAAAGTAATAGTGGATTTCCAGAAATCGGTTTTAATCTATAGAAACAACAATTACAGTTTTTCGCCAGTTGGAGCAGCAGCGCAGGAGTTAATTGTTTTAGGCGGACTTGAAAATTGGATTAAGGAAAACATATAATAAAATCACGGTTTGTAATCAGCATCAAGCAATTTTATCAATCCGTTATTTTTTGTTGCAATCCAGATATGCCCTTCGGGAGTTTCTGTAAAACCCGCAATATTCGAAAGGTCAATTCCGGTATTATCAAAATTCAGATATGTATTCCCAACGGCTGCTTCGCTGTAATTTACAAAAGCTGTAATGCCTTTTGAAGTTGCAACAAATTTTCTATTTCCTCTGCTTACAAATATCTCTTTTACATCTCTTCCGGATAAACCGTTGAAAGGGGCATACCACGAATTTCCGCCATAAACATTGCTTATTCCGCCGGGTTTTAAACTTGTAGGCAAATGCCCGAACCACACACTTCCGTTTTTATCGGTTGCCGAACAGACAATTACATTACTCGGCAATCCTGCATTGTTTTGGTTAAAAACTTCGGTAATTTCATAAACAGGAAAAATATCCTCAACAATCAAAGACAATTTAGCAATTCCGCCATTTTCTGTGCCAAGCCAGAAATTTCCTTCCCCGTCCTGAGTAATGGTTTTAACAATTAAATCCGGCAGAATAGAATTGGCAGTTGTTATTGTATCGTAAAATCCGCTGCTGTTTATATGCACAAGACCTTTATGCGTTCCGAACCACTGCCCTGCTTTTCCGGTGAAAATACTTTCGATATTATAATCGGGCATGGAAGAATTTTTATCGTTATAACTGATAAAAACACCGTTTCGTAAAACTGCAAGCCCCTTTCGGCAGCCTATCCATAAATCATTGTTTTCATCAACAAATAAAGTCTGAATGTAATTATTTGGTAGATCGGAATAATCGGACGTATATCTTTCAGCAGAATTTCCGTTATATTTAATTAAACCCTGCCCGTTTGTACCGATCCAAAGGATTCCGTTTTTATCGGTAATTATTGTTGTAATATCGCTTATATCCTCGGGAAAAGTATTTACAGGGAACAACTGCCATTTCCGCAAATCAATAAGAGTAAATTTCGTCTGCGAAAGGTAGCTGCTTTTAACCGTAACATTTCCTGATACATCTGAATGATATTGTTTTTTCAGACTTATTTCGTACAAGCCGGGTAAAAGCTTTTCGATTGTTGCAGGAGTAAATTTGCCTGTAGATTTACCGTTCAGAAATACTTCTGCACCAGCCGGAAGAGAGGCGCAGTAAATCGATCCGAGCATTTTATTGTTTTTAGTATAATCAATAAAATAAGCTGCTTTTTCTCCTTCTTTTACATGGGCAATAAACGAAGTATCCAAAAAATTGTTCATTTTCAGCGTAATTTGGTATTCGGCTGTTTCCAGCCAAGTGAGACTATCCGGCGTTATTCTCCGCATATCTTTTCCATCGCGGTAAATTGAAGCTCCCTGAGGATAACTGGAGATTAATACCTTTCCATCGGGCGGAGGCATATCGGGCGGAGAAACATAAACATCTTTTTCGCAGGAACTGAATGAAAACAATATTAAAAAGCAGATACCCGAAATTATTTTATAAATTTTATTTATTCTCATCCTAAAAACCTGTTTTAAAACCTAAAGACTTTATATAATCTCTATCGAGAAGAATTTTGTGCTCTTTTGTTATAAATGCTCCAAATATACCGTAACCGCCTTTAATGTTTGTGTAATTATTTTCATTCAGATTAACCGTAAATCTATCGGAACTGTTTTGGATTGAATTAAAATATAGAGAAAGACTTTCGTCATAAATCTGCATTATAACAGAAAACCCGAGTATTGTGTAGTAATTCCTATTTTTTTCATCTGTAGAAATTGATAATAAAGTTTTATTAAAAACATCGAGATCAATCCTGTAACCTTTATTTGCTGACGGCTTTGGATAGTACGGTTCTTCTTTACCATTAATAGAAATATATTTTATTGGGACTTCAATCATTTTTTGAACGGCAGAACCTGACGAAAAATCGAAGTATTTTATCACAAATTTAGGAGAAAACATTAATTCTTCCAGATGATTCCAAACTATATTTATTATGTCTCCTTTCGTTTTATTAGGAATCTGATCATCCGAACCGGAAAATGAAATATTTACTGAAGGTATTTTTAATTCCGCAGAAAGACGCAGACCATTCGGTAGCAAAGCTTCGATATCAGCATATTCACCGGGTTCCAATCTTAAATCCTTATTGAAATAAAAACTGTTTTCACCTTCATATCTTTGCACTCCGCCTGAGGAAATGCTCGAATCGCTGAACTGATACAATTTGTTCTTATGCCAGAGTTTAACATCCGCATTTTTTATAAAAGGATTTTCGCTGTTCGAAAGCGGATCGAAATTTTCAGTCTTATACGTTTTAAGAATTGTAACTATCTGCTTCGAACTGTCCCCGTTAAGAATGCAGTTCAGCACATATCTTTCGCGGAATTGAGCATTTGGATTTATATCTTCGGAACAGGATAATGGAAAAACTGCCGGGAAAAAAAGAATCAAGAATATTTTTTTCATAACTGCACCTTTACAGATAATGACGGCATAAACGGCAGCATATAAATTTTTTCGCCGGTTTCCCTTTTGAAATAAAAAAGATTTTTCCTGTTATAAACATTCATAATACTTGCACTTATGTTCCCCGAAATAAAACTGTATTTAAATTGTTTTGTAATATTAAAATCCAGACGGTGATAATCCGGAAGCCTGCCGAGATTTTTATCTGCCAGAATTGCGTATGGCTTATAATTATTAAACGGAGAAACTTGTGCGTAAAAATCGCTGAAATAATATTTATCGTAAAAGCTCATATTCTGAGTGAAAGGATTTCCCGTCTTGTAATTCCACATTGCGCTTGCCGAAAATCCATATCCTAAATTCACTTCAAAATCGAGCATCAGCGAATGGCGGGTATCGTATTTTGGATAAAACAATCTGCCGTCAATTTCTTTATATGCCCAGCTTAAAGAATATGAGGCGGAAAATCTATAAATATCCGAAACATATTTCAACGAACTTTCCCAGCCGTAAGATTCTCCGCTTCCTGAAACAAAATCATCATCGGTTTTTTTGAATTTTTCTTCGTTAAGCATAATCAGGTTTTGCAGCTTTTTGCAATATCCTTCAATATCAAATGATATTTTTTTTGATAATGCAACCGAAAGTCCGCCCATATAATGATAAGCTTTTGATGCATCTAAATATTCAGGAATTATTGTCCAAGGCTCGAACAAAGATACAACTTCATTTTCGTCTGAATAAGTAACTACTTCCTGCTGATAAATTCCGTATGCAGCTTTCATTTTTACTTCATCAATAATATTCCACGATAAACTTACCCGCGGTTCGAACAGAGCGGTTTTACCTTTTAAAAGACCCGTAAGATTAAATCTTCCGCCGATATCAACTCCTAGATTGTCGTATCGCATAAATTTATATTTTGCAAAAAAAGAGAAATTCGTTCCGTTTTCATCAACGTCATATTTCAAGCCGTTTTGATCAACAAGAAATAATTTCGTTTTTATATCCGTAATATTCAACCCCATTGAAATTTCATCTTTGCTGTCGAAAATATAGGTAAAATCCATTCTTCCGGTAAAATCTGTAAGCTCGTTCTTTTTAGGATTTGCATTGCTTAAGTTGGGAATTACCTCGCCTTCAAATCCGCTGTAGGAAATTGATACCTCGTAAAACAGCGGACTGCTGCCAACCTGAAACCACTTAAAACCGATTATATTATTCGACCAATTAAAATCCTCGCTTAATTCGCCTTCATTATCCACAACATCTTTGCTGAAAAATCCGAATAAATTAAAATTAGAACCTTTTATAAACGCAGGATTTGTATTCAGTTTAAATGAATAATCGTAAAAATCGATTGGCGGAATCTGCTTGTTAAAGAAATTTTTAAATATTGCTTTACTGTAACTTTTCCTTCCAGTAACAATAAAAGAGCCGCCCGGGAAAGGTCCTTCCAAAAGCGCTTTACCGGATAACTGGCTTGCCGATGCCGAACCGCTGAATCTGTTTTTATTTCCATTTTTTGTAATGAGATTCATAACCGAAGAAATTCTTCCGCCGTATTCGGATGTAAACCCGCCTTTGTAAAATTCAATATTGTTTATCATTTCCGGATCGACAGCGCTGAAAATTCCAAAAGCGTGAAACGGATTATAAATAGCTGCACCGTTCAGCAAAACCAGATTTTGGTCGCTGCCCCCTCCGCGTACATAATATTTTGCTGAAATATCGCTTGTGGATTGAACCCCCGGCACTGACTGAATTGCCCGGAAAATATCAAGCTCAACGCTTTGCGGAAGATATTCGAGGTCTCTTACTTTTATTATTTTTAATCCCGCATCAGTGGCATTTGCTTCTGCTGTTTTTTCGCCTATTTTTTCTATCGTCTGCAGTTGTATTCCAACCGGATTTAATTCAATTTTTAACTCGGTAAGTTTATTAGGCATAATAACAAAATCAATCTTTTTCGATTCGTATCCTACATAAGTTACAAGCAATGTGTATTTTTTCCCTGCAGCAATAGATGTAATAACGGCGTAACCTTTTTCATTTGCAGAGGCACCTTTGCCCGATTCTTCTATAAAGACATTGCAATAGGCAAGGGCTTCGCCGTTAAGCGAATCCGATATAAAGACTCTTAAATTGCCCGTATTTTGCGAAAAAATGAATCCTGTAAAAAAGATTAGCTGGAAAGAAATGTATATTAGAAACCGAGGCATAAATATTAATGTTACCGCTTTTATTTTTATGAGGAAATATAAACAGATACGAGCAAAACCAATATTAAAATCTTTTTCATAATCGTTTTACAAGTTATTTTAGTTCTTTAATCATTCTTCCTACTGAATTTTTTATTCCGGGAGATAAGGTTTCTAAATAATTCTCGTTTGCAAGATAAATAATTTCGCTGCGTAATTCAGGATATTTTACTGCGATTTTTATAAGAAATTTAAATGCTGTAACACGTACAGATGAATTCTTGTTAATATCCTTCCATAAATTTATGCATAAATCGAACAAGCTGCCTTCATATTTATCTTCCAAATCCATCAAGCAGAGTATTTTCAGAATTTCCCTTTGATGCCCGTCTTTTTTATTTTTAAGCGTTGATAAGTATTTTTGGCTAAGTTCTAATAATAACAGCATTATTCTTAAATAATTCAAATAAGTGGTATGCCTGATCAGATAAAATTATAGTGATCATCCATTGCTTAATAGTTGTTTTCCCAGTTCTAAGTTTGTCGGC
>JAAYAN010000043.1 GCA_012719345.1 Ignavibacteria bacterium | reverse complement strand
TAAAATGTATAAGGATAATAAATTTAAAATTATTAAGGAAGAAAAAGTTGGTGCGCAAATAGGAAGTGAATTAAAGCAAGATGCTTTGCTCTCTATTCTTTTCGGTTTAATTGCTATAATGCTTTATATGGGTTTCCGGTTTAAGTTCGTTTTTGGGTTTGGCGCCATTATCTCTCTGTTCCACGACGTAGTTATTACGCTTGGTGTATTTTCAATGTTTTATGGTGTTTTTCCAGGGCTTAATCTGGAAATTTCTATTACAGTTATTGCTGCATTGCTAACATTAATAGGTTATTCTGTTAACGACTCTGTAGTTATTTTTGACCGTATTAGAGAAAACTTTACAGTTCATAAAACAGCTGCATTAGAAGAAAATATTAACAAGGCTAATAATAGAACAATAAGAAGAACTCTTGTTACAGGAATTGGTACTATTTTAGCAATTGTTGCTCTTTTAGTTGGCGGCGGTGATGTGTTAAGAGGATTTTCGTTTACTCTGTTGCTTGGCATTGTAATAGGAACATATTCATCGTTCTTATCTAGCCAGATAGTATACGATTACACCGTTAAAATGAAAAAGAAGATGGATTTTTAGTTTTATAGAAAAAATATCATTACAAAAAAGCCCTCTCATTAAGAGAGGGTTTTTTGTTTTAAATAGCATTATTTATTTAAGTATTTGTATTTCGGAATATATATTACTTTTTATAATAATTATTTTGGGTTAAATTTAGCATAAAAAAATAGAAAATTATGAATATCAGAAAAGCCGTAATTACTGCTGCTGCACGAGGACAAAGACTTTATCCCGTTGCCGATACAGTTCAAAAAGCAATGCTGCCTATTGTTGACCCAAAAGGCATTAATAAACCTGCAATTCAAATTATTGCCGAAGAAGCATTTCTCAGCGGAATTGAGGAAATTTGCATCGTTTGCGCTCCAGGAGATGATAAACGATATATTGAAAGTTTTAAAACACTGCAGACTTCAATGCTTAAGGCATATAAAAACAGCGAATGGGCAGAAAAGCAAGCTGCCGATATTAAAAATCTTCTGGATAGAATGAGTTTTACAGTCCAGCAGGAACCAAAAGGCTACGGAAATGCAGTATATCAGGCGAAAAATTTTATTAATGGCGAACCGTTTCTTCTTTTATTAGGCGATTATCTTTATGTATCCAATTTAAAGGAAAAGAGATGCGCACAGCAATTGATAGAGCTTGCAGTGAAAGAAAACTGTTCGGCATCCGCGGTTAACCCTACAATCGAGCATTTAATTAGCAAATATGGAACTGTTACGGGAAAAGCCCTTAAAAATTATAAAGGTGTTTATCAAATAGAAAAAATTGCTGAAAAACCTTCGGTAAGTTTTGCAGAGCTTGAACTTCAGACACCCGGACTGAAAAACGGCTATTATCTATGTTTTTTTGGTATGCACATTTTTAAGCCGGTGCTTTTTGATATGCTTGAAAACTATATGGATAAAAATCCCGGCGAAAATGTTTTACTTACTCCTATTCAGGAACAACTGGCAAACGAAGATAAATATCTGGCACTGGAAATGAAAGGGAACAGATACGATATGAGCAAAAAATACGGATTGATGAAAGCTCAGATTGCGCTCGGTCTTTCAGGAAAAACCCGCGAAGAAATTATGGAAATTATGATTAATCTATTGGCAGAATCTTCAAGAATTTAAGGCATATTTATAAAATGAACAAGTTTATCGAGACAATTACTTCAACCGACTTAACCGTAAGAAATAAATCTTTCGATGAACTTTGCAAAAATATAAGTTCAATAGAATTATTAAATTCTTTTAAAGAACTCGATAATTTCCGGAAAACTTCCCGGAATCTTTACGAAAGAGTGAGAGCATGCATTTTTTTATATGCAGGTTACCGCTATTTTTTAGTGGAATCGAAAGACTTTCCTGCTACAGGACAAATACCAATTGACGGATATAATCATTTACTAAATAGAAATTTTGAAAAAGCTATCAGTATTTTCCACTCAAGCATTCAGCAAAAAGGAGCCGACTGCAACATTTTCAGCGCTCTTGCCGAAAGCTACCACCTTCTTACTTTTCAAATACTTGCCGATCAGGTTCGTAAAAGCGTACGCTCCAGTATTGGAAATAAATGGATGTTTCGCGTAGGACATCCGGATGAACATCCGTTAAGAATTCATCCCGCAATGCTCGAAAGAAAAGAAGGCTCATCTCTTTATCCTGTATTACAGGAAAAAACTTCCGTCCGGATGGACCTTACACATAGCTGCTGGTCTGATATTTTCTTCCTCGGTATGGATTATCCTGAAGGCGCCCGTGTAATTAATATTTCGGCTGACCTTGGAGTTTACGGCAGAGATAAAGAAATAAAGCCGCCTCTCGAATCATACGTCCGCGTAATTACCGAGCCGGTTATCCGTATAACTTCTCTCGATTTAAACGATACAAAAGATATAACCGAATTATCGGATTTATTTAACTTTGGGAATGATTATTTAAGTCTTTTAAAAGCTGCCGTAATAGTTTCCGGATTTGTTCCTCCTTCATTCGAGGGGACAAATCATTCTGTTTCCGATATTTTAGGAAAAATTCTTTCGCCCGGATTGGGAATTGAACTTGTAACGAAAGTTAATGATATCCCTAAGGGTTCAAGATTAGCTGTCTCGACAAACCTTCTTGCTTCGATGATAAGCGCTTTAATGCGGGCAACAAAACAGACCGAAAATTTTGAAGGTTCGCTGACCGAAAAGGAACGCCGGCTTATTGCATCCCGCGCAATAATGGGAGAATGGATCGGAGGTTCCGGCGGCGGCTGGCAGGATTCTGGAGGAATTTGGCCTGGAATTAAAAAAATTGAAGGTATTTTTGCAGAGCAAACTGATCCCGAATATAATATCAGCCGCGGATGTCTTCTGCCAAATCATAAAATTTTTGATAATACCGATATAAATCCCGAATTTGAAGAAAAACTTACTTCTTCATTAATTCTTTTTCATGGCGGAATGGCTTCGAATGTCGGGCCGATTCTCGAAATGGTTACTGAAAAATATCTGCTTCGCTGTTCCGACGAATGGTATGCTCGGCAAAATGCCAATGAAATTTATAATGAAATTACTAAAACAATTAAATCCGGTGATATTGACAAATTAGCTGACCTGACTTCCGAAAATTTCAAAGGTCCTATTAAAACAATTATTCCCTGGGCTACAACTTTTTTTACCGAAGTGATTATCGGGCGCGCGAAAAAATTATTCGGCGATAAATACCGCGGTTTCCTTATGCTTGGCGGAATGTCGGGCGGCGGAATGGGTATGTTTGTCGATCCTTCAATTTATTCCGATGCAAAAGATAAAATTCTAAAATTATTAACTGACACAAAACAGGAAATGGCAGAATACCTTCCGTTCGCGATGAATCCTGTAGTTTATAATTTCAAGATAAATCATAACGGTTCAGTTTCTAAACTGCTGCAAGGCGACGAGGCTTTAATGCCGCGAAGTTATTATTCTCTTATCGTTCCCCTTCTTGTACGAAAAGATGCCGGAGCTTTACCCGATATCCGAAAAATTGAAATAGATAAAGTAACTTCATTCAGCTCCGAAAATAACGACGCTTTCCCGATGCTTAGATCTATTGTTGGAAATCTTTTCAAGTTTTCATCAAAAGTTGAGTCCGATGATAAATATTTACAGTCGGCTGAAACTGAAAAAATAAAACGCGCAAACGGGTTCGATTATATTCAGCACGAGCAGATACGGCAGGATTTAGTCAAAGGGAAAATCGGACTTTCGCGAAACAGACTTCCAGCAGAGACGGAAATTGAAGACGTATCTCCGCAAGAGATTGAAAATCTCACAAATTT
>JAAYAN010000010.1 GCA_012719345.1 Ignavibacteria bacterium | reverse complement strand
TATTGTATTCCACCCGTAATTTGTATGTATTGGAAGCAGAAGTACCTATTGCAGTTAATCCATTAATTGTAGTATTACCGCCAAAAGTTGCCTGACCAGAACTGTTAATAGAAAGCTGTGCCCAAATGGCTGAATTCGTTAAAAGGACAAAAAGAATTAAGGTTTTCATAAACATAAATATCTCCCGTAATTAAAGTATGTGTGTATGTATTTATTTGTAAATAATAACAATATTCTAATTTTAACTCCACTTGATATTTTTTCCCTTTGCCATTTTATCTTGCTCAAATAATAGTTCCAAAATAAATGCCTTGAAAATACAACAATAAAAAACAAATGTAAATAGGTATAAATACCTAGAAGGTTGCATCTAGTTCACTTTTACTTCGTATTTGCTTCAAAAACAAATATTTTGCATTGGTTCATCTAGGTATAACTATCTAGTAAATATTTTAATTTCACAGTTTTTACTTAAAACTCTAAACCGTTTTCCTCCATCCTGTTTATCCTGTAAATCATTGTTAAAAAAGATTATGATTATGATTAGGAATATGATTAAGAGAAAAACATAAAACTCATCTGTGAAAATCAGTTTCACTTGTCCGGCTCCTGCCGGATCTGCGTCATCCGCGTGCTATTGGTTTTCCCGGTTTCCGGTCTGCGTTCTCCCGTCTCCGTTCTCCCTGCCTGCCGGATCTGCGTCATCTGTGCTTGCCCGCCTTTGGTGTGGGGCTATTGCTTTTCCCGTTCTCCGTTTTCCCCCATCCTTAGTCCCCCGTCCCTTTTACCATTCACCTTTGTCCATTAAAAATAGTGTGAGATTAAGAGCAAGATTGAGAGCAAGAAAAAACTATGCCCTTTGCTCTTTGCGCTTTGCTTTTTCCGGTCTTCGGTCTCCCTTTTTCCGGTCTCCGCTTTTAAAAGTTCATTTTCGCAAAAACGTCTTCTTCCGAAACCATCAAATCTTTAAGCGTTAGTTCGTTAATCACGTTATCCACAGCGTTTTGTATCAGCGTCCAAAGCGAGCGGACAGAGCAATCGATACTGTTTGTGCAGATTGAAGACGCGCCGGAATGGTTTCGGCAGAATGAATCGTCAAATAGTTTCCCTCCGAGTGAACGGAAAACATCGCCGATAATTATTTTTTCGGGCGCGCGCGTAAGCGAGTAACCGCCGGTAAAACCGCGACCGGCGTCAACAAAACCGCCGAGCCGCAGTTCGCGCAATATTTTAGCAACTGTATGTTCGGGCACTCCTTCCGCCAGACTTATTTCCGGTATTGTTAAACTCCGGTTTTCCGAAAAGCTTTTTGCCAGTCTGATCAGGCATCTTATTCCGTATTCTTCCTGCGCGCTGAATTTCATCAGTATTCCCGTTAGTTATTTAAAGGTATGTTTAATAATTCTTTAAACCGTTAAAACGGTTATTATTTATATGTGACTTATAATATCCACGATTAAAGAGGCTGTGTGAAAACCCAATAATATCAAGCAAACTCACCCTAAATCCCTCTCTTAAAAAGAGAGGGACTTCAAAAACCGTGTAAAAACTCCCCTTCTCTATGAAAGAGAAGGGGTTGGGGGATGAGTTATATTTATAAATAACACTTTTCACACAGCCTCTTCAACTATTGGAGTAAAATAAAAACAGATATTTAGAAGAAACCTAATTCCAGCTTTGCTTCCTCGCTCATCATATCCTGTGTCCAGGGCGGGTCCCATACAACATCCACATAAACCTGGTTTACTCCTTCAATTGATTCCACTCTGGCTTTTACATCCACGGGCAGACTTTCGGCAACGGGGCAAGCAGGAGAAGTTAAAGTCATTTTTATATAGATGTTTCCGCCTTCTTTAACTTTTATTTCGTATATCATTCCCATTTCATAAATGTTTACGGGAATCTCAGGATCGTAAACCAGTTTAAGGGCTTCTATTATTTTATTTTCAAGCTCGCTTATTTCCATTTTTCATCCAAACATTTTTTTAACTTTTAACAAGCCGGCAAACAGTTTATCAACTTCCTGTTTTGTATTGTAAATTGCAAAAGATGCGCGAGCGGTAGCCGGTACGTTAAAATACTTCATTGTCGGCTGGGTGCAGTGATGTCCTGTTCTTATCGCAATTCCATGTGTATCAATAATCGTCCCGATATCGTATGGATGAATATCCTTTATTGTAAACGATAAAACCGATGCTTTATTTTCGGCAGTGCCAATTATTTTCAGTCCCGGTATTTCCTGAAGTTTCTGTGTGGCATAATTTAAAAGTTCTTTTTCGTGCCGGCTTATATCTTCAAAATCGAATTGATTTAAATAATCTATTGCTGCTCCAAGTCCGATACCCCCGACAATATTTGGTGTTCCGGCTTCAAATTTATGAGGAAGATCGTCGAAGGTGGAGCCTTCAAAACATACTGTGCGAATCATATCGCCTCCGCCCTGATACGGGGGCATCGAGTTTAGAATATGCGCTTTTCCGTAAAGAACGCCTATTCCGGTTGGACCGTAAAGTTTGTGCCCGCTGAAGACATAAAAATCGCAGTCAAGTTTCTGCACGTCAATTTTGTTGTGGACAATTGCCTGCGCGCCATCCAGTAATACAGGAATGTTATGTTTGTGCGCTACCCGGACAATATCATAAACCGGGTTAATTGTTCCTAACGCATTTGATGTATGCACCACCGAAACGAGTTTTGTTTTATCGGAAATAAGTTTTTCAAATTCTTCAAAAATTATCTCGCCTTTTTCGTTAATCGGAATTACGCGTAATTTTATATCTTTTTTCTGCGATAAAATCTGCCAGGGTACAATGTTTGCGTGATGCTCCATTTGTGTAACAATAATTTCATCCCCGGCTTTATAAAATCCGCCGCGGCAAAAACTTGTGGCAATAAGATTAATAGCTTCGGTTGCCCCGCGCACAAAAATAATTTCGGCAACGCTCATCGCGTTTATGTGTTCTTTTACTTTCAAGCGCGCTTTTTCGTAGGATTCGGTAGCAAGCTCGCTTAAAAAGTGTAGTCCCCTGTGAATATTAGCATTTTCAAAAGTGTAATAATGAATCATATTATCTATTACGGTCTGGGGTTTTTGCGTGGTTGCAGCGTTATCCAAATAGACAAGCGGTTTGCCGTTCACTTCCCGTTGAAGTATCGGGAAATCCGCACGGATTTTTTCTACTTCAAATATTCTTTTAGCTTCCATTTCAGGAACTTCAATCATCAGATTATTCATTTACAACTTCCACCCTGCGGAGATGTTCAAAAATTTTGTGATTAATTATTTCTTTAAGTTCGTCTATTTCAATCTTTTCAACTACATCGGTCGCAAATGCGCGTATCTGCATAGATTTTGCGACATCGGCTGGAATTCCGCGCGAACGGATATAAAAATATGCCGTGTCGTCAAGTCTGCCGATTGCCGCTCCGTGAGTGCATTTCACATCATCGGCATAAATTTCGAGCTGCGGTTTTGTGTCAATTTTCGCGTTTTTATTTAATAACACAGCTTTATTGCTCTGAAATGCATTCGTCTTTTGCGCATCCTTTTGCACTAAAATTTTCCCGTTAAAAACTCCGCGGCTATTATCGTCAAGTATTCCTTTGAAAAGTTCGTTGCTTTCGCAGTGAGGAACAGAATGATCGATAAAAGTATGGTGATCGATCAACTGCTCATTTTTTCCGAGATACAAACCCCAAAGATGCGAGGCGGAATTTTCACCGGAAAGTTTCGTATTTATATCGTTGCGGATAATCTTTCCGCCTAAGGTGAATGAAAAATGCGTAAAATTGCTTGAAGCTGTTTGATGCGCCTGCAATTTTTCGATGTGAAACGAATCGTCGTTTTCTTCTTGAAGATTGTAAAGCGTAATGTTTGAAGCATCATCAGCAAAAACTTCAGTTACGGAGCTATTTAAATAGACTTTGCTTCCAAAACCTCTGTAATTAAATATTATTTCGGCGCTGCTGTTTTTTCCTGCTACAATAAGATTTCGCGGCGCGGCAAGCAGATTCTCGGTGTCGCTTCCTGTTAAAAATAAAACTTGAATGGGCTTTTCCAATTGGATATTTTTATCAATTAATAGCACAAATCCGTCTTCCGAAAAAGCTGCGTTTAGCGCGCTGAATGAATTATCATTTTCCGATAAAGATGCGATATGCTGTTTAACCAGTTCCGGATTTTTCTTCATAATTTCGGATAACGAGCCTGCGGTTACGCCTTCCGGAAAGTTTGTTTTTGAAGAGTGAAGTCTGCCGTTTACAAACACAAAACTGCAGCATTCTACTTCGCTTATGAAAGCATTTTCAATAAGCGAATCTTCAATTTTTGTTTCGGATAAAACAGAAGCTGGTTTGAAATTGTATTTCAAAACCGGAGAAATATTCGTGTATTTCCAGTCCTCATTTTTCTGATGCGGAAAATCTATTTCGCCAAACCGGGAAATAGCTTTTTTTCTTATCTGATGGAAATAGGTATCCGCTCCGCCGTTTAATTTGTTTTCGAAAGAATCAAACTGATCGGAATACCATTTTTTTAATTCTGTATTTTCAGGTATTTTGTTCATTATTTTTTCCTTCACACTCCAACCGCTTCATCTTCTTTAATCAGCCAGTCGTAACCTTTTTCTTCAAGTT
Organism: Ignavibacteria bacterium; assembly: GCA_012719345.1. Taxonomy (GTDB): domain Bacteria; phylum Bacteroidota; class Ignavibacteria; order Ignavibacteriales; family Melioribacteraceae; genus JAAYAN01. Next base: position 26,907 of record JAAYAN010000010.1, on the reverse strand, counting down.
CAAGCGCAAGTTCTTTTCCGCCCGATTTTATTATTCTGCCTTTGTACAAAACGTGCACAAAATCCGGAACGATGTAATTCAAAAGCCGCTGATAATGAGTTACGAGAATTACGGCGTTATCCTTATTTTTAAAATTATTAACACCTTCCGAAACTATTTTCAGCGCGTCAATGTCAAGTCCGGAATCGGTTTCATCAAGCAAAGCAAGTTTAGGATTTAATACCGCGAGCTGCAGAATTTCATTTCGCTTTTTCTCGCCGCCCGAAAAACCCGCGTTAACAGACCGGCTGAGCATTTTTTCGTCCATCCCGAGTTTATCCATTTCTTTCCGCACAAGCTGCAGAAACTCTTTAGCGCTAATTTCTTCTTCGCCCCTGCACTTTCTAATTTCGTTCAAAGCAGTTTTTAAGAAAGTTGCGTTGCTTATTCCCGGAATTTCAACGGGATATTGAAATGCGAGAAACACGCCTTCGCGCGCGCGGTCTTCGGGAGCCATATCAAGCAAATCTTTCCCTTCCAAAAGCACCTCGCCTCCGGTTACTTCATAAGCTTCGTGACCTGCAAGAACATTTGCCAGCGTACTTTTACCCGAGCCGTTTGGACCCATAATAGCATGAACCTCGCCCTTTTTAACTTCGAGATCAATTCCTCTTAAAATTCCGTTACCGGCAACATTAGCGTGTAAATTTTTTATTGTAATCATTTTATCAATCCAATTCTTAATTCTTAATTTTTAATTCTTAATTATCCTACGCTTCCTTCCAGACTTACAGCCAAAAGTTTCTGGGCTTCAACTGCAAACTCCATCGGAAGTTTATTGAACACTTCTTTGCAGAAACCGTTCACTATCATATTCACGGCATCTTCGGTGCTTATTCCGCGCTGGTTAAGATAAAAAATCTGGTCTTCGCCGACTTTTGAAGTTGTTGCTTCGTGCTCGACAATCGCCGTATCGTTATCAATTTCGATATACGGGAAAGTGTGCGCGCCGCATTTATCACCCATCAGCATTGAATCGCACTGCGAAAAATTGCGCGCGCCATCGGCGTTTTTGTTAACTTTCACAAGTCCGCGGTACGAGTTATCGCTTTTCCCTGCGGAAATTCCTTTCGAAATTATTGTGCTGCGGGTGTTTTTCCCGAGATGTATCATTTTTGTGCCTGTATCCGCCTGCTGAAAATTATTGGTTACAGCTACCGAATAAAACTCTCCCACGGAATTATCACCCTGAAGAATGCAGCTCGGGTATTTCCAGGTTATTGCGGAACCGGTTTCAACCTGCGTCCAGCTGACTTTTGAATTTCTTCCCCGGCAGGCTGCGCGTTTGGTAACAAAATTGTAAATTCCGCCTTTTCCGTCTTTATCCCCCGGAAACCAGTTTTGCACGGTTGAATATTTTATTTCGGCATTATCCAGAATTACAAGCTCAACCACAGCCGCGTGAAGCTGGTTTTCGTCCCGCATCGGCGCGGTGCAGCCTTCCAGATAGCTTACATAGCTGCCTTCATCGGCAATTAAAAGCGTGCGTTCAAACTGTCCTGTGTTTTGCGCGTTTATCCGGAAATAAGTTGAAAGTTCCATCGGGCAGCGCACTCCTTTTGGAATATATGCAAATGAGCCGTCGGTAAATACTGCGGAGTTTAAAGCAGCGAAATAATTATCCGTCGGCGGAACAACTGAGCCTAAATATTTCTTAAATAAATCGGGATGTTTTTCAATCGCTTCGGAAATGGGACAAAATATAATTCCCTTTTCGGCAAGTGTTTCTTTAAAAGTTGTAGAAACTGAAACCGAATCGAAAACCGTATCCACAGCCACACCGGCAAGATGTTTTTGTTCTTCCAGCGGAATGCCGAGTTTTTCAAAAGTTTTAATCAATTCGGGGTCGGCTTCTTGCAGACTGTTTAGCTTGGGCATTTTTTTAGGAGCCGAGTAATATTTTGTTGCCTGATAATCTATCGGCGGATATTTCGATTTAGCCCAGTGGGGTTCTTCCATTGTAAGCCAATATTTGTATGCTTTCAAGCGCCATTCAAGCATCCATTCCGGTTCGTTCTTTTTTGCCGAAATGAAACGGATTATATCCTCGTTCAAACCTTTTGGCGCTTCATCAGCTTCCACGTTTGATGTAAATCCCCATTTGTATTCCGATTGAGTAAGGTCTTCAACAACCTTCATATCATCGCTCATTATTTCCTCAATTCTCTTTTCATATTTTATTGATTGCAACATAATCAATCTTGAAAATAATTTCAAGATTAAAATATGAGTTGTTTTGTTAATATTTAACAGATGGAACATAGATTGTTTGGAAATAATTCCCTTAAGAACTATTAGGATGGATTAATATTAGCTGGTTACAATTTGCAAATATTCATGAAGATGGCATATATACTTTGAGAGTTTTTTGCCTTATATTCATAAGTGAATTTCAAAGTAATTTTTTGTACGAATAATTTCATCTGGTCAGGATTTGTAGCATTGATCGAGTAGAATATGTCAATAGAAATTGTTGGAATAGAATGAATGAAAAATGAAACCAATAGTAATATACAAAACTGAATAATAGTATTTGAAAGTAAAAATATTAGACGAATATGGGTTAAACAAGAATGGTATTTTTCTGTTGTTCATGTTTGCGGTGCATTAACTGACAGTCTTGATGCCGGGGCGTACTGGCGAAAGCTAAAACAGAGGTTGAAAAATGAAGGGAGCGAGAACGTGACGTTATGTCATGAACCGAAATTAGAAGCCTCTGATGGAAAAAATATTTGACTGATTGTCAAAAAGTAAACTGGGGAAAAAAGAAAGATTAAATTTGAGTTGATTTATGAAGATTTAACGTTTTGAATAGAGATAGTAACGGAATAATTCCTTCTAAAAAATTTATAGTATTCGGTGAACAGTTTGTTTATTTATCAAGAAAAACAAATAATTTATATCCCAATTATTTTGGAAATTAAACAACAAAGTAGGAATACCGATTATAAATTAAATCACTAATTTAGAAATGGAGTTTAAATGCTGATTGGAATACTTATAGGGGTAATATTTACAGGTATAGCACATAGTATAAAATCCTTTTTATGGAATAATGACATACCAAAATTCGTTGAAAAAACGAGGTGGGTATTGGCTTTCATACTATTATTTGGCATTAATACTGCAGGAGTATTGTTGAAAATAAATACAAATATTTCCGCTATTGCAGCTGCTATATTAGCAGGAGAAATTGGTTTTAATTTTAAAAATAGCAAGCCAAAAAATGATAATACTGAATTAAATGATATTGATGATTATTCTTGTAGTGAATGTGGAAAAAATGTTAATCAAAATGATAAGTTTTGCCCTAATTGTGGTGCCAATTTAGGTGAAGTTATTGACGAGCCAGTAGATGAAATACATTAAAAACTAAATCTAACTTAAAATAAAACACTGTGAGAATAAATTAAACCCAGTTCCAAAAATATTAGGCGCTTTATTTTATTATCATTGTATGATACTGTTTTTAAATTTTTTAATAATTTACAGCAGAGGAAAAAAGAAGATTTAAATGAATATTAAAAACACAGTTAAACAAAAGGAAACTCAGGTAAAAATTATAACGGCTGTTTTGTTGATTATAGGCTTTACAGATCAGAATATAGGTTATTACAGTTTTCTTAGGTGGGCTGTTTTTGTTGCCAGTATTTATTCTGTAATTATATCATATAAAAGTACTGAAACTATAGATATTAGAATATGGATTTTTGGAATAATCGGACTGATTTTTAATCCCATAACCCCGTTTTATCTAGGAAGAGATACTTGGATGGTAACGGACCTAATTGCAGCAATAATATTTATCAGTGCAGATTTTATTGTCATTAATCGGATGAATAATGATTGAGATTAATAAAAATATCTATTTATGTTAAAAATAACTTTTAAAATACAAGCACACTCTTAAACTATGCTGGTGATGATCAAAATTATTTACTAATATGATTATAATAATGATTTAATTTTTCTAGATTGTTAGCCTAGCTTTCTTTAAAATTTTGTTTTTATACAATAAAAAAGACTTGACCCAAAAATAAAGATTTTTTATTCATACAAAATGACTGATGTAAGGTATTATATATTATCAAAGAAATAAATAAGTTTTTTGGAACGACTATTAATCATTTAGTTCAATTTTAGGATGGGAAATGACAAAACCATATAGTGTAACGGAAAAATCGATCATTATTATTTTATGCCTAATTGTAGCTTTCTTAGGGTTGGGTGATTTATGGTATGAACTAGTAATTAAGATAATTGCATTTATATATATGGCTTCAACTTATTTAATGTTATTTGAATTTATAATAAAATTGACAGGAGGTCTTGAAGGTAGAATGAGTTTTATGAATTTAATAATTCGAATAGTATATTTATTATTTTTACCTGTATTCATTTATATATGTGTACAGATATATTTTTTATAAAATTGGAGGACTGAGAATATTATGTTTTTAATTGAATTATATGCAAAACAAGAGGTACTAAAAGATAGCTTTGGTAATCAAATAATTCACATTACAATACCCTGCTTAAAATGCAAAACAAAGTATGAAGGGGAATTCAAACTAGCAGATGATATTACAAAAATTACGCACGAAAACGTAGATATTTTAATAGCAAATAAAAATAATTCTCGTTCAGATCGTGAATTATTTATCTCGGGAATATGCCCAAAATGTTGGTTGATAGATCCGGAAGACGAAGATTTTGAGGCACCTCCATTAAAAATTTTCAAAGAAATCATTCCTCTTAATTATTTTGATGATGAAGAATATGATCCGAATGACGTTTTTGCTTAAATTAATAATGAGACTAAAACTATTTCTTCAATAATATATTAGTATATATGGAAAAATTTATATTTCCCAGAACTGGTGACTATTATAGATCTTATTTAAAAATTAGTAAAACCAGATTTTCAAAATTCGAAAAATTTTTAATTCGTTTATCACTAATTGGTTTTCCAATTAATGCATTTTTTAATTTATTAACAATTTTCATTATACTTGCATATCCTGATATAGATTTTTCAGGCAAACTCATTTGCACTATTTTTATTTATGATACTTTGCATAAGTATTTCTATTATAAGTATCGTTATCCTAAATTTGGAGATCGACGTAGTGGTGATTGGGGAGTCTTTAATGTAGTTCACTTAACGTTGTTAGTTCTTATTTTAGGCAATATCTATAGCAATGAAATAGTTTTTTTAAATATTAGTAATGCCATGCTTGCAAAATTAACCCTCACTGGTTACTTATTTTATCATATAAATAAATATAAGGATAGGAAATTTTTTGCTTACATTCTTAGACGTGCTTTTTATGAAGAGGTCGATGTGGAACTTAAAAAAGATTGCCTATTTTTTTTATTAAATAACTACAATGAAGAATTTGATGAGTATGAAAGAATTGAAATATGTCACAGTATCAAAGATTTATATAGCGAACTCGGCAATACCGCGGCTTTGAAAAGAATAAGTGAATTCATTGTAAACTATGAAAAAGCTACCAGTTCTTATCGGTACTATTTTCTCCGAATATCTCTTAATGACGGTATAGTTGATAATTTTGAGTATAAGAATGAGCCAAGGTATAGTATCGTTACTGAAAAAAGTCAATTTTTAAAGGTATCGAGAAAGTGAGAATGATACAATTCTCAAACGAATATTCTAATAAAGATAACAACTAATAATTATTGGTCTAAATAAATAAGGAGTATATAATAGGGATAGCTAGCTTTTGGATAAATAGCAATTTTGATTAAAATAAATCAAATAAAGAAACACTAATTACTTTTACAATAAAATACAAGCTTGAGAACACTTTTACTGCAGATAATTATTATTTGAATTTAAGAATTAGAAAGAAAATTTTTAAAACAACCTCAATTATTTCTTTTGCTAAAATTTAACATAGTTCAGAGGATAAAAAAAAATGAAAATTTCACGATTAAACCTGTACGAAGGAACCACAAAAACAAAAGCTTTTTTGGATATTGAAACGGAAGAAGGAATAACTATAAAAGGCTTTACACTTGTTGAAGGCTCTAACGGTTTATTTTTAAGCGCTCCCAGCGAAAAGGGTAAAGACGGTAAATATTACGACAAAGTATATATCCCAAAAGAATTAAAAGAAAACGTTACCGCCCTTGCAATTGAAGAGTATAACAGGCAAAAAGGCGGAAGCAACACAATAAATGTTGACAATAACGATGATGTGCCGTTTTAGGTTTACAGAGATTCAGGCGTTTAGGTTTTAAGGAAAAACACCTAATTAACCGGGCAGTTAATTTTTAATTGCACTTACTCATTTCCGGTTAGTAATTTAACATACCTGATGCGTAAAATATAAAAAGCCCGTTTTTGGCGTAAATTCGCATTTAAAAGTCTGTTCTATTGATTTGAAAGTTTGTTCCACTGATTTGAAAGTTTGTTCCACTGATTTGAAAGTTTGTTCCACTGATTTGAAAGTTTGTCTGACCAATTTGAAACTTTGGTTGACTGTTTTGTAAATATGTTTGACCGATTTGAAAGTTTGTCGGAGTGATTTGCAACTATGTTCCATTGATTTAAAAGTCTGTTCCACTGATTTGAAACTATGTTCTATTGATTTGAAAGTTTATTTGAGTCTTTCAAAACTATATTCAACCGCCCTGTTGTTTCTGAAAATGATTTTCCCATTTACACAAAACTTTTTACACTACCGTAAATTATTTTCCTTTCTGTCTCCTTACTTCAATTCTTGCTTTGGTCATCCGTTCCCTTAATCCGCCTTCATTTAAAAACGCAGTTTCTAACGATTTAATTTGCTGGCTCAATAAGTAGCTCACAATATTTATCAAACAAATCATCGAATTTGCGCAAATTTCACGCTGCTCGTGCTCTATCGCTTTTTTGTAAGTTTCGTATGTGGCATTGGGTGCCCGGTTAATTTCTCTGAATCTTTTAGTGTACGGGTGTTCTATATTCCAAATTTCATACTTATTTCTTCTCAGGAAGTCTTCATAATCTATTTTCAATTCTTCTAACGAAGCCCTGGCTACATTGGTAAGTTTAATTTCCGTTTCTTTTGAAGTGCCCGAAGCCATACTTGCTTCAACAATATTCTGTTTCCCGCTTCTGGCTGCCTGTATCATCTGGTCAATGGTTCTGTCATATTTCTTAAAAAACCGGTTTGTAAAATAGTAAGTGCCGTCATAAATAATTTCCGCCTTCTGATAAGTTATCAGGTTTCGGTATCCTCCGTGTTTTGGTATAAATCCTTCAGTTTTTTTGTCTTTCTCTTCCATTTATCACTTATGACTTTAGTGACTTCCGGGACTTTGACACTGCAGTCCCTGATAGTCCCAAAAATTTATGCTACTTTATAAAGTTCATTTTCTAATTCTTTAATTGCCTTATCAAACGATTCCCGGTTGCCAAATGCTTCTATTATTTCGGTTACTGTTCCAAATTCATTAATTGGCGGAACAGTTAAAATTTTAATGTTCTCAATATTTTCAATTCCCTGGTCAGCGTATTTGTCTAATAAAGCTTCCAATACTTTTCTTGCTTGTTCACCATACTTGGTAAAGTAGTTCCGCTTCTTCACTTTATTGGCTCTTTCCATTCTTGTTAAGGGCGGCTGATCGTAAGCTACATGGCATATTAAATCAAATAAATCCACCTGGTTTTCAACTGCTTCATATAAAGCTTCTACCATTATTCCCTGTTCCTGCAACTCTTTAATTATTGCTTCTTTGCGGTCGGTATTTTTCCATCTGTTTAAGAAATCATCTAAAGTAGCAAATTGCCCGTTGATAATCTCTTTTGTGTGGTCTTTTAAACTCGTTGTAATTGGTCGTCCGCTTTGGTCAAAATGCAATTCGCGGCTTATTAAAACAGAAACATCAACACCGTTTACATAAACTTTCTTTCGCGGTTCATTAACAGTATTATTTTCTATATCCGCTTTAGGATACAAAATATCTGGGGTTAGTTCCACTATCTCTTCGCCGGTTTCAATGTCAATAATCGGTTCAGTGATTTGTTCTTCTTCATTAATTATAGCACCCAAATCAGTTTCCTCAGTAACCGGTTTTACTCTTATCGGGTCACCGTCAAATTGAGAATCCGCAAAAAGGTCTGTTGCATTTCTAAAATCCAAAATTGTAAAATAAAGTTTGCCGAATTCTTCATTAATACGGGTTCCTCTACCAATTATTTGTTTGAATTTTGTCATCGAAGAAGAACTGGTATTAAAATCTAAAACAATAACTTTGCAGGTCTGCGCATCCACGCCTGTAGTCATTAACTCGGAAGTTGTAGCAATTACAGGATATTTTTCCTCCGGATTAATGAAATTATCTAATTCTCTTTTGCCTTCGTCATTGTCGCCTGTAATCTGCATTATGTATTTGTAGTTCTCCGCAACTAATTCGGCATTTTGTTTTGCTAAGGCAGTTCTCATTCTTTCAGCATGGTCTATATCCATACAAAACACAATCGTCTTGGCAAAACGGTCATAACCTTTCAAAAACTCTGTTACTTTTTTTGCAACTAATTCTGTCCGCTCATCAATTACAAGATTTTTATCGAAGTCTTTCCTATTGTAAATCCGGTCTTCAACAAGGTTGCCTTCTTTATCTGTCTTTCCTCTTTCAGGCCTCCATCCTTCTGCATCTGTATTTAGCATTACCCTTATTACGCGGTAAGGGGCTAAAAAGCCATCGTCTATTCCTTGTCTTAAAGAGTAAGTATAAACGGGGTCGCCAAAATATTCAATATTGCTTGCTTCATTCGTTTCTTTAGGTGTGGCAGTTAAGCCAATATGCGTCGCATTTTGGAAATAATTCAATATTTCTCTCCATTGACTGTCTTCTTTAACGCTTCCTCTGTGACACTCATCGATAATAATCAAATCAAAAAAATCTTTTGAAAATTGTTTGTAAACATTTGCATCTTCATCATTTCCCGAAAGACCTTGATACAGTGCAAGGTAGATTTCAAAACTTTTATCTATTTGCCTGTGTTTTACCACAGTCATTTTATCTTTAAAATGTTTAAAATCGCCCCGTTTTGTCTGGTCAATTAAAGCATTCCGGTCAGCTAAAAACAATATTCTTTTTTTTGCTCCGCTTTTCCAAAGTCTGTGAATTATTTGAAAAGCAGTGTATGTTTTGCCTGTTCCTGTTGCCATTACAAGCAAAATCCTCTTTTGTCCTTTTGCAATAGCTTCAACTGTCCTGTTAACAGCTATTTGTTGATAATATCGAAGTTTTCTGCCAGAACCGTCGAAAAAATAATCCTGCGAAACAATTTTTTCAGCTTCAGGTGTTTCAATTCTTTTGTACTTTTTATATTTCTGCCAAAGTAGTTCAGGAGTGGGAAACTCTTCCAAACTTATTTCAGTTTCAATTTTGCCGTCTGTTGCTGAACGGTCGTGAAATAAAAACCCATCGCCGTTACTGCTGAAAACAAACGGGATATCTAGAATAATTGAATAATCTAAAGCCTGCTGAATACCAGATCTAATTGAGTGGTTATTATCTTTTGCTTCAATAATAGCAATAGGTATATTTGGTTTATAATAAAGGATGTAGTCTGCCCGTTTTCGCGTTCCTCTTGCGGTGATTTTTCCTCTAACGTAAATTTTCCCATCGGTAAAAGTGTTAAAAGATATTTCTTCCCTAAAATGATAATCTTTAACCCATCCCGCTTTTATAATAGCCGGGGTAATAAACTTTGTGCAAATATCTCTTTCCGAAAAACTCTTTTTGTCCATTAATTTATGCCGCTAAATACAACTCCAAATAAAGTACCAAAATTCACATCTGAAAATACAATAAATAATCAGAAAAGTACACAGCAGGCAATTCTTAATTTTGCCTGTCCCGAGTTTTTTCGGGGAATTCTTAATTTGCACTTACTCATTTCCGGTTAGTAATTTAACTTCCTGCCGCAGAAAAAATAAAAAGCCCGTTTTTGGGGTAAATTCGCATTTAAAAGTATATTTCATCAATTTTAAACTATATTTGATTGATTTGAAAGTCTGTTGGAGTGTTTTGAAACTATGTTCAAGCAATTTAAAAGTATATTTTATCAATTTGAAACTATATTTGATTGATTTGAAAGTCTATTTAAGTGTTTTGAAACTATGTTCAAGCAATTTAAAAGTATATTTTATCAATTTGAAACTATATTTGATTGATTTGAAAGTCTATTTAAGTGATTTAAAAGTTTGTTGGAGTGATTTGTAACTATGTTCCATTGATTTAAAAGTCTGTTCCACTGATTTGTAAGTCTGTTAAACTGTTTTGAAACTATGTTTGATTGATTTGAAAGTTTATTTGAGTCTTTCAAAACTATATTCACCCAACCTAAGAAACTGTAAATAATTTATGAAGATGAATTTATTTTTCCCGTCCATTACTTTGGATTTACGGGAGAAATGAAAGCCGGGACAAAAGGTTTGATGCGATGCCTGTACTTGTTCTTGAAAAAAGCTTAAGCAGATTCATTTTTTAATTTTTCTTGGACTACTTCTTCAACAACGTTCACAAAATCTTTCATTTTTGAATAGTATTCCTCAATTTGACTTTTTGTAAGTGTAACAAAATCGTGGTAATCCGAAGATTGTCTTCTTTCGTAAGCTTTTCGTAGTATTTTCCCTTTTTCCGGATTTATTATCCCTGTTTTCAGGTATTCTTTATTAAACCAACCAATCAGTTGCTTATGCTTTGAAGTCGGGAATTTATCCAATAAAGCCAATGCGCTTATCATATAAAACCCCGCGTAATATAGCCGGTTCATCGCAGTTGCTAAAAATCCGTTTTGCAAATGTATTTCAATTTCGCTCAGCGTGTCGCGCGAAGTTTTAATACGGTAAGCAACGATATCCCTCAAAACCTCTTTCATAATTAAATTGCAATTCCATATTTTTTAATTTCTGAAATAAAAGGCATAGAGCTGTAAATTTCAGTAAACTCTTTTTCTGAAAAATACTTTTCATCAAACAGAATATCATTCTGCAGCCCGTAATAAAAAAGTACATCCGAAATTTCGTCTTCTTTCTCCCACTTAAGTTTTTGCGAGGTTATTATGGCAATATCAAAATCTGTATTTTGATTTTGGGTACTTACCCTTGAACCATAACAAAGAATCTTTGTGATAAGGCTGCCGTATTTATTTTTCAAAATAGATTTTAATTCTTTTATATGTTGATAATCTGAATCTGTAAGCATATAAAATCCGTTTTGTTTCTGCTAATATACAAAAAAGATGATTCATTCCGCACAGGTTTTCAGGATATTAGGTCTTCAGGTTTTTAGGAAAAGCTACAAATGGCGCGAAGCAAATGACCTCCGGCGAATGCAGGATAAATGACTTTTACTCCCCTTTCCTCTGCCGTAAAATTTCAAAAAGGAGAATTCCTGAGGCTACTGAAACATTCAGCGATTGCAGTCTGCCGGTCATCGGGATTTTTACAATAAAGTCGCATTTATCTGCAACCAGCCGCCTTATTCCCTTTTCCTCATTGCCTGCTACAAGCACAGCGAACACTATAAATACTGGTAATAACGATAATTTTCCTTTCAGATATGCTGAGATTCAGGTGTTAGGTGATAATTTAAAAAATCAATATTCTCAGAAATATTTGAGTTTTTATTTGCAATAGTTAGCGCAATGCACTACTTTACGCAAACGAATACTCGTTTTTATTTATGAAAATACAAACAACACGAAACTATATAGAAGATTATATTGCTGAAGTTCAGTCCAACGGGAAGTTGCATTTTTCTCTTGAGGATCTAAAGAATAGGTTTAATTCCAATTATCAAACAGCAATTAAATTCTCGCTGAATAAATTATTTAAAAAAGGACGGCTTGTTTCAATATATAAAGGTTTTTATGTCATCATTCCTCCTGAATATAAAAGTAGAAAAATTCTTCCTGCTGAAATGTTTGTTGATGCTTTGTTTAATTATTTAAAAAGACCATATTATTTAGGCTTACTATCAGCAGCAGTTTTCCACGGAGCATCGCACCAGCAAGTGATGGAATCTTATGTTGTTATAAATAAGCCATCACTCCGCTCAACTGAAACAGAAGGATTAAAAATAAATTATCTGGTAAAATCCGGGCTGCCCGAGTTTGGCATAGAAAGAAGGAAAACCGAAGTTGGCTTTATAAATATTTCCTGCCCCGAACTGACCGCATTGGATTTAATTCAATATTTAGACAGGATTGGCGGACTTAACCGCGCTTCAACAGTTTTGTATGAATTAACAGAATCAATGAATGTTGAAAAATTAAACGAAGTATTAAAAAATAAAATTCCTTTAAGCCGTTTGCAAAGAACAGGTTATATTTTTGATAAAGTTTTAAACAAAAAGGATTTAGCAGAAGTAATACATATTTTTTTAAAAGATAAGATATTTTTCAGAACACCATTAAAAACAGGTTTACCAAAAGAACAATGTAAAGTGAATTCTGATTGGAAAATAATTGAAAATTTTAAAATAGAGACGGACTTTTATTGATTCCAAAATCTGAGATAATTGCTTGGTCAAAAAAAGCGCCTTGGAATAACAATTATATGGTTGAACAAGACCTAATAATTGAAAGAGCTCTGATTGAAATTTATTCGAGCCCGAACCTATGCGAATTATTAGCTTTCAGGGGTGGGACCGCTTTGCACAAACTGTATTTTGAACCCCAGCCAAGATATTCGGAAGATATTGATTTGGTGCAAAGAAACCCCGGAACTATAGGCGATATATTAACGCTGCTTCGCGAGAGATTAGCCTTCTTAGGTAATGCTTCGTACGAAAGGGTTACTCACGGGAATAAACTAATTTATCGGTTCAGTACAGAATATGAACCGGTTGTAAAATTGCGTCTAAAGATTGAAATAAATACACGTGAACATTTTAATATATTTGATTATCAAGAAATTGAACGTGAATATATAGGTGAATGGTTTTCGGGTAAAGTTAAAATTGTTACTTTTACAGTTGAAGAATTACTTGGCACAAAACTCCGGGCGCTTTATCAAAGAAGCAAGGGCAGAGATTTATTTGATATTTGGTATGCCACTGAAAAAATGCAGCTTGACATAAAGAAATTGCTCCATTCATTTCATAAGTATCTCGAAAACGAAAATATTTCAATTTCAAAAAAAGATTTTATATCTAATTTGGAAGAAAAAATAATTAACTCTGAGTTTACAGGGGATATAGTTGGTTTGTTAAGACCTGGAATTAAATACGATACACAAGAAGCTTGGAAATCAGTAAAATCGATTTTAATTGATAAAATTTAGTTTTTATTTTTCTGAAATCCACTCACCCCTTTCCTCTGCCGTAAAATTTCAAAAAGGAGAATTCCTGAGGCTACTGAAACATTCAGCGATTGCAGTCTGCCGGTCATCGGGATTTTCACAATAAAATCGCATTTATCTGCAACCAGCCGCCTGATTCCTTTTTCCTCATTGCCTAAGACCAACGCAACAGGCATTTTGTAATCAACTGTATCGTAATCCCGGCTTTTTTCCAGCGACGAGCCGACAACCCAAAAACCGTTTTTTTTCAGTTCTTCGATGGCGTTTACCAAATTATTTACTTTGCATATTTTCACCAGGGATAAAGCTCCCGCGCTCACTTTTTGAACTGTCTCGGTAAAAGAAGCAGAATTGTGAACAGTGGTAACAATCCCGTCAACTCCCGCGCATTCAGCCGTGCGCAATATTGCCCCTATGTTGTGCGGGTCCTGAATTGAATCGAGAAGAAGCAGAAGCGGATATTTCGAATTTTTACTCTCGTTTACAAGTTCGCGCAGCTCGTAATATTTTGCTTCCGAAGCGAGCGCGGCAATGCCCTGATGATTTGTATCGCCTGCAATTGAGATTAATTTTTCAGGGGGAATTTCGCTGGTTTTAATTGATTTACTTTTTGCAATATTTTTTATCCGCTGAACAACATCGCCTTGCAACCCGCGGGCAAAGTAGATAATTTCAATTTCAACGTCCGAGTTTAATGCTTCAAGTACCGGCTTTCTCCCGATAATTTTATTCATTGGAATTGAACTCGAATAATTGGGGTTTTACATAGAATTCGCAGAATTTACGGTTGTTTTCTTTTTCGGGAAGGAATACTTTTTTAATCGCAATTTCTTTGTTGTAAATGTTCAGATTGAAATCCATTGTATTGATGCATCCGTCCTGCTTAATTACATTCAGGGTAAAATCCCCCACTGTTTCTTCAATAACAATTTCTGCGGAAGCGGGCATAACTCCCGGGACCGTATTTGTTTTTGGTTTTAATCCTAAAAGGACAACCGAAATTTCATTTTTCTCGCGGTAAAAATCGTGAGTAATTTCGTAAGCAAAACTTGTAAACTCGGCTTCGGTTTCAATAATCAGCGAGGTGTATCCATTTCTTTTTACTGCATCAAACTTAAATGCCGGGTAGCACAAATACTCTATTTTATCGGGCTTTGCCTGAGGAACGGCAGCCAATAATGCATCAAGCTTTTTTTTGCGCGCTTTAGGAATCTGCGGAACTTCTTTAGGTTTTTTCAGAGACATGTTACCTCTGGATTTTACTTATTATTGAAAGTGAATCCTTAATATTTATCTTTTCTTCGGTTCCTTCGCTCATATTTTTTAACACAGCTTCACCCGAAGAATATTCTTCGCCGCCGAAAAATAATGCATATTTCGCATTCAGCCGGTTTGCTTCGCGCATTTGGGCTTTTACGCTCCTTAAAAGATAATCAACTTCAACTTGCAAGTTTTCTTTCCGCAGACTTTCCGCTAAAAGATAGGCTTCCGCATCAAGTTCTTTATCGAGGCGCACAACATAAACATCAATTTTTTCTTCGGGAAGATTCAAAACATTTTCGTTTTCGCAGGCAAGCAGAATTCTTTCAATTCCTGCAGCAAAACCAATTCCGGGAATAGCGCCGCCGCCGAGCTGCTCAACTAAAAGATTGTAACGTCCGCCGCCGCATAAAGCGCTTTGCGAACCCACGCTTCCGCTGATAATTTCGAAAGTCGTGTTCGTGTAATAATCAAGTCCGCGGACAAGTTTAGGGTCAACAGTGTAAGGAATTTTTAAGGAGTCGAGAACTTTTTTAACTTTTTCGAAATGAGCAATGCTTTCATCATCAAGATGATTTATCAGCAAAGGCGCATCAGCCATTATTTTCTGATCGTTTTCATCTTTGCTGTCAAAAATCCGGAGAATATTTGTATCAATCCGTTTTTTACTGTCTTCCGAAAGTCCCGCTTCTTTTCCTGCAAGAAATTTTCTCAGCTCAGTTTTATATTTTTCGCGGCTTTCGGGCACGCCAAGCGAATTTATTTTTACTTCAAGATTTTTTAATCCAATATTGCTGATAATATTATAAGCCATAATTATCATTTCTGCGTCAAGCAGCGGATCGTTGCTGCCCAAAGCTTCTGCGCCGAACTGGTGAAACTGCCGGAATCTTCCTGCCTGCGGGCGTTCCTGGCGAAACATCGGCGAAATGTAAAATAGTTTATTCAGACTTTGCTTTTTATCCATCGCGTTTTCTATAAAAGATCTTACAACAGACGCAGTCATTTCGGGTTTAAGCGTAAGACTTGTTTCTCTTCTGTCAATAAACGTGTACATTTCCTTACTTACAATATCCGTAGAAGTGCCGATCCCGCGGCAGAAAAGCGCGGTTTCTTCAAAAACAGGCGTGCGGATTTCCTTGTAATTATAGCAGGAAAATATTTTTTTTACTAAATTTTCGAGAAGATACCACTTATTAATTTCAGATGGAAGGGTATCTTTTGTACCGGTAATAGCTTTAATCATATTTGAAGGATTTTTAGGTAATATCGAAATAATTTTTTTCTTCGTTCTGGAAAATTTCATAAATCTTCGCAGGGGTATCAGCAGCTAAAAGATCATTCCTGAACTGTTCTTTATTCATCATTCTGGAAATACGCGACAATAACTTTATGTGCGGTCCTACCAGATTCTCTTTCCCCACAAGAAGAAATACAAGATTTACAGGTTTATCATCGAGAGCCTGAAAATCAATAGTAGCAGGAATTCGGGCAAATCCTGCAATTATTTCGTTCACACCATCGGTTTTCCCATGCGGTATTGCAAATCCGTTGCCAACACCGGTGGACATAATTTTTTCTCTTTCAAGTACGGCGGTGCGGATTTTTTCGAGATCGTTCACGCGGGTATCTTTTTGAAAAAGATCAATCAGCTGATTAATAACTTCTTCTTTTGTTTTGCCCGAAAAGTCGGAAATAATTTTATCTTCTTTCAGGATATCACATATTTTCATAATAAAACCACATATTTAAATATTAAAAAAAGTAATTTACAAAAGGCAATCCCCATTTACAATTTTTTCGAACAATAATTGTAAATAAGAAATTTTTTCTGGTAAAAAATACCTAAAAATTAGGTGTGAATTTTTTACCTGCATGGAAATCAGCAATTATCTTTGCTGCTTCTTCTGGATTATCCGTAACGTTAAAAAGTTTTAAATCCTCTTCATTAATAAATTTTTGTGCAACAAGACTATGAGCTAATTTAACAATGGGCTCCCAATATTCTGAACCGAACAGAACAACCGGCACTCTTTCAGTCTTTCCTGTTTGAATAAGGGTAAGCACTTCAAAACATTCGTCAAGAGTACCAAAACCTCCGGGCATCATAACATAACCTTGTGCATATTTAAAAAACATTACTTTCCGCACAAAAAAGTACCTGAAATTAAGAATTTTATCGGAATCGATGTAAGTATTTGCATATTGTTCATTAGGCAGCTGGATATTAACTCCGGTTGAACTTCCGTTCGCGTCTTTAGCTCCTTTATTTGCTGCTTCCATAATTCCGGGACCGCCGCCGGTAATAATTCCAAATCCTTTTTTAACAATTTCGGCAGCAACCTTTTCGGTAAGTTTATAATATTTTTCTTCGGGCTTAGTACGGGCAGAGCCAAAAACAATTACGCTCGGTTTAATTCTAGCCATGGTTTCAAAACCGTCAACAAATTCAGCCATAATCCTGAAAATGCGCCAAAGATCTTCCTGAGAATTTACAATTTGTTTTTCATCCAGAACAGACTTCCCGTTTGAAAAATACATTTTACCTCACATTAAAGTTGGAAAACAGACATCTAAATTATCGTATCAAATATTCATTATTTGAATAAATATTTCAGATATTACCGGAATAAGAAAATCCGCCGGAAACGGACATATAATTTTTATGCTCGTTTAAAACTTCGTAACGGGAAGGTTTTGTGTTATTAATAACCGTTACTTTTCTTTCCGTATTTTTTTTACGCGGGATTTCTGAATGCTGTTTTTCAGCAGTTATTTTCCTAATCTCTTGTTTGTCTGCAATAATTCGTACCTGAGCTTCGTTAATCTTTTTCTTAATAATCTGTTTACTTATTTCTTCATTTTCAATCGGGATTATTTTTAGTTCTTTAATTTTACGGTATTTTGATATTGTAAATGAAATTAAAACAACAGCAGCTAAAAAAATAAAACCGTAAGCAAGAAGTGTGGAGATGATTGGTATAATTTCCATATTTTAACCTTAATTTTTATATATTAAATCAATTTTAATGCCATTATTATTTCTTAATTTTATTAAGCAATTTCCAGTTTTTTTTAAAAGTTTTGTACTGTTTTGAGAAATGAATAGGGGATAAATAAATGTGTCTCATTTTAAAACGGAACTAATTATTTTAATAAATGTTAAAAAAGTAAAATTTTTGCCGATTATCAGTGACATATATCATTCTTTATTATAACTTTAAAACTGATATTTGTTTTACTGTTAATATTTTTAGAATTGAAGAAAGGTACATGATGAATGAAATAATAACAGATTTAATTGATAAAAGTAATTTTATTAAGGGCTTATTGGTCTTAATCACAAAAGACAAAAAAATATCCGATAAAGAAAGAAATTTATTAAAAGAAATCGGAACATCAATGGGTTTCAGTGCCGAATTTCTTGACGAAGCTATTGACGAAGCATTGAATAATGAATATATTTCTCACGACCCGCCAAAATTCAATAATAATTCTTTAGCTGCAGAATTTTTAGAAAAAGGCTTTCATATTTCTTTTTGCGATCACAGTTTTGATAAAGACGAAATTAAATTCCTTATGGAAACCGCCGAAATTAATAATATTCCGGCTGCAGAATTTAACATTTTGTTAAGTAAAGCTAAAGAACAGCTTGAAAACAGCAGAGCAGTAAATTTTTATTGATTATCTGATTTATGAGTATTTTTAATCGGATAAAAATTCTACAAGGTGATATTTGCAATTATCATGGAGATGCTATTGTTAATGCCGCCAATAGTAGCTTATTGGGCGGAGGAGGCGTTGATGGGGCGATTCACTTTTCAGCAGGTATAAAACTACTTGAAGAATGCCGGAAATTAAACGGATGCAAAACCGGAGAAGCTAAAATTACTGCCGGATATAATCTTCAAGCAAAATTTATAATTCATACTGTCGGTCCTATTTGGCAAAACGGAAGAAATGATGAAGCATCTCTATTAAAAAACGGCTATAATAACTCGCTTAAACTTGCGCTCAAAAACGGAATAAGAACAATAGCTTTTCCATCAATAAGCACAGGTGCATATGGTTATCCTTTTAAACCTGCCGCAAAAATTGCTTTGGAAACTGTTTTTGATTTTTTGCAATATAATCCTGTTTTAGATGAAGTTGCTTTTTATTGTTTCAGTAAAAACGATTTTGATATTTTTAATAAGATACTTTACGATTTCAAGAAAAGAATGGCAATTCCGCAAACCGCTAATATTGCACCTAAAACCGAAACTAATCCTAACTTTTCTTTATAAAAATATCTTACTATCGGCAGCATTATTATTGGAACTGTTCCCATTAATGTTGCCGCAATTCCTACTTTAGCATATGTAATTGAAATAAGGCTTAATGTAACTCCAAGATAAGGACCTGTAAATGAACCTAATGCTGTATATTTTAAAGCTTTTTTTTCAGCTCTGAATATTTTGATAGGATTTCTTATTCTTTTAATAAGAAAGAATAATGGAAACATAAAAAATATTGCCGCCGAAACTCTTATTAATGCAGCCCAAAAACCATTTATATCGCTTTGGATAAAAGCATATTTTGCAAATATTAACCCTACCGCCTGCCCTAATGCTCCTAAAAATCCGTAAAATATTCCAATATTACTTTTTTTGTAATCAGAACTTGGTTTTTCCTCTCTATATAAAACCACCATAGCAATTCCTCCGATTGTGACTAAAACGCCAACTATTGACCACGCTGAAAGAATTTCGCCAAGAAAATAATATGCTAATACTGCAGACATTGCAGGTGAAATTGACATTATAAGCATGCTGAGTCGGGCACCTATGTGCTGAAATGCTTTAAATAGAAAACTATCGCCAAAAACAAAACCTATAGCCCCGCTGATTACAAGCATTATAATTTGACTATTTGAAATATTAATTGGAATGTCGAATATTATTACTGTAGCTAAAAGAAATATAGCCGCAAGAATTAATCGGGTAATATTTACAATAATTGAGCTGACTTTAACAGATGCTTCAGAAAAAAATATTGAAGTAACCGACCATAATGCTGCAGTTGCTAAAGCTGCAATTTCACCTATATACAAAATATTTCCTTTTATTATGGCTTGAAACTTAAAATATTTTTCTACCTCATCAAAGATTAAATATGTATAAAACTGCATCTACAAAACAAAAAAGGCGCCGAAGCGCCTTATAATCAAAATATAACACAACAATTATTATTTCGTATTTATTGCTGCCAAACCGGGATAAATTGCAGTAGTATCAAGCTCCTGTTCAATTCTGAGAAGCTGATTGTATTTTGCAATTCTGTCTGTACGGCTTGCAGAACCTGTTTTAATTTGACCGGCGTTTGTTGCTACAGCTATATCAGCAATTGTAGCATCTTCTGTTTCGCCCGAACGGTGGCTGATAACTGAAGTATAACCGGCGCGTTTTGCCATTTCGATAGCATCAAGAGTTTCTGTAAGAGTACCAATCTGGTTAACTTTAATTAAGATAGAATTTGCAACTCCTTTGTTAATTCCGTCGGCAAGTCTTTTTGTGTTTGTTACAAATAAATCATCACCAACCAGCTGAATTTTTTTGCCGAGTGCGTCGGTTAATTTTTTCCAGCCGTCCCAGTCGTTTTCATCAAGACCGTCTTCAATTGAAATAATAGGATAGCTGCTGCAAAGTTTTGAATATATTTCAATCATTTCCTCTGCAGTCTTTTTCGATTTATCGGATTTGAAAAATTCGTACAACCCGGAATCTTTTCTGTACATTTCGCTTGAGGCAACATCAAGAGCCAGCGAAATATCTGTGCCTGGTTTATAACCTGCTTTGGTAATTGCTTCAAGAATTGTTTCTAATGTTTCTTCATTTGATTTCAAATTTGGTGCAAATCCGCCTTCGTCGCCTACTGCAGTACTGTATCCTTTAGATTTAAGAACGCTTTTTAATGAATGGAAAGTTTCTGTACCCATTCTTAAAGCCTCGGCAAATGAAGGAGCACCGTGAGGCATAATCATAAATTCCTGAAAATCTACAGTATTATCAGCATGCGAACCGCCGTTAATAATGTTCATCATAGGAACTGGCAATGTTTTTGCGTTTGTTCCGCCGATATATTGATAAAGAGGCAAACCTACGGCTTCGGCTGCAGCTTTTGCAACTGCAAGAGAAACGCCTAAAATTGCGTTTGCTCCAAAATTGGATTTATTAGGTGTTCCGTCTAATTCAATAAGGAAGTTATCAATTCCAACCTGATCTGTTGCGTCAAAATCAATTAACTCGTCAGCAATTTTATCATTAACATTTTCAACTGCTTTAAGAACGCCTTTGCCTAAATATCTTCCTTTATCGCCGTCGCGCAATTCAACTGCTTCGTGTTCGCCGGTGGATGCACCGCTTGGAACTGCAGCTCTTCCTATAACACCGCATTCAAGCAATACTTCTACTTCAACAGTGGGATTGCCTCTCGAATCAAGGATTTCGCGTCCCTGAACATCAATAATTGTAGTCATTTTTTACTCCGTTATTTTAATAGTTAATAATCTTTTTTACAAAGTATAAAGTTATGAAAATACCCCCCTAAAATCAATTTCATATTTTTTAATTTACTGCTAATCCAAATCACTTAAAATAAATTAAATATTTACGATAATTGGATATAATAGTCTTTTGTATAAAGCCGATAAATCTTATGAATGTAACAAGCCTGACTGCTAATGTAATTGTTAAAGCAAAAGAAGCAGATAAACCACGATTTAAAAAACTCATTTACGAAATGATGGAAAGAAACCCGGGAAAAATTCCCGAGAAACCTAAATGCGGAATCATCGGCAATGAAATTATTTTCAAAATTAAGGTTGAAAAAGATTTTTGCTCTGTAATTGTTGAAAAACTTTTAATGAACAATTTCCTCATACTTACAGATAAAAATGAAATGAATAATTTGATTAATAAAGTCAAATTGAAGATAAAAGAATGTTCCGAAACAATGACTGAGGAAGAATTTATCCGATCTAGAGAAAAGAAGAGGAAACAAATTCTAGACAATCTTTCGGAATATGCTTTATGCGGCAATTATTTCAGTATACTTAAATATTGTATTGATACAGCTACTGATCAAGAAATTAACAGCAAAGCAAAAGAACTTCTGCCCGGCTCAGTAATAATTGCAATTGAAGATATCTATCATCAAGGGAAAGAGATTAAATTTGCTGAATCCAGCTTTAACAGTCTTTTTAAAATTGCCTGCGACAGAAATTTACTAATGCTTTCGCAGCTGGAACTGATAAAACGCGCAGGTTTGGCTGCAATTGAATTATGCGTTATGCATAAATCTCTTTTTGCTTTTTTAATTGATATTATAAAGACAAAAACAATGCACAACGAAGTAAGTGTTCAGGCTGTAATTGTTTTTTGGAATGAAATAAAGGAGTCGTTATTTTCATATAACGATATAATCCAAGCAGCATCAAAAAAAATAAACTTAAATGCTCTGGCCGACAAGTTTTTGCTTGTATCAGAAAATTTTTCAATTGGAGAAAAAAAATTATTTAATGAATTTTTTGAACTGATAAAAGAAAAACAAAGCATACCTTTTTAAGTTAATTTGAATTTTAATGTTATAATAGTTTTTTATTAGTTGCTAAATTGGTAACTAATTTGCTGTTTTTTTAGCAAAAAAAGGGTTATTTTACGGTTTATTAAATTGAACTAAATTTTTAATGGATACAGGATTTAAGTCTATAAATACTGCGTAAAATGACAATCCCTTACTTGCCCACGTAGCTCAGCAGGATAGAGCGTCGGTTTCCTAAACCGCAGGTCGGAGGTTCGAATCCTCTCGTGGGTACTGGTTTTATTTCATTATTGTAACAGCATCATTTTTTTTGTCTGCTCAAAATCCCCAGAAGTGCACCTGTAAAAGTAAACCCCCGAACTCAATCCTTCTGCATTGAAGCTAAAAACGTGTTTTCCTGCATCCATAATTTTATCAGCCAGAACAGCCACCTGTTCTCCTAAAATATTGTAAACTATCAGTCTTGTTTTTTGCTGCGACGGAATTGTTATTTCAATATTTGTTGAAGGATTAAAAGGATTTGGATAATTCTGAGATAATGAATAGGCATATGGTACATTATTTCTTATTTCCACAGAATTGCTGTATTCGTATCTGCCGTCTATATCTATTTGTTTTAGCCGGTATTCGTATAAACCATTAGAAATTTGTTTATCGGAAAAGCTGTATTGATTTTTGTTACTGCTGTTTCCGGCAGCTTGAACAAAACCTATTTTACTCCAGTCTTTACCGTCTATTCTTCTTTCAATTTCAAATCCGTAAGAATTAATTTCGGAAGCTGTTGCCCAGTTAAGTATATTCATTTCTTCAGTAAAATGCCCATTGAAAGAAATTAACTCAACCGGCAGGAACTGATCATCTTTATTATATTTTATTACTGCTCCCGAATTTCCGGCAATCCAGCCGTCGCCCTCATTTGTGAAAATTATGCTGTTTAAATCTTCAAAGGTTCCCGAATTTACAAGTCCCCAGCTTGTTCCGCCATTAATTGTATTAAATATTTTCCCATCTTCACCTACAATTGCACCGTTCAAAAAATCTTTATATGCAATTGCTTTTAAGTTATTACCGCCTTCGATGTTTATAATTTCGTAGTTTTCGAAATTGTCAGCTGACCTCAGAACAACACCGTTTTTTCCTAAAACATTAATTCTGGAATCATCGTTAATGCAGACATCTATCATTGTCGTATATATATTGTCCGAAGTACAAATCTTATTTTCCCAAGTTACACCGCCGTCAGTGGTTTTAAGCACAAGGGCATAACCGGAACTGTCGCCTACAATAAATCCGTTCGATTCATCTAGAAATGCAATATTATTGAAATCGCAAAATTCATAACCGGAAATAAAATCAGCTATCCAGTTTTCACCGGTATCGGTCGATTTATAAAATTGGTTTCCGCATGTCATAAAGCTGTTTTGTTCGTTGTAAAGACATACGTTACTGTTATAGCCAGAAAAATGACCGCTCACTATATTCCAAGTTAACCCGCCATCAGTAGTTCGACAAGTTCTGTTGCCGTCAGAAATAAGACCTACCTCATCATCATAAAACTCGATCCAACGAGGATCTTCAATTTCGCCATTAAAGGTATAAATATCTTTCCAACTTTTACCTTTATCTGTAGTCTTTTTTAATATTGAATAGTAAGCTGCTTCTCCAATATAAAAACTAGTTAAATACCCGATTGAATCGCTTGGGAAGCAGACTGAACTGTAATTTTCGGAAGTTCCGGAAAATAATGCACCCCATCGTTCCCCATCGTTTTCAGTGGAAAGTATAACTCCATTGGTACCAACCACAACTCCATTTCTGGAATTATAAAAATCAATATTTCTTAATTTTGCTAATGGGAAGCGGGGAAAGGTTTTTTTTCCATTTCTATATATTAAAGTCCCATCTTCTGCATGATAACCAACCGTATATATAGCGCTATCTGTTGAAAAATTTTTCCTGCAATCCGCATAACCTGAAATAGGAGCATCTATCCAATCAATTCCTGAATTATTAGAAAGAAAATTTACGTCACTTGTCATTGCATAATAGTATTTACTGAATTTTGTTATCGAATAAATTGGATCATCCCAATAATCAGAAATGCCTGAATTAGCACTCCAGCTTTCCCCATAATCTAAAGATAATTGAAGTTCGCCATATCTGCCGCCCGCCCAGATTGAATCGTTTTTCATATAAAGGTCGAAAATAGTGTTGTAATTTGCTCCCGGCATTACATTCCAAGAATTATCTTCGAACGACCCTTTAATTATAACCCCGTCTTCCCCAGCTGCAAGAATTGTATTTGAATCGACCCATAATCCATCCATCAGATTGTGTTCAAGTATCAGATTGCCGTCTGCCCAGCTATTCCCGCCGTCGGATGTAAGTTTAATAGTGCCGTTATCTCCAATCATAAAACCTTTTTGAAGGTCAAAAAAATCGATATAATTGATATCTCTTGAAGTAACTCCGTAAATATTAAGCCAGCTTCCGCCTTTATCTGTGGACTTAATCAAAACACCCTGATCACCGGCAGCCCATATTGTAAGGCTATCGGCATAACTTACTGCATTATACGCAACTCCTTCAGGGTTTGGATTAACATTTATCCATTGCGCGCATAAAAAGTCAAAAGAAAATAATAAAATTAAAATTAAGTTTCTCATAATACCCTCATATTAAAAAGAAATTATCTGGTAAAAATAAGTAATTATTTTATTTGTAAAGTGATCTGTATCATAATATTTAGATACTAAGTAAAACTTTCTCTCATATTCCCGATTATATATATATATTTATTTTTAATCCCTGCTTTGTAAAACCAAATCCTTATTTTCATATTCCTGTAACAATAAATGTTACGCTAATTATTATCTCTGATTGTCATACTTTTAACAGATACTGCTAAAGATTAAAGCTTCACTTATTAGTATTTTGTTTTCAGGAAAAGGAGAAAATTATGAAAATTGTTATAGTAAACGAATCGGAGCAAAAAATCCGGCAAATTAAGAATGCTTTTATAAATGATATCGATATAGAATTCGAGGTATTTAATGAATATTCGCCTTCTGTTCTAAGTTTTATTAAAGTTAATAATATCGATATTGTAATTACAGAAATTGAATTCGGAGAAGAATTAGATTTCAATCATCTGAGGTGGATCAATAAATTCTCAGAAAAAAGAAATTAATAGTCCAGACTTCTTCAAAAAACTGGCGGCACGAAAACCAGTGCCTGAAGCTTGGCGTAAAATATTTCTTTTATGAATCAAGCAGTATTTCTGTTCTTAAAAATTTTGTGATGGATATTTCTTATATCCTTCAAAATTTAAAGTCGATTAACAGAAATTTTTATTCAATATACATTTGATTTTTATTCAGCTTTGCGAACCTCGATATTTTTAATAGTAAACGAAAAACCGCAGCCGTTTCTGCTTTCGGATTTAAGTTCAACTTTATAATTTCCGGGTTTGGAAAATTTGTGTTTTACTTTTTTCCCGGAAGCATTTTGTCCGTCGCCGAAATCCCAATAAAATTCCGCATTATGTGTTCCGGAAATCAACAGGGCTTCGAAAATTGTTTCATCGTTTATTGCACCGATTTAAATTTTTTCGGGTGAAATTATAACTGCTTCAGGCAATCCGTAAACCGAAAAATCTTTTCTTAATTAAGATTTTGCTTTTACCGAATCAATTCCCAAATAATTTCTGCCTCGACTGTATTTTCACATGGAACAGCGGGCGTAAACCCTAAAAGCCTGCCGCTGATTACAGGTTCCCCGTCTATTTTCCAAAATATTATGACTTAATTCCTTCAGACTTTACTTCTTTAATGTTGAAAATAATTTTTTCATTTACGCAAAAAGTACTTTTATCAGCAATAATTTCTGCTTGAGGAATTTCTTTTATTTCAATTTCTTTGCTGATATTATATTCCTCGCTTTTATTTTTATCCCGTATTTTCCGGATAAATCGGGATTTTCCAATGTAAGTCTAATAATTCTTAGATACGCAAACCAATTATTCAAATAAAATTGGTTAATATCTTTCGAAATTGCGCCTGTTAAGTTAATAAGCTCGGTATTCGTGTTGCTTTTAGTTCGTCTTCCGAAATTTATATAATATTATAAGAAGCAATTGAAAGCGGAATTAATGAGGCAAGAAGGAAGTAAATAATATAGTTTCTTCCTCCGGCTTAATTGCAGCGATTTTAAAATATCCATAAAACCGGATCCCGGAATAAGGTTTTTTTGTTGGCAAACATAATAAATTATTATCAAACGGTAAATTTTAGCCTTGATTTTGTTGTAATTTTCAAAATTAAGTAGTACCTTTCCAAAAAATAATTTTGGTTGTTTTATGCTGAATATATTAATTGCAGATGATCATCCAATATTTAGGGCAGGTATAAAGAATTATATCAACCGCGAACCTGATTTAAAAGTAATCTACGAAGCAGAAAACGGAACTGAAGCTTTTAATTATTTAATTGATAATGATGTTTATTTCGTTGTTATTGATATAGGTCTTTCCGGAAGGAGCGGGTTGGATATGCTTCCTGATATTAAGATGGTTGGCTTAGTTCTATGAAAAACAGCAATAAAAGATTATATTAGAATATGGAAAAACAAAAAGAAATAAAATCGATATTCTCACAACTTACCACAGAAGAACAAACAAAGTTGTTGGATGATCTGCTAC
>JAAYAN010000042.1 GCA_012719345.1 Ignavibacteria bacterium | reverse complement strand
TTAAAAAATTATTAAAACAGTAATGAAAGCAGAAGAAAAAGAAACTGCAAAATTTATACCAAGAATGGGAAAATGGGACGGACTATTTTTTTACCTTTATTTAAAGAGTTAAAAAATAGTCCGTCCCTAAAAATCGCTCTAAATTGCTCGTATGCACTTGAAAGAAAAAATATCTTTAATCTCTTGCAAGTGATAAAACATTCACTTTTAAACATCCGTTTTTCAATAATTCTTCAGTACATGCGCTGGTTGTTGCTCCTGTCGTAAAAACATCATCAACAAGAATCAAGGACTTACCTTTTACTTTATCCGATTTTATTTTATTGAAAATAAAAACACCTTGCATATTTTCTTTTCTCTGGGTTTTGCCAAGTTTTGTCTGAGTTTTTGTACTGTGTTGTCTTTTGATGACATCAGGGATCAGTTCTAGTCCTTTACGATTGTCCACAATTCCCTTCGCAAACCAGTACGCTTGATTATATCCCCGAGATAACTGCCGCTTCCAGTGTAATGGTACGGCAGTAATAATATCAAATCCGAAGAAAAAACTGTCTGGTATATATTCTGACAAAATATTACCCATATACCACGCAAGTCTGTTTTTCCCAAAATATTTTACATGATACATTATTTGTTGTACTGCATCATCAAAATCCAATAAAGAAAAAATACTTTCGAATGGATAATCCCAAGAAAAATCACATGCACAAACTCGATATAATTGATTCTGTGAACATCTGGGACAACCGATACGACTTTGTTGATTTTTAATAAGATTGTGATGACAGGAAGAACAAAACCATTGCTGTTGAGGGGTTCGAGGTTTATTGCATATAATACACAAACGCGGGAAAAAATAATCTTCAACTCGCCCTGTTATTGCATGTAAATTATTTATGATCCAAAACTGTACTTTTCTCTGGTTCATCAGAATTGTCAGGAATAATGTTTTCTGAACTTTTGACTGGTAAATCTTTGAACAAAAAGTTTTTAAGGATCAACCCTGCAAATATTACAAATAATATTATACAGATAACCTGATTATGGCTTAAACCTGCCAAACGTTCTCCATCACTGTAAAAACGTGTGTAATCGACGAAAAATCTTAGTACTGCATAAAAAAGACCTACAAGATAAAACTGAAGCCCTGTAAAAATATTTTTTCTGCTACCTACATAAAGAACTATAAGCGCGATTATCAATCCGCCCGCAGATTCCAATAGTTGTGAGGGAAAAAGGCTGGATGTATGCATGTATTCCTGATAATAACCAGCAGGCGATTCATGTGGGAAATGAACAGCGCAACTACCAGTATAAGGTGCACCATAACAACATCCATTCAAAAAACATCCAATTCTGGTCAACATTATGCCGAACCCTACACTTGGCGCGACTGCATCTGCATAGGGAAGAAATTCGAGTTTTTTCAATTTAAAATAAAGGACACCAGCGATAATTGCTCCTATGAAACCTCCTAACATAACAAGACCACCGATTCCAATTACTCCATCCTGAAAAGGATTAAAAATTGAAATCAAATTTCCTTTGAACTCCTCGAAATGAAGAATTACGTAATAAAGTCTTGATCCCACTATTGCAGAAAGAATAATCCAAAAACCCATATCAGCAATTACTTCAGGATTAAGTCCACGCTTTTTCGCACGATAACTGGAAAACCAGATCCCTGTCAGAAATGAGAGTGCCAGCATGAAACCATATGAATGAATTGGAAATGAAAAAATTCGAAATAGAACAGGATACATTAACGGCCTTTCTTTAAGAGGCAAAAGTTGAATATAATTTAAATACGCATTGTATTTTAAAAAATTATAATCTGAATGTAGATGATTGATTTGACTGTAATTTGTACTGCGATATTGAGCAAAGTCTGTATGTCAATGCCGCGAATGCAAATTTATTATTACCTATATATACCTATATATATAATAAAAATAAGATCTGATTCTTAAAAGAAAAAGAAATTAATGATATTTCAGTCAGCCTATTTTGGGACGGACTGTTTTTTTATTTTTAATTAACCATAAAAAGATAGTCTGTCCCAAAATAGTAGAAAAATATTAAAAATTCTGATTGGACATTCTGGTGTTAAGAATCAGCCCTATAAG
>JAAYAN010000041.1 GCA_012719345.1 Ignavibacteria bacterium | reverse complement strand
GCAACTCCTTCGGGATTCCATTTAAGCATATACTTTCCTGCAGGAAATTCTTTATCGGCTATAACGCTTATTTCTTTTCCAAGTACATCATAAACACTGATTTTAATCTTTCGGTATGCGTTGTTGAAAAATGAAATATTTGTTTCGGGGTTAAAAGGATTGGGATAAAGATTTTCGAGACCGAACGATTTTTCGTTTACTTCTCTATTGTTGCTTTCGTCTATTCCGGAAACAATTAGATCTGCCCGGTAAACTGATTTTTCGGCAGTTATAAAAAGTATGGTTTCGTCCTCGCCGAAGTTGCAGTTTGTAACTGTTTCCGGGACTTTTATTGTATCTATAGGAGTACCCTCAGGCGTGTAAATCGTTACTCCGTCTGGACCGGAATTGAAAAGTCTTCCCTGCGAATCCACTTTCATTCCGTCAAAGCACCCGTTGAATTTATTAACTGAAGCGAATAATCTTTTATTCGAAATTAAAGAGTCGTTTATAACATCCCATACGTATATTTTACGGGTATTCGATTCATTTACATAAAGGAGCGATTCGTCAGGCGAAAATGCTATTCCGTTAGGATAGGCTAAAGTGCTGTCTAACAGAATAAGATTTCCAGATGGAGTAAGACAGAATATCCCATCGAAGTTTAACTCCTTCTGAAAAGACTGTATGCCCCATGGCGGATCGGTAAAAAATATTGCACCGTTCGATTTTATCGTTAAATCATTCGGACTGTTCAGTTTTTTCCCTTTATAGTTATCAGCAAGAACAGTCAAGGTTCTGTCATCTTCCCGGCGGGTTATATTGCGGCTTTGGTGCCCGGCAATTATCAGGTTGCCATTGTTATTGTAAGCCAGCCCGTTTGCTCCTCCCGATGGACTTATAAAAATGCTGTCTCCGGAATCGGGTGACCATTTGTAAATTTTGTTCCCGTCAATATCGCTGAAAAGCAGGTATCCGTTTTTCCAAACCGGACCTTCGGTAAATTTATATCCGTTAGTAACAAGTTCCGCATTACCGAATAAACCTGTCTGCGCAAAAACATTTGCCGTAATTATTATCACTATTCCTGCAATCTTCATTAACATTTTCAAAAAAATTCTAATCATTTCAACTCCGTTTATTTAAAATTATTTCGATTCTTCGGGACAAATATAAGCAAACATTAAATTACGCTGAAAAATAAAAGTTTTGCTCCGTCAAACAGTAAAGTAATTTGTTTTGGTATTTTGTATATTTACCGTTGTTAATTTTGTTGCTAACATCTTATAGCCTCTCGGCTGTTTGTTATAAACCTTAAGAATAAATGAGCAAATTAAAACCTTGGAAATTTACGCTCCGTAAATGGCAGTCGGAAGCTTTTTCAAAAGCATACGATTTTTACAGTTCGGGCAAAAAAGAATTTTTATGCGTTGCCACTCCGGGAGCCGGCAAAACAATTTTCGGTTTGAAACTTGCCCACCAGCTTTTATCGGAAAATCTTGTTAGCCGTGTGATAATTCTTTGTCCCACCGAACATCTGAAAAACCAATGGGCGGAGGCTGCATATAAATGCGGAATTGATCTTGATCCTGCATTCGATAACGCCGGTATTTGCGAAACATCCGATTATTCGGGCGCTGTGCTTACATACGCTCAAGTGGGGCGCGCTCCGCTTGTTCATAAGCGAAACTGCGATAACCGCAAGACTTTTGTTATTTTTGATGAAATACATCATTCCGGCGATAACCTTACATGGGGCGACGCTGTAAGAGTTTCTTTCGAAAAAGCAGCTTACAGACTTGGAATTTCGGGAACGCCTTTCCGCAGAGACAGCAATCCTATTCCTTACGTGAAATACGTAAAAGGACAAAGTATTGCCGATTATACTTACGGATACCAGAATGCTCTTTTCGATAATGTATGCCGTCCGGTTTACTTCCCTGCCTTCGAAGGCGAAATGGAATGGAGAATAAAAGATAAAGTTTTCCGCTCGACTTTTGCCGATATTCTTAACGAAGAACAGGCAGCTGCACGTTTGAAAACCGCTCTCGATCCTACCGGGAAATGGCTGAAATATGTTGTTTCCGATGCAGATAAAAAACTTTCGGAAATACGCAAAAAAGAGCAGGCGGATGCAGGCGGACTTCTTATTGCCATCGATCAGATGCACGCAAAAAAGACCGCAAAACTTCTTGCCGAAATTACCGGAACTATGCCTGCTGTAGTTGTATCGGACGACCCCGATGCATCATCGAAAATAAAAAAGTTCGGCGAAAGTTCCGATAAATGGCTGGTTGCCGTTAAAATGGTTTCGGAAGGCGTTGATATTCCGCGCCTCCGCGTTGGAGTTTATGCAACAAACGTAAAAAGCGAACTCTTTTTCCGGCAGGCTGTAGGAAGATTTGTGAGGGTACAAAATAATAAACGCAAACAGAATGCATATCTTTATATCCCGAAAGATTACGTTCTGGTTGAACACGCCCGCCAGATTGAAGCGGAACGCGACCATTATCTCAATTTAAATGATAAACTTATTGAAGAAGAACTTCCCGAAAGAAAAAACGAAAGACTGCCGGATGAAGATAAATTTGAAGCCATCTATTCTTTTGCAACCAATAAAGTACAGCTCGAACTTGATTTCGGCGCTGAGTTCGCTCTTCCGGAAGAGGATAAAATTATTAAACGTGAAGTAAAGATTGATCTTTTCCAAGAAGAAGAAAAAATTGATGAAGAAAATCTGCCCGCTTTTGAAATCGCATTAAAGTTAAAAAATGATATTAACGACCTCTCCAAGCTGCTGGCTGCAAAAAAAGGCAAATCGAACGGAAAAGTGGACTGGCACTATGCGCATAAAGAGTGGATAAAACTGGGCGGAAAATCGATAGAGCAGGAAACCATTGAAGAATTGCGGAAAAGAAAAGCCTGGCTCCGCCGCCAACTATTCAACTGATAAAACGTAAGTTTTAAAATAAAAACACCCCGATGCAATCGGGGTAAACAATCATTCAAAATTAAAAATTAAGAATTAAGAATTAAAAATTATTTACGTTTAGGAAAATTTTCCGGTTAGTTGATTTATTTAATTTTGTCTTTTTCAAAATAAAATTATTTCTTTTCATTTTCACTATTTAGTTCTGGGTGATATTGATATACCAAATCCCGAT
>JAAYAN010000040.1 GCA_012719345.1 Ignavibacteria bacterium | reverse complement strand
TTTTGTTATTCGCGGAAGTACTTTGGTTAACATATCCTATATAGTAATTTATTGCTAAAAGAAGTGCAAAGAAAAAAATAAAAAGAGCAATCCATTTAATAAATGTTTATACTTTATTTCCCTTCAAGAATAAGCCTGTCGTAATACTCTTTATATTTTTGAACTGACTTAAACATACGGTCGGCAATTTTATTTTGTCCATCATTGCTTTTTAGCAATTTCTCATCTTTTTTATTAGAAAGGAATCCTGCTTCAAAAAGAATTCCGGGCATTGAAGCGCCAACCAGAACATAGAAACCTGCTTGTTTTATTCCTCGGGATGGAAGTCCGGGAATATTGGACATTTCTTTATTCAGTATATCCGAAAATTCTTCGGAATGGCGCATAAATGAGGAATGCGCCATACTAACTAATATAAAATTCTCATCATCAAGCATTTTATAACGTTCGGGATTATCTTCAAGACTTATAACGCTGTTTTCAAATTCAGCAATTTCGATAGCGTCTTGCGTTTTTCCTGGACGAAGCAGAAAGGTTTCGTATCCGCTTACATTGCTGGGTTTTTTCTTAAGAGAATTACAATGGATGGAAATAAAAAGTTTTCCATTGTTTTCGTTTGCAATTTTTCCGCGTTTATATAATTCAACAAAAGAGTCGGTATTCCGTGTATAAATCACCTTTACATCCGGCATATTTTTCTTAATAAGGTCGCCGAGTTTTAATGCGAGCTTAAGGTTAATTTCTTTTTCTTTTGTTCCGGCAACACCAATTGCTCCTGCATCTTTACCGCCATGTCCGGGATCGATAACAACAACATCAAATTTCCACTTTTCTTTATTTCCATCAGGATTATAAGCAGGCGTAAATATTTTATTATGAATGGAAATGAGTAAATCATTCCCCGAAGGATCCTGAAATACTTCGTGCGATGAATATGTGTTATCAATAGTAAATTCTATCTGGTAATTGAGCGACACCTCTTTAACATTAACCGATTTTATGCAGCCTGCCGGAATAAGCTTTTCGGATATTTTCGGATCGACACTTGCATCGTTCATAAAGAGATATAAAATATTGTCCTGAGCAGAACTGCTGAATTTGGTTATTTTTTTATTCGATTTCAAACGGATAAAAGTCCCGTTCATTTTTTCTTCAATTTCAACAGAGTGTATTACAAAAAGATTTTTTTCGGAAGGAGTAATTTCCGGTTCAACATGTTTTTCAATAGGAACTTTTTCGGGAGCAATATTTATTTCCGGAACAGGAATGCTTTGTTCAGAAGAAGTAATTATAATGTTTTTGTTTTTATAATTACATTTAATGCCGGGCAGCATATTGAAATATTTAAAACAAAATTCTGCCGGAATAAAGATATCATTATCAATTCTGAAAGGCTGTATCGGCATCTGGTAAGTTTTTGCTGAATTGCCATTTTTGGATTTGGATACAGCAAATTTGTTATTGCTGGTAAAAACTACTGAGCTGCCCGAAAATTTGACTTCGAGTTTTGAAGTCTCTTCGTTAAAGAAATAATTTCCGGAAATCAGCTTGGCAAGCGAAATACCCGAAAGATATAAAACATCGTTTTTTTCGGTATAGGGTACAAAAGCTTCTTTTCCGTTCACCTGGGCTGTAACCTTTAAAAGACGCTGAGGATAAACAGTAAAACAAAAGGCGGCAATCGCAGCAAAAAATAAATATCTCATTTCTCTATCCGATAAAAGGAATAAAAAATCCGGTTTTTTTCTTATATGGTGAATATTCTTCAGGGAAATATTTAAGCAGGAGTTTTTCTTCCATTCGTGCACGTAAAATAAGTAAAGGAAATTCAACTAATACAACCAAAGGAATTATAATCCAGCTTAGCAATGCAATACCTGCTCCCAAGTCCATTAAAATTTGGAACAAGTACTGAGGATGACGGATATATTTAAATAGTCCCGAAGAAATAATTGAATGGTCGTTTAAAACCAAAACATCCTGCGAATAAAATTTACCCATATCTTTAATTGATTTAATTTGCAGCCAGCTTGCAATAATGTAAATTAACAAGCCGATAGAACGTAAATTTAAAATAAAATTATCATTATCAACTTTATTTCTCGAAAACATATTTTGCAGAAATGTACTGTCAGAATTAAAAACTCCTATTCCGAAAAAACTGATGATGAATATTAAAATCAGCACGGCTGCCAGATTAGGAGGGTAACTTTGAAGAAAAGACGCAGGTTTTTCTTTAACTTTCGAAAGTTTTTGTTTAAGTCCCTGTTTGGCAACAGAAACACCCATAACAAAAGTTGATAAAAGATTAATTGCTAAAAGAATATTTATGGCATCCATAATTGGCTCAAAATAATGAATTTAAAATATAATATTTTAAAAGAAGCTATAAAAGAATTGATATACTTTTATTAAAGTTATTTTTTGTGATTTGAATTAATATCTTATACGATTTAAAGAATATTCTTGATTAAACTATAATTTATTTTTATTTTCACAACCGGATTGTTTTATTAATGAACAGATGCAAAATTAATTTACACTGACTGAAATATTTTGACAATCATTTCGAAATGATACAAAATCTGTAATTAATACAGGGAAAAGGATAAAAAAAGTAATTGTTATATCTTATTTAATTAGAAAAACATTGAGTTTAACATAAACGCTTAGGTGTTACTTTAATATTATTTAGTGGTATAAAAGTTGATGTATTTTTAAATTGATTTTACTTTTTGGGAGATTGTTGAATTATGATTAAAACTCAAATGATAAGTGTTATATTTGCAGGAATATTGCTTCAAATTTTCATTTTAGCTGAAGCGGTGAATAATTCAACCACACAGGATAGTCTTATTGAAATTGAAATAAGTGAATTTGCTATTACATCGGTTAATAGTTTTATTGATAGAATTAACAGCAGCCGTTATGTTTTTGATGAATATTTTATAAACAATTCAATGGAGTATAATCAAAAAAGTACAGTTGTTAATTTACTATCAACTTTAGGTAAAGATACTGGAGAGAATATAGCTGATGCTAATACCTTTGATGACATAGATGATTTTAACGGATATTCCACTGTTGTGTATCTAGATGACGAGAAGACCTTAGGGTTAGAAATTAAAGCCTCGGTATCCTATTTTGACGAAGCTACAAATCTACCGACAGCATCAAAGAAATTCAGTAAAATTGTCACTTTTACAGTTTCCGAAGCTCCTTCAAATGGAATGTTTTATTTAAAGGATGCGAACGGTAACAAACTTGAGATAAAAAGATCAGTTGTGAGCAGTTATTCCAACATAATTAAATAAGAAAAATACTATGGGTTATCAAGTTATTTTAGACGTTATTGGATCGAGTGTTATTGGCGGCATATTATTATTAACAGTCTTGAACTTTAATATGCAAAACATTGAAACCAAAAGGACAATGCAAACAGAAATGATTGCAATTACAGATATCGGGACAGCTATTGAAATAATATCAGAAGATTTCAGCAGAATCGGTTATTGCCAACAAAGAAATGTTATTAAACTTCCAGTGATAACCAATGCTTCAAAAAACGAAATATCTTTTAAAACCGATGTTATTAATAATGTTACTGGATTAGGAGATGGAGTTGAAGATATTGTATCGTATAAAATTACCGGTCCTAATAATTCTTCACCTGAACCGGGAGATAATCTTTTACAAAGAAGTATAAATGGAGGTCCTTGGCAAATTGTCTATGCCAATGCTAGTCAATTCAGGCTGAAATATTATAAATATAATAAAAATAATTATAACGATTCTTTAAGCACTCCGGTTTCCGCATCAAATTTAGAATATATAAGAAGAGTTACATTAGATATAAAAGGTATCTCTACCAATACAGGCAGCTCGTTTGCAGATCCTGGCAAACTGATAACATCAGAAGTATCCAATTCAATGTCATTCGAAATCAGATAAAGGTATTTTATGAACGGTAAATTAATATTAATTTTAGTTCTTGGATTAGTTGTCAGCACAGCAACTATAAATTTTACACTTCGAAAGAATACACCCACAAGCGCCACAGCAGCAAATTTTTACAGATCGATGGCAAAAGATATTGCTATTTCAGGAGCGAATCTTGTTTCCAACAAGATATATTTTGATAGAACTTGGACCGGCGGTACTTTATATAATGATATCGATTTTAATGAAGGCAAACTGAATGTTGAAGTTGTTGGCAATCCTTTAAATTCAACCGTGGATGTAATATGCAGAGGAACATTTCCGAAATACGGAAGTGATCAGCAAACAGTTGAGATAAGGATGGGTTTAGGAATAGGTTATTTTGATAATTTTGCGCTTTTAACTGATATAGACAGCAAATCTTGGCTGTGGGTACCCGGTGAAAGAGCCGATGGCGATGTACATAGCAATACAACTATTTATCATCGCTACGGTTCTCCGGATCCTATTTTTAAAGGAAGAGTAACAAGCGGTCAGGGATTTGATTATGATGAATATGATAATGGTAAGATATCTAATCCAAAATATACTTATCCTCCGGAATCAGGAATTTATCATAAACTTCCTACAAGTTTTGCGTCTGCTGCATATACACCAAACATAATTATGCCTCAATCAGTGAAAGCTGCAACAGGTTCTGATCAAATCACTTACACGTATTCTGGAAGTAATTATATGCAGTCGAAAAATCAGGTGCATCTTCAATTTTTTGTTGATGGAGGAGTGCAAAAAATAAGGTATTTTACAGGTGCCAGAAAAGGCAACTATGCTCAATATCCATCATACAGATCGGAATGGTATGGTGATTTTAAATCGACAGATGTTGTAATTACTGCGCCGGCAGACGGAGTTTTACGTTTTAAAGACGCTGATGTATTTGTGGAAGGTACAATAAAGAACAAGTTTTCTATTATTTCCGAAAAAAGTACAACCGGCGGTAATATAATTTTAACAGATGATGTAAAAACTTACTCTGATCCTAAAAATCCTGCTTGTTCTGATTATATAGGATTACTGGCTTCTGAAAATGTAATGATTGGAAATACCGAAAAAATAGATCATAAAAATCCTTATTGGAACACCACTAAAAGATATGATAATCCCGGCGGCGAATTGAGAATAGATGCCACAATTGTAGCGCTTAACGGCGGCCTTACATCTATGGATAATCAGCCGGATGGCAGTAACAGAGGTAGATCCAGAAATGCTCTTTCGGTCTATGGCAGTATTACACAAAAAGAAAAGAAAGGTAACGGATGGGGAAATTTTGCTTTTTGGAAAAATTACAGTTACGATCCAAGATTAAAAACCAGCCATGCAAATGGAGTACCGCAAACTGATTCAAAGGTTTATAATTACTATCTTGTGAAAACGGTATATAATTAAAGATTATTTTCAAAGGGGCTCTGTACGAGTCCCTTTTAGTATATATCGGGCGCCTTCTCCTAAAACAATTTTCAACATAAATTCCGGAATCCTGAATAACACCGGACGGTTTAAGTTCTTACCAAGATTTTTGCAGAACTCTTTCATTGTTATGGATTTTGAAACTGCATTAATGGGTCCGGAAATCGATTTGTCCTCGAGAGTATTCAAGTACAACTTTACAAGATCATCAAGCGAAATTATTGGCAGCCACTGCCTTCCTGAACCGATAATTGCACCCATATACAGTTTAAATACCGGTGTAAGTTTCCTTAAAATTCCACCGGATTTATCGAGCACAATTCCTGTGCGCATATTTACACGTCTGATTCCGTAACTATCAGCTTCGGCAGAAGCTTTTTCCCAGTCGGTTACAACTTTTGCAAGAAAATCATTTCCAGGCGGCGAAGTTAAGGTAAATATTTCGTTATCCGAAGAGAAACCGTAATAGCCGGTTGCCGAAGCGCATATAAAAGATTCCGGTTTTTTTTTTAGCTTGCTAATCAGTTCAACAATAATTTTGGTTGAGTCAATTCTACTTTCATAAATTCTTTTTTTATGTTTCTCGTTCCACCTTCGCGCAAAAATATTTTCTCCGGCAAGATGAATAATGCTTTCAACATTTTCTAATTGAGTTATGCTGCCAGGCTTAAAAATATCGTTCCAGTTTATAAATATTTCGCCAAATGAAATAACACTTTTTGCTTTTTCAGCATTCCGGCTAATAATAACCAGACTGTAATTGTAATCGTTTAAAACTCGTGCTAAATTTTTCCCAATAAAACCTGTTGCTCCGGTTAAAATAATTCTTTTCTTTGGGAACATAATATTTTCCTAATTGTATGAATGCAATCATCCTAAAATTAAAAAATAAAACCTTATGTTCCTTTCAAAAAACAGTTCTTCACTAAAATTAGTTCTTTTATTTTTTTTCTTCATAACAAAAAGCTATTCTCAAATATTTACCATTACAGGAAATATTTCCGACAAAAAAACCGGTAATTCGCTTAGTTTTGCAAATTTACGGGTATGCGGCAATAACCTTGGAACGGCTGCAGATACAGAAGGAAATTTTGAATTAAAGCTTTCTGCCGGAAATTATAAAATCATTTTCTCTTACATCGGTTACATTTCTGATACAACGGAAGTTGAACTTTCGGATAATGTAAGTCTTAAAATACTTTTAAACCCTTCTGTGCTGGGTTTTCAGGAAATTTATGTTACTCCGGGAATTAATCCTGCTGTTGAATTGATTAAAAAATCTATTTCTTATAAAGAAAGAAGAAAGAAATCATTAAAAAATTATGATTTTAATTCATATTCCAAAATGGTTTTCAGA
The DNA here is from genome assembly GCA_012719345.1 of Ignavibacteria bacterium. Taxonomy (GTDB): domain Bacteria; phylum Bacteroidota; class Ignavibacteria; order Ignavibacteriales; family Melioribacteraceae; genus JAAYAN01. The sequence goes on along the minus strand of JAAYAN010000040.1, from coordinate 15,117 downwards.
AGCAATAAGGATATGGAAGGACAAAGCAACGAGATTTCTATAGGCGCCGGAAATTCATCGGATTCTTCCGAAATGAGCATAAGGGCAATTGTGGAAAGTTACAGTAAAACAAAATTTAAAGAGCCGAATATTCTGAAAGAAGAAATTATTGCGAGAAAACAAACTGCAAATTTACCGGCTACTGTAAATATGCTTACAGGAGGAAGACTTATCCAGAATTTTTATGATGATGATATACAGTTTTTTAATATGAAAATTCCAAGCCCTGTTTCCGAAGACGGGGCAGATTATTACTACTATTTTCTTCAGGATTCAACAATGATGGATGGTGAAAAAATTTACCGGCTTTACTTTGCTCCGGTTGATTCGCGCGATCCGGGATTTTATGGGAATCTTTTTATTGTGGATAAACTTTTTGCCATTGTTAAGCTTGATGTGAACCTGAACAAAGCGGCAAATCCTTACAGAATATTCAATAATATTAACGTCTTTCAGCAATTTATGAAAGTTTCCGACAGCGTTTATTTTCCGATTGATTACCGTCTTTTTGCCGATGGAAGTCTTTTGGGAATGGTTGATTTCGGTGTTGAAGTTAACTCGCTTTTATACAATTATTCAGTAAACCAGGCGGATTACGAAAAAGTTAATCCTGCGTTAATAACAGTTATGACAGATGCTGATGAAAAAAATGAAGAATTTTGGAGAAGGATACAGACTTTGCCGCTGACGGAAGAAGAAAACGCAGCATATATAAAAATTGACAGTACGGCTTCTGTTTCCAAAACCTTTTTTGAGAGATTAAACTTGTTTGGAGATGAAATTGAAATAAGCGAAAATTATGCAATCAATGGTATATTAGGAATGTATCATTTTAACAGGGTGGAGGGCCACGCATTAAATACAGGATTAAAAATAAAAAATGAATTTAACAAGCGTTTCAATTCGCAGTTTTCAATAGGTTATGGTTTTTCGGATAAAAGAGTAAAAACAAAATTAAACGCAAGTTATTTGTTCGGTAAATACAGAACAAGCAAACTGAGCTTAACACTCGGCAGCTCGCTGAACGAATTGTTCGATTGCAACAGCAATTACACAGAATTTACGACAACAGTTACAAACCTCTTTTTTAAAACAGATGAAAAAAATTACTATTATTCAGCTGGCGGCAAAATATCTTTCGAAACAGAAATTACGGATTATTTGAAGTTGTTATCTGGTTTTTCAGCATCCAGAGACCGCAGCGCTTATGTAAATACAAACTACTCATTTTTTAAAAAGGATAAAATCTTTCCGGAAAACAGAAAGGTTGTTAATACTGAGATAAATATTTTAGAATTAGGGTTGAATTTTAATTTTAATGATTTTTACGAAGACGGGTATTTCAGAAAAAAACTGGATAACGGTATAACGCCCATTTTTAATATTAATTATGTAACCGGTAAACCGGCATTCCTGAAAAATGAATTTCAATTTGAGCAATATGTTTTTTCAGCAGAAGGCAGTTTGCCGGTTTACAGAGCAGCAAATCTTATGTACAGAATAAAGCACAGCACTTCATCAGGCATCATTCCTATACAAAATATGTTTGCAATTGCAGGAAACATCTCAAGCGGTGCAAAGGATTATTCCTTCAGGACTTTAAGAATTGGAGAAGTATTCGGTGACGAACTAACTGTAATTAACTTAAATCAGGATTTACAAAGCGAGTTATTTAAAATAGTTGGACTCGGATTTATGGATGATATGCAAATTTCGTTAAATGTTTTTTTGAATGCAGCATACAGCAAAATATCGCATAAAAGCAAAAAAATACTTGAAGGAAAATATACTGAATTCCGAAAACCGTTTTTTGAAGCAGGATTCGGAGTAGGGCATTCACTGTTTCCTGTAAAATTTGAATTCGGGTGGAAACTTAACCACAGAGGCATAAATAATTTTGTTATAGGAATTAATTCGGAATTACTTTGATGTGACGGCTGCAACTTTACAAGAAGGTTAATTTTAGTAGCTTTAAGCTTTAAAAAGATGAAAAATCTTTTTTTATAGACGATAATTAACTTTAAAGTAAAGAAAAGGAAAAACGTGTATTATATGCAGCCCGAAAGCGGAGTAAATTTCGATTATTCAAAGTCCGTTCAAATATCCCATACAGTTTATTGGGTAGGGCATTACGATAAAAAAGCGAAAATCCAGCATAATTCATATCTTATTTTATCAAGCGGAAAGACAGTTTTAATTGATACCGGTTCGGTAATTTCAACAGAAAATCTTTTAAATAAATTGAACGAACTCACCGATCCGGCAAAGTTAGATTATATAATCGCAACACATCAGGATCCGGATATTTGCGGCAATCTCGATCAGATAATGGACAAGCTGAAGGAGTTGGGAAATGAAAATTGTACGATAATTACTCATCAGCGGACAGCTTCGTTTTTGGTGCATATTACGGATAAATATAAAATATTATTTGCCAATACATTAAAGGACAGTACATTAAAAATATCAGCAGATTTCGAGCTGAAGTTTATCAGCACTCCGTATCTGCATTCCCCGGGTTCAATTGTAGTATATTATAAAAATGAGAAAATGTTATTTTCGAGCGATTTGTTCGGCGGTGATTTAAAAGAATGGAATTTGTTTGCAAATGATGATTATGCGGACGAAATTGAGAAATTCCACCAGCAGTATATGCCTTCAAAAGAAATTTTGCTTTACGGAATGACTCAGATTGAGAACCTGGATATAAGACTTATTGCTCCGCATCATGGGTCAATTATCCCGGCAAAGCTTGCAAGAAGTCTGATAACAAAATTTAAAAATTTCGAATGCGGAATATTAATAAATAAGGAGTTCCGAGACGAGCTTGTAAAAGCAAAAACAAAAATTGAACTTCAGAACAGAATAATGAAAGAAGAATTGCTTATGGCTGCAAACTTTCAGAAGTCGCTTTTACCGCCCAATCATTTAACTTTTCTGGAAAACGAAATAATGATTTCCTATTCCACAGTCCCTCAATTCAGCGTTTCGGGGGATTTTGTTATTATTGATCAGATAGATACGGAAAATCTAGCTTTGATGATAATTGATGTTGTGGGACATGGCGTTACAGCAGGTCTTGCAACAATTCAGGTTAAAACACTTTTCGAAAGCGCTAAAAAATTGATTAATCCTACCGAAATTCTTCGGGAAATTAATAAATCGGCTTTTAATATTGTAGATCATAACAGTTACTTTACAGCACTTTTATGCATTTTTAATTCTGCATCTTCAAAAGTTACAATAGCATCTGCATCGGGTATACCGCCGTTATTTTTTGACGGGCAAACCAAAAAACACGAAGTGCTTAATCTCAGCGGAACTCCGGTAGGAATGAGTGAGGATGAAGATTTCAGTATCGGCGAAATTGAAATAGAAATGCATTCGGATGATATTCTGATTTTACAGACTGACGGACTGATTGAAGCAACAAACTCCGAACACGTTCAATTCGATAATGCGCTTACTCAGGAAAATGTAGCAAAAATTGTTAATTGCAGGGATTATCCTAAAGATATAATTGAAAGCATCATTAAAACCGTATGGGAATTCGGCGGGGGTAAAAAATTTCAGGATGATTATACAATTGCTTCAATAAAAAAATTATGATTTTGCGTAATGTTGAAACCCTGCCTCAACAGAATCGAAAATATTAAATACTTTATCCATCCGCGAAATAACAAACATAGCCGAAACAATTTCGGCAGTTATCACAAGAGCAATTTCACCGCCTGTGGTTTCGGAATGTTTTTTAGCGGCAACAAGAGTTCCCATAAATGTAGAATCAGTCTGCTTGCAAACACTTAAATCTACAATAATTTTTTTCTGCCCGTTATCTATGCAATTGAACAAAAACTTTTTAAATTCAACCGAATGAATAATTGAAGCTTGTTCTAAATCAACTTTTATCAAGCAAACGTCATTTATTATATTTTCTGAAAAGCGCATATATATTTCTTTTTTTTGGATACAAAAATAGGAATATTTTTGAAATAATGAAAAGCTGATAGTCAATTAGAGTTTTAATTTCATTTCATCATTAAAAAACTTTAGTTTTAAATATCAGAAATTTTCTATTTAACATGGTGTGAAAATGCATACAGAAAAATCGGATCCGGTAATTAAATTTTTTGTTACTGTTGCAGGTGTGATACTAATTTTTGCCGTTATGAAAGAACTTCAGCATATTTTTATACCTTTGGTAGCAGCTGTTTTTTTATATTTTGTTTTCGAACCGTTTAACAGAGTTCTTAAAAAACATAAATTTCCGGAATGGCTGGCAATTTTATGCGATTTACTTATAATGGTAGGATTTCTATACGGGATATCTAATCTGATAGTCAATCAATTCAGCCAATTGAGTGAAGCGCTTCCGGAATATATTTTGCGGCTCAATAATATAATAAGTTCAACAGCAGTTTCTTTTGGAATTCACGATAAAATATTAACTGATTTCAGCATTACCGAATATCTGAATAGTCTGGATTACAGCGGATTTGCAGAAAATATTTTTTCATCAACAGTTTCTGTATTTTCATCTGTTTTTCTGGTATTATTCTTTTTTATTTTTGTTACAAGCGGTTACGATAATATTGTTTTTGTAATTAAAAACCGTTACGAAGTTTCGACAAAAAAAAAGGAAGAAAAAAAGGACGGTTTTGTTGAAGATACATTCCGGAGTATTTCAAACCAGATACAAACTTATTTAGGAACAAAATTTTTAGTCAGCCTTTTAACTGCTGTATTATCCGGACTTGCATTATGGATATTCGGAGTGGACTTTGTGTTTGTTTGGATTGTAATCACTTTTCTTTTTAATTTTATTCCGAATGTAGGAAGCATAGTTGCCGTAATATTGCCTGCTCTTATGAGTCTGGTTCAGTTCGAGAATTTCGGTTATACACTGTTGATTATTATAGTGATATCGGTAATTCAAAACATAATCGGGAATGTAATAGAACCGAAAATAATGGGAAATAAACTTGGGCTTAATCCCATAGTAATTTTATTATCACTCCTGTTATGGGGTTACGTTTGGGGTATTACAGGAATGTTTTTATCTGTTCCGCTTGCAGGAATTTTAAAAATAATACTTGCACAATCCGATTCAAAAAACATGAAATTTATCAGCAATCTGATGGGAAATTAAGTTCTTAATCTGACTGGAACAGCAGGCTCAATTTTTAATTATGATTTATCCACTCAAATTTTATATATTTGTGGCAATTAGAAAAATAAATAAAACAAGGTATTGGAAAAAGTAACAGTAGTTCTGATTGGGCAATTGCTGCAGGAAATACAAATTTCCTTGCAGAGGAAAGTCCGAACTCCGAAGAACAGGGTGCCGGGTAACGCCCGGGAACCAAGGTGAAAACTAAGGTTACGGAAAGTGCCGCAGAAAAGATACCGCCCGCCTTAGGCGGGTAAGGGTGAAAAGGCAGGGTAAAAGCCTACCGCTCCGTCAGTAATGCCGGAGGTTCCGTTAAGGAAGTCCTGTAAAAGGGACCAAGGCAAACCCCACCCGGAGCAAGGTTAAGCAGAAAGATCCTTCTTTTTTGGAAGGGAAGGTTGTTCGCCTTTATTCTTTCGGGTAAACTGCTGGATTATGATAGCAATATCATAACAAGATAAATAATTGCCATCCGCCTTAGGCGGATTACAGAATTCGGCTTATAGATCTGGGCTGCTTTACTTTTTCCAATAAAAGCATTATGCAAAAGACAAAGTGGATTTTAAAAGAAAGTTCACCGCAGAAAGAAATTCTTTCTCTTGCAGACAGTCTTAATATCTCAAATATACTTGCAAATCTTTTAATTTACCGCGGGGTTACAAATTTTTACGAGGCAAAGGCATTTTTTCGTCCTTCATTAGATATGCTTCATGATCCGTATTTGATGGATGGAATGGATGAGGCTTCGAACAGGGTAATAGCTGCTATTACCAATAACGAAAAAATTGTAATTTACGGCGATTATGATGTGGACGGAACTTGTTCCACAGCATTAATGTATCTTTTTCTTAAAGAGTTTAATGCTGATGTGGAAATGTATATTCCGAACAGATTAACTGATGGATACGGACTTTCGCTTCAGGGAATTGATTTTATAAAAGAACGCGGATGCAAATTAATGATTACAGTAGATTGCGGTATTACTGCAGTTGAAGAAGTTGATTATGCAAGCAGTCTTGGAATAGAAACAATTATTTGCGACCATCATAAAGTTAAAGACGATGTTCCTAAAGCGGTTGCAGTATTAGACCCTATTAAACCGGGCTGCACCTATCCCTTCAAGCATTTATCCGGCGCCGGCGTTGCGTTTAAATTAGCACGCGCTGTTGGAGATAAAGTAGGGAAAAAAGAACTCGCTCTTAAATATCTCGATCTTGTAGCTCTTGCAGGCGCCGCTGATATTGTATCGCTTACAGGTGAAAACCGCGTGCTTGTAAGACGTGGAATTGAACAGATTAATACGAATCCCAGACCGGGAATTAAGGCATTAATTCTTGCGGCAAGAATGGATTTAGGATTTCTTACCGCCGGACAGATTGTTTTTTCGCTGGCACCACGAATTAATGCTGTGGGAAGAATGGGTGAAGCAATAAGAGCAGTACAGCTTTTTGTGACCGATGATGAAAAAGAGGCTATCAAACTTGCCACAGTTTTGGAAGCCGAAAATGTTGAACGCAGAAAAATTGATGAAGCTACATTTTCGCACGCTTTGCAAAAAGCAGAAAAAGAAATAGATCTGAAAAACGATATAGGAATTGTTCTTCACGATGATAACTGGCATCCGGGAGTAATTGGTATAGTAGCATCGCGGATGGTGGAAAAATTTTACAGACCGGCTGTTATGTTATCAACAATTGACGGGGTAGCTAAAGGCAGTGCGCGGAGTATTTCGGGATTTAATGTTTATAAGGCTTTGCAGGAATGCGAGGATTTGTTAATTCAGTACGGCGGACACGAAGCAGCAGCAGGTTTGGCAATTGAGATTGAAAAAATTGACGAATTCAGGTTACGATTTAATAGAATTTTGAAAGAAACAATAAAAGAGAAAGATATTATTCCCGAAACTATTATCGACAGTCACATTTCATTCGGAGAAATAACTCCGAAGTTTATGAGGATACTCGATGAATTTTCACCCTTTGGTCCCGGAAATATGCGCCCTGTATTTATGGCTACTGATGTAAGAGTTTTATATCCGCCAAGACTTGTAGGAGGCAGTCATCTTATTTTATATCTCAAGCAGGACGGGTGCGATAAGATGTTCGATTCAATAGGGTTCAGTCTTGGTAATTTTGCCTCGGCAATTGATTATAAAAAAGATTTAGTAGATATAGTTTTTACGCTTGAAAAGGTTACAAAAGACGGCAGACAGTATCCTCAGCTTCGTTTGAAAGACCTGAAAGTTAAAAAAGGCTGATTAAAAGATTCGACTAATTTAATTAAACTGAAAGTGAAAGAATGATAATTTTCGGTGTAGATCCCGGAACTCAGACGATGGGGTTTGGAATAATTGAATACAGCAGAAATGAAGTAAGTTATATTAAATCGGGCACAATTAATCTTAAAAACATACCCGAACAGAGTCAGAAAATTTCGGTTATTTATAAAGAATTATCGGACTTGATTAAAATTTACAAGCCGGATGAATTTGCCATAGAGACTGCCTTTTACGGAAAGAATATTCAGTCCGCTATGAAGCTGGGTTATGTAAGGGGTGTTGCAGTACTTGCCGCTGTTCATTCGGGAATTCCAGCTAAAGAGTATTCGCCCCGCGAAATAAAAAAAGCAATAACCGGAAAAGGTTCGGCAGCCAAAGAACAAGTTCAGTATATGATTTTGCATCTTTTAAAAATTAAGAAAAAATTTAAAAATATGGATGAAAGCGATGCTTTGGCAATTGCGGTTTGCCATGCATTCAAATTAAAAACACTTGCTCATAAAAGCAGCAGCTGGAAAGATTTTATTTTAGCTAATCCAGGGAGGATAATTGAATGATAGGATATCTGAATGGAAAGATAATTGATAAAAAACCTACAAAAATTCTTTTGGATGTTAATGGAGTTGGCTACATCATAAATATTTCTCTGAATACTTTCGACAAACTTCCGGACGAAGGGGCGCAAGTATCTGTTTTTACTTATCTCAGCGTGCGCGAAGATGCAATGGATCTTTACGGTTTTATACTTCCGGAAGAGAAAGAAATGTTTTTACTTCTGATAGGGGTTAACGGAATCGGTGCAAAACTGGCTCAAAACATTTTATCCGGAATAAATACAAGCGAATTAAAGGAATCTTTGAAAACCGGCAATCTTGCAAGACTTACTGCTGTACCGGGAGTAGGCAGAAAAACGGCTGAGCGGATGATTGTTGAACTTCGCGACAAAGTAGAATCGCTTGCAGGGGATACAGTTACAAGCTTTCAGGGTGCAGTTTCTAATGTTAAAACAGATTCGCTTAGCGCTTTATCGAGTCTGGGATATAATGTAAAAGTGGCTGAAAAGGCTGTGAATCAGATTTTAAGTGCGAACCCTTCGGTTTCAATTGAGGATTTAATAAGGTTATCGTTAGGTATTTTAAATAAATAAGAGTTCCGCAAAGTTACGGAACTCCTTTCCCAAATTATTTCAATTTCCCGATTTCTTTTTCAAGCTGATCAACCAATAACGAAAATTGATCGATTACAGCTTTTATTGTTTCGGGTTTCGATAAATCTGCACCTGCTTTTTTAAGCTGTTCCATCGGGTAATCGTTACCGCCTGATTTAAGCAGATTTAAGTATTTTTCTTTTGCATCTTCTTTTTGTCGTGACTTACCTGTTGTAATGTTTTGATATATTTGAGCTGATGAAGCAAAGCAAGTTGCATATTGATAAACATAGAACGGTGTTCTGTAAAGATGAGGTATCCGTGCCCAGACTGTATTTGTCAGCTCGTTTTTTTCTACAGAATCTCCGTAATAAGCTTCGTTAAGCTCTTCAATTATTTTATTCAGACGTTCGGCTGTAACCGATTCGCCGTTTTCAACTAATTTATGTACCTGATATTCAAAATCAGCAAAAAGGGATTGAGTATAAAATGTTCCTGTAATTCCTTGGATTGCCTGCTGAAGCAGATTTATTCTTTCCTTAGTGTTAGATGTTTTTTTAAGCATATAATCGAGCAGAAGCCTTTCGTTAAAAGTTGAAGCTACTTCGGCTACAAAAATAGTGTACGAAGAAGTTGCAAACGGTTGGTTTTCATTTGAAAGAAGAGTATGAAGCGTATGACCAAGTTCGTGACCCAAAGTGAAAACATTGTCCAATGTTTCATTATAATTCATCAGCATATAAGGATGAACACCGTAAACTCCAGCTGAATAAGCTCCCGCCCGTTTGCCTGTGTTTTCAAATACATCTATCCAGCCGTTTTGAAGAGCCTTTGACATTTTTTTTGAATAATCTCTGCCTAAAGGTTTAACAGATTCGAGAACCAGTTTTTTGGCATCGGAATACGAATATGTTTTTACTAAATCGGTTAAAGGTACCGAACCGTCGTAGCTGTAATATTTATCAAGTTTAAGTATTCTCTTCCGAAGCATATTATATTTTTTTAGCGGAGCAGTATTCTGTTTTACTGTGTTTATAAGATTTTCGTAAACGGCAACCGGAATATTATTATCTGCAAGATTTGCTTCCAGTGATGAATTAAATCCTCTGGCACGCGCATTTGCCCAGTCTTTTTGGCATACAGCTGAATAGATTGAAGCATAAGTATTTTCATTTTTCTTAAAAACATTGTAATGTCCTTCAAAAATTATCCTGCGGTCTTCCTGATTTCTATTTGTTGCCAGCACGCGGCTGTAATTACCGTAAGAGGCAATTGCTTCTTCGCCGTTTGATAAAGCTATTTTAGGAAAATCAACATCTGCGGTGGTTAGATTAGAATAAATATCGGATGGAGAATTGTTGACCATTCCGAAAAGAGAAAGCAGTTCTTCTTTATCAGCGGATAAAACGTGTTCTTGCATTCTGTAAAGATTTTCAATCCCGAAGCGGTAAGGCTTAAAATCTTTGTTTCCATCAAGCCATAATTTCATTGTTTCCCAGGGAATTTCCAGAAGCTCGGGATTAATCCAGGATGAAGCTATCCCGAATTCGGCAAATGCTCGCTGAACTTTTTGCAGTTTAGCGTTAATCTGCTGATCGCGCGTATCCAGATCGCGTGTAAGCTGGGGATATCGATAAACTTTATAGGATAAAATTCCTATTTCGTCATTTAATTTCATTACTTTAAGCAATGTTTCGGACGACTCCTTTAATTTTCCTTTGTACGAAATCAATTCAGTCATTAATTCATTCATCTTCAATAAATCCTTTTCCCAGGAATCCCAATCCGTGTAAATATCATCCAGTTTCCACTTGTACTCAACGGGAATTTCATCGCGAGTTTCGTAAACCTTTTGTGCTTGATTGGTTTCGTAAACACAAAACAAAATTGAAATAATTAAAAAACAGCGCATCATATATTTCTCCATTTTTTTGAAAAATTATTGATTTTCATTAACCAGTTAAATTTCTTCCTTAAAAGTAAGGAAATAACTTGCAATATGAATAATTTTAGATAGTATATTTATTTGACTACTTTTTTATTATTTACTTAAAAATTATTTGAATATTTAAAGACGAAAATAAGCTTTAGGATTTAATGATAGCCGGGTTAATTAAAAACTCATTCGATAAATATTACAATTTCCCGATTTCTTTTTGGGAGGAAATTGAATGCAAAGGAGAAATACTTTCTGTAGGAAAAGAGGAAATTCTTAAAAGCAGAGATAAAACCGAGAATTATTTGTACTTTATAGTTAAAGGCAGCGCTGGAATACTTCTTTGGAACAAGAATAATTTTGTTTGTACAGACCTTATTCTGGAAGGCGATTTTTGCTGCGATTATTTTTCTTTTATAACCAGACTGCCTACTCCTTACGAAGTGTTGACATTCGAAAAATCGCAATTATTTAAAATATCATATCAAAAATTAACAGACATAATTTGTTCATCAGAACTAGAAGATAAATTCTGGCGATATGCTACTTCGGCTTTATATATTGATAAGAACCTTCAATTTATGCAGTCAATTACCAAGTCAGCTGCCGAAATATATAATTTATTGACGGCTAATCATCCCAATTTAATTAAAAGAATTCCGCAAAAATATATTGCATCGTTTTTAGGAATTACTCCTCAAAGTTTAAGCAGAATAAGAAGAAAATAATTTCGATAATTACCAAATGGTAATTGAAGGCAACTAAGTTTGAATTATTTTTGCATCACCTTAAAAATTCAAATGATTTTAATGATAGATAATTTTAAAATTTCTCAGCTAATCGAACTGACTCGCAAAAAATTCAATCTTCCTGCAATTGCTGTTTGTATTGTAAATTCCAGCGGGGTTTTAATGGCTGATGTGCAGGGTGTAAAATATGCCGGCAGCAATGAAGAAGTTTCTCTGAATGATTACTTTCATATAGGTTCGTGTTCAAAATCTTTTTTGGGAATTATTGCAGTAAAAGTAATTGAACAAAAACTTATAAAATGGGAAACAGGGTTTTTTGATCTTTTTCCAGAATTAAAAAAAAATACGAAATCCATTTACCACAAAATTACACTTAAAGATTTGTTCTTATGCAAAGCCGGAATAAAACCTTTCACCAATCTGGAAAAAGAAACACTTCCTCAACTTCCCGAAGGAGATGATAACAATTTTTATAAATTTGCAAAATATCTTTTAAACTTGGAACCTGCTGCCAAATTTGGTAAAAACGGGTTCGGGTTTGCGTATTCAAATGCAAGCTACTCAATGGCAGATTTGATGATTGAAAAAGCAACGGGATTATCGTACAAACAATTAGTTGAGAAATATATAAATGGCGATATGAAAATAGAAACTATCTTCGGATTTCCCAATAAATATAATGAGAAGCAGCCATGGGGACATATGTTAAACGGGAAAGATCTTGAAACATTTGACCCGGAATGTAAATATGTTTTGCCTGCTCTTATTTCACCTGCCGGGGATTTATCACTTACGCCGTTAATGTTTGCGGATTATTTGATCGAAAATCTCAAGGGTTTTAAAGGAGAATCGAATTTCCTCAAAAAGGATTCTTTTGAGTTCCTTCATTTCGGTAATAAAATATTTTCAATAGGGTTAGCAAATGGAAAAATACTCGGCAAAAATTTTTCGGGTATGGACGGTTCGGCAGGTACATTTTTTTGCAGGGCATTTTTTTTTCGTGATTCGGATTTAGCTGTTTTGATTATGACAAATGCAGGAACTTCAACAGGTAGAATGAAGAGCGTGGACTGGCTAACGATGAAGATAATTAAAGAGATTTTCAACTTGCGCTGGAAATTCTGGATATGATTTTCGATCTGAATGTTTTTACCTTAGTTTTTATAGCAGTTTTTATTCAAATATTGATTATTAATCCGCTTAAAGGTCTTGGCTCAATTAAAAATCGTATAGAAAATAAAGGAATCAGCGAAACCAGTAAAATAGGACTTTATAAGTCAATAATAATTTGGGAATTGGCTCCTGTAATTTTAATATTATTTACAATACCGTTTTCAGATTTCAACTTCCAGAATATCGGTTTTAGGATGATAAAATTCGATCAATATTCTTTTGGAAATTGGATTTCGTATTCTGTTGCTGCAGTTTATTTCCTGTCATTTATTTACAACATTTATTCAATTTTCAAGCTTAAGGGAGATGATAATCTGCGAAAACAGAATGCAGCAAAATTGCCAGAGGAATTGAAGTTATTTCTTCCGGTTACCGCAAAGGAGAAAAATGTTTGGACTTATGTGGCAATAACAGCGGGAATAACAGAAGAAATTCTTTACAGAGGCTACCTGTTTTTTGCTTTGGAAATTATTTTCCCCGCGCTTTCAATTTTTATGGTTTTTATAATTTCCAGCATTATTTTCGGAATCGGGCACTTATATCAAGGCGTAGAAGCTGTAAAACCGGCAATTATCGGAATATTATACGGTCTCTTCTATCTCGTATTCGGTTCCATATATCCGGTAATACTACTTCACATTTTGCAAGATTATACAGCAAACTTCTTATTCGATGAAACAATCCGGCATTCCGGATAATTATTATAGTTTAAAATTCAATCTTCTGTATATATTTTCACAACACTTTTTATTTTCTTTTTCATTTTGGCAAGAATGAAAAAAAATATATTTTTAACTTCGCATTTATACAATTCAGGATTTTGATGGAATCGCCGGTACCTTACAGAATTGATTTTTTTGCGCTGATTATTTTTCTCGGGGCAATTCAGGGATTGTTTTTATCTGCTTTTTTCCTGAATAAAAAAAACAGAAAATATCTGCATAATATTTATTCGGGTATTTTTCTAATTTCACTTTCGGTTGTAATGCTTGATGTTCTGCTGTGTTATACTAACTATATGTTTAATGTTATTTTTCTCAACGATTCAACCGAACCGTTTGCACTAGTGATAGGTCCGGCTTTTTATCTTTACTTTTATACAAAAATAAACAACCGCAATCCAAAAAAATACTATCTTCACTTTCTGCCGCCAATGCTTTATTTTATTCATTCAATCCCGTTTCTTATTCAAGAAAAAGCTGTAAAATACAACGGATACATTTCAGCGTATCATCCGGATTTACCTTTTATTCCAGAACCGGGAAAGTGGGATTACGATTTATTTTCACTCCGGAGAATGATTAAGCCTTTTATTTTTACATCCTTAGTAGTTTACTCGGGTTTGATAATTGCAGAAACATTTAAATCACTCAAAAATAATACATTGCAGCCGGAAGAAAAGAAAAGTATTATTTCGGATGCGCTTATTTTTTCCGGAATTAATGCAGTTACAATTATTATTTTCATTTCATTCGACCGCGATTTCGGTGATTATATTATTGTTACGTTTTCTGCAATTCTACTTTATTACTTTACTGTCAGGATTTTAAACCAGTCTGCATATTTTCATAAAAAATCACCTGAAGTGAAGTATTCAAAATCAACTTTAAGCGAAGATGAAAAGGATGAAATACTTAAACGGATAGTATTCCAATTTGAAAACGAGAAATATTTTTTGAATCCAAACGCATCGCTTCCCGAATTATCGGATAAGATTAAAACATCTTCCAACTATGCTTCGCAGGTAATAAACGAAAAAGCCGGAAAAACTTTTTTCGATTTGATTGCTTATTACAGAATTGAAGAAGCGAAAAAAATGCTGCTTACGGGTGATTTAAACGAAACTATTGAATCTATTGGTTATACTGTCGGCTATAATTCAAAATCTGCATTTAATTCAGCATTTAAAAAATTTACCGGTTCAACCCCATCGGAGTTTAAAACGCAAAATCAAAAAAAGAATTGATTACTTTGTTTTATCTTATAAGTCAGTACAACTTTCCTATAAGTTAAATCGTCTTTTTGTTTATCTTGCCATAGTTTTGAGGCAAACAAAAAACGGAGAAAAATATGAGTTCAAATTCGGAAAGAAGGTATGACCTTGATTGGCTGAGAGTAATGGCAATTTTGCTTGTACTGGTTTTTCATGTAGCGATGATTTATTGCAGTTTTGGATTTCACCTCAAAAACAATCCCACATCACGGGTATTTGATTATTTTATTATGTTCGCTCATCAGTGGCGGATGCCTTTGCTGCTTCTAATTTCAGGGGCAGGAACATACTTTGCTGCTGGGAAAAGAAGCATCGGTCAAATATTCCGCGAAAGGAATAGACGACTTTTAATCCCGCTTATTTTTTCTATGCTGGTTATTGTACCGCCGCAGATTTATTTTGAAAGAATTGCCAATTTTACATCATATTGGGATTTTTATAAAACTGTTTTTGCATTTATTCCATATCCGGATGGAGGAAGTTTAAGCTGGCACCACATGTGGTTTGTGCTTTATCTTTTATTGTACTCCATACTTGCTTTGCCGCTGCTTTCATTTTTGCGTAAAAATTCCGAAGGCAAATTTGTAAATGCAATGGATAAGTATTTTTCCGGGAAATGGTCTTTTTTAAGC
>JAAYAN010000039.1 GCA_012719345.1 Ignavibacteria bacterium | reverse complement strand
GATATCCGGAAATATTGACCCATAAATAAAATAAGGTTTGTATCTTGCATCTTCAATTAAAGTAATGTACGAGCCTGGAAGATTCATACTTTTTATTACATCAAAATGTTTAGCGTGCGCTCCAAAACCATGTCCTTCTAGATAATTAGTAAAACCCGCTATTACTAATAATAACAAAAGCATTACTTTTTGTTTCATACTACTCTCCTTTTGGTTTAAATAATAAGTTAGTTTATTGTATATTTAAACCGCACAAAAAAACATCCTGTAGTTGTATTTCTACAGAGTTCTGTCAAGAAAATGATTTAATGTGCGGTTACCGTTCCGGAGCTGCTACTCCGGAACGGATTTTTTTAAGTTACAATTTTTATTTTACTTTCCCTCTTACTATATATGTATTACCTTGATAAGCAGCAGCTATAAAAACTTCTTCTTTAAATGGCATTACTCCCAAGAAATCGACAATAGTTTTTGAATACTCGTTAATTTCATACCATTGTTTCCCATTAAATCTCGAAATATCACCGTGAAAACCTACAGCGTATACATCATTCCAGTCTGTTCCTTTTATATCCTGCACATAATTTGCAGGGAAAATATATTTCCAATTGTTACCATCGAAGTGAAATACAGAACCGCCTGAATTATATAAATTGTCAGGAGAAGTTCCCCACATTGACAATTCTCCGAATTTATTATACTGTACTTCTCCTCTTTCGCTAATCGGGGTAATTGCAGAATCAATATCTTTCCAAATCCCGTTTTGGTATTTAGTAAAGTAATATTTAGTTGTGTAGTCTTCAATATTTTCATCGTATTCGCTTGTTATAAACGCAGTACCATCTTCAAAACTTATCACAGGACCGTGTTTTCTTTCAGGTTTGAAAATTGTCTTTGCCCAATTAGCTCCATTAAAGTGCCAAAGAACGCCACCCCATCCGGTTACCCAAATATCATTTTTATTGCATCCATAAATAAATGAAAGTGAAGTACTAATCTTATTATCTTCAACAACAATATCCCATCCAACTCCATTGTACTTAAATATAACACCGCTTATTCTCATTTCCGGATCATACCAATATTTATAACCAACTGCATATACTGTGTTTTCATCAAAACATTTTATATCGGTTAAATCAAAATTAAATTGCGGGGTTGGAGATTTCCTTGTATAAGTTGTGCCATTAAAATGATAAATTTCTCCTTGCCAAACGTCATTAAGACAACTTATCCAAACATTTTGGGGTGAACTGCCTGAAATCCCTGTAGGGAACATACCGAATCCGTCCGGGTTGAATAAAGTATCCTCACTCCAAATATATTCTTTAGTATTTAGGCTATCAACGGGTGGAATAATAGGTTCAGTTGGACTTTTTTTGCAAGTTGTGAGTAACAGCAACAGTAATAATAGCAACAGTAATACCCTCATATTAAAACCTCTTTTATCTTTTAATTGCCCGCACCAAAAGAACTGCCCGCCGCGGTAGTTTATTATGTTATTATATGTTTATAAAAATGGAGTGGGTTAATATAGGAATATATTTGTAAAACACCAAATTATTTTTAATAAAATGCATATATATATATATATATATATAGCATTGTGAGCGTATAGATATGCAATTGCTGAATATTTTAATGACTGGAAATATGAGAAGCTATTGCTATTTTTATGCAAATCTGCAATTTTAAAACTTTAAGAATAAATAAAAAAAAGCCCCGAAGCAATCGGGGCAAACAATAATTCAAAATTAAACATTAAAAATTTCCCGATAAATCGGGACAGGCAAAATTATTTTAGAAGCATTAGTTTTTTTGAAGCATTAAAATCGCCTGCGCTTAACCGGTAAACATACACGCCTGAAGCGAGATTCGAAGCGTCGAATTTTACTTCGTATCTGCCGGCATTTTTAAATCCGTTTACCAATG
>JAAYAN010000009.1 GCA_012719345.1 Ignavibacteria bacterium | reverse complement strand
TCTTCCCATGCCTGTATCGATATTTGCATGAACCTTTATTTCTTTTCCACCGAGACTCTGCAGAATCCTGATGTCATCGTCAACAGAGACTGTGGGAATAACTTTATATTCAACATAATGATTAACTGTGCTGAAGTTCAGCATAGAAAAATCGAGTATAGGAGTCTCAATTTTACAAATCTGCCGCAAAATCATAGCTTCGTCAATAGAAGATACACCATAATAATCGGGTTTTTGATTTCCTAGTGAATTTAAGGCTGCTACGCATTCGGACATACCATGCCCGTAAGCATCGGCTTTTACAACTGCAAGTATTTTTTTCCCTTTTGCTATATTTCGTATTTGAAGCAAATTTGATTTCAGGTTTGAAAGATTAATTTCGGCGTATGTTGGTCGCATATAAGATGTATTTAAGAATGTTAAACATTTTTTTCAAGTACTAAATTTAACTATTTTTATAATCATAGCCATGATTTTATTAAATATATAAAATAAAATTTATATTATTCGGAATAGAATTTCTTATAAACACAATTTAATAAAAGGACATAATATGATTGTTACAACAACACCCAATATTGAAGGAAAAAAAGTACTGAAATATTTAGGACTTGTTTCCGGAGAAGCAATTCTTGGAGCAAATATATTTAAAGATTTTTTTGCCGGAATAAGAGATATTGTAGGCGGAAGAAGCGAAGCATACGAAAAAGAACTACGCGAAGCTAAAAACATTGCTATCCGTGAAATGTGCGACCAGGCAACTGCTCTCGGTGGAAATGCAGTTATTTCAGTAGATCTCGATTACGAAACTCTCGGTCAGGGTGGAAGTATGCTGATGGTTTCGGCTAGCGGAACTGCTGTTATTCTTGAAGATTAATCGGAAACGAGCTTTTTTGCCAGAAGTCTTGATATGTAAAGTGCATAAGAAGGTTTTTTTAGCAAAGCACTTGTGAAATCATCCAGATTAAGAATAAGGACTTCTTCGTTAGTTGAAGCATCAAGAGAATTATCTTCCAGATTGTTCATAAGGAATGATATTTCGCTTCTGAATATTTTATCGTGAGTATATAATATTTTTACTTTATCGGACTTTATTTTATAATAAAGTCCTTCTGCTATTTTTTCTAAAAACAACTGATTGTTTTCTTTAAGTTCAGCAAGATTTTTATTTGAATCAAGTTTTATGAAATTTTCATATATTTCTGTTATCAAATTTCCTTCTTCTTTTTGGTGTTCGATGGTAAAAGATACGGCATTTCCCTTATCATTATAAGTCATATTAACAGTAAAATGCGTTGCCATCATTATTCCGCGTCCGTGCAGTTCAAGAGGATCGCCTGTAAGGTTATTCTCTATTTGTTTCCGCCAGTCAAAACCTTCGCCTTCATCTTCAATATAAAAACTTGATTTAACAGGAGTTATTTCATAACTAAAAAATACTTTTCGTCTGCTTATCCATGGATATTTGCATTTATCATCAATTAAATCCCCGATGTAATTATCACTTTCAAGCCAGGCAGTTTTTTCTTCATATGTAATTCCGCAGTTACCATGTTCAATAGCATTCATCAGTAATTCATATAAAGACACATTCAAATATCCTCTCTTAACAACATCAATTTTATTTGTATTATATAGGAAGTTACAAATGAGGTTTGCTAAACATATTGCTTCAACAGGATCGTTATTTAAATATACAGACTTCGAAATATTGCTCATTAAAGATGTATTAACATCCTTATGGATAAGCATCTGCTCGTTTTCTCTTAGTATTTTCATTATTCGCGGCAGATGAGCGTTAAGTTCATTTGTGGTAAGCATTACAAGAATGTTAGCTCCGCGAAGTTTATCAAGCTGATTTGCCGCTTTTATATTGCTGCTTATTCCTATGATACCTATCTGCATTAACCAAGGATCGCTTATAATTATTTCAAGCAAATCGAAAGCATCAAAGTTTTCGTCATCAAAATTAAGAAAAATCAGTTTGTGTCTTTGAACGGAAAGATATTGAACGGTCTCAGTTATTCCAGAAAGAAGTATTAAATGCTGTTCTTCGGAAAGTCCTTTATTTATTAAATATTTTATTTCTTCTAATTGTGTAAAACTGCTGCTTATTACCGGTATAGTATCCATAAACTCATTTTTTGGGAATATCTCTTTCCAATTATCGGAAAAAATTCAGAGTATTTAATTTCCTATAATTCTATTTTTTATTATGACAAATATATCTGAATTTTATAAAATATTATCGACTTAATATCACAAGCATTAAAAATTATTCACCGTGTTTAATTTTAAATCCTTTTTGCATCCATCCTTTAGCCAACAGCAATCCAATTGGTGAAGATATTGCAATAATTCCATATATCAGCCACATAAATTCTGTGTTCATTTCGCTAGGAAGTTTATTAGATGGACAATATTGTGTTAAAAACCATCCGGAATACAAACCTGTAATTATTTTTGTAAGAAACCATGGGAACTGGCCAATTCCCATATAAATACCGGTCATATTTTTAGGGGCAATTTCTGCAACCCATTGCAAAAAACGCGGCTGCCACATTGCTTCACCTATTGTCATAATGCCTATATAAATTAAAAGTGTATAAATATTGGGTCCTAAAGTTAAAATAAATGTTGGGGCAGCCATAACGAATGTGCCGATTATCATCATATTGTAAGTATCCTTTTTAAGGGTTAGCGCTGTTACAATAGGAGTAAGAATAAATATAAATATGGGATTCAGATTAACAAAAAATTCAAAATTCTCTTCTACAAAACCTTCGAATGCCCGGCTTGTGTATTGGGGAATTGTAAGCCAGTTATGAGCAAAAAGTGTTTGAACAGGAATCAATACAAAAATAAAAAAAAGAAATCTTGTATCGCGAAGAGGGAAATTTTTAATATAATATTTAATTTTCTCTTTTAATTTCATATCCGAAAGATCATCTTCTTTTGTTACGGGATTTCCGTCGTCAAGATTATTTTCCTGCAATGCTTTTTTAACGGCTTTTTTTGTTATCATAAAATAGACTGTAAAAATTCCTGCAACAGTTAACACAACATAAACCCAAAATACGCCTTGTATTCCATATGTATTTCTTACAGGAGGAGAAATAAGCCCGGGCAGAAACCCGCCAAGATTCATTAAGCCATATAGCATAGCATAACCCATTCCCGCAGTATTTTTATTAGTAAATTGTTTAACCGCTGCATAAGCAGCAGGCTGGTAAATTCCATATCCTAAAATTATTCCAAATATGCCCAGCATTGCAAATATATGAGGCATTTCTCCATATCCTTTTATTCCGAAATCAGGAGAAATTGTTAAAATTATCCTTCCTACAAGCATAAAAGCAAGTGAAAATAAGAATGCTTTTCGTACGCCAATCCAATCGACAGTTGCACCTAAAAACAACATACTTAATGTTATTCCGCCAGTTTGAATTGCAACCATTAGTCCTGCATCAATATCGTTTAATCCGATAAAATCATTAAAAAATATAGCTAAAAGACCAAGAACGCCGAAATAAGTAATCCCTTCTAAAATATACGAAACATTAACACCCGTCAGTGCAGCAGAAGTATGTAACAAATCGATAAACGGCTGGGTTATATCAATAATTGTTTTGTCGAATTCGGTTTTTTCTTTCTCACTGTTTCCTTTAAATAAATATATAGCGGCAAGGGCAAAGAAATTAAAAACAATTGACAAAACAAACCATAAAACACTATTCTGCCCTTTTTTAATTGAAATGCGCGTTGTTGAAAGAACCACAAACAAAAATTCAATTAAAAGCAAACCTATAATTACGATTTTGAGATTTTCCAATTTATCACCTTTAATATATTATATTTACTTCTGGGGTCAAGTTAATTTTAAACATATTTAAAACTTCTGCACTAATAAATTCGGAGAATTGAATTATTTCATTTCCTTTTGCACCACCGAAATTAAGAATTACTAAAGCTTGCTGATTATATGTTCCAACATTTCCTTTTTTAAAACCTTTCAATCCTGTTTTTTCAATAAGCCAGCCGGCTGAAATTTTAACATTGCCGCTTTCAGTTTTAAAAGAAACTATATCTGGATATTCCCTTTTTAATCTTTCGAATTCATCGGGAGTTATTTCGGGATTTTTAAAGAAACTTCCGGCATTTCCAAAAACATCTGTATCCGGAAGTTTGCTTGTCCTTATTTCAATTATTTTGTTTCGTATTTCCGATAATGATCTTTTTTCTTTGTCTGCAAAAATATCGGAAAGAGGTTTATAAATGAGTTTGTAATTAGGTTTAACTGATAACTTAAAATTTACTGAAGTGATTATAGTTTTATTCTTCAAATCATTTTTAAAAATACTTTCGCGGTAACCAAATTCACATAAGCTTTTTTCAATTGTTCTAAATGATTTGCTTTTAATATCAAAATATTCAACCGAAAATATTATTTCGGATACTTCGGTTCCGTATGCTCCAATATTTTGAATTGGTGAAGCGCCCACTGTACCTGGAATAAGACTTAAATTTTCTGCTCCGTAAAATGAGTTTGTTACGCAATAATCAACAAAAACATCCCACAACTCTCCAGAATTGGCTTTAATGATTACTTTTTCTTCGTCTTTTAATAGTTCTTCAAATCCCGATATTCTGTTTTTTATTACAATTCCATCGAAATCATCTAAAAAAAGGACGTTGCTTCCGCCTCCTAATATTATCCATTTCTTCTTAAAAAAACCTTCATCCGATAATTCCAGAATATCTTCTTTATTTGTAACTTCACAAAAGAATTTTGCTTTCACATCTATTTTGAATGTGTTCAGATTTTTCAAAGAAACATTTTCAATAATTTTCAATTTATATCTAGCTCCTTTTTCCAATTGATAATTTTAAATTTTGTGCCGTCAGATTCAAGAAGCACGGCTCCTTCTATATCAGTTCTTAAAATTTTTGAATTCGCAAGTTTAAGATTCCCGATCACTTCATCTGAAGGATGACCGTAGCTGTTAAATTTTCCGGATGATATTAAAGAATATTTTGGAGAAACCCACTTTAAGAAAGGGAGCCCAGTTCCTTTTTTACTTCCGTGATGACCAATCTTTAATATATCAGAATCTAAAAAAGTCTTAAATTTTGTAATCAGCTTACTTTCAATTTCAAACTCAGCATCTCCGGTAAATATAGCCGATGAGTTGCCGTAACAAATTTTTACAATACCGCTGCGGTTGTTACTGTCAAAATTACTAATCTTTGAAGATATCAGGAAATAAATTTTTGCATTTCCTATTTCCATAGTTTCACATTTATAGTGCGAGTAGTTTTGCTTTTTGCTTATCAGGTAATTTCTAAAATCAATTTCTTTTTGCGATGATGTATCTGGTACCGGGAAGTATATTTTTTCGCATATTCCTTTTTCTATTAGAGAATAAATCCCTTTATAATGGTCTGCATCAATGTGCGAAATAAAGACAAAATCTATTTTTTTTATATTTAGGTATTCAAGCAGTGGAAGCAAAGTTCTTTTTCCGCAATCAAATTCGGGGGTTGCATTCCCTGCATCTATTAAAGCTTTTTTACCATTTGGAAAGCTTATTAAAAAAGAATCCCCCTGCCCTACATCTATCATTAAAATTGATAGTTTGTTTTTTTTGAATATTGCAGTCCGGCTTATAAAAAAAGTAAAAGAAAGATTTAACGTTATTAGGATTGCAATCAGTATTTTCAATTTTATTTTGTTCGGTTTTAATAAAAATGTCAGACCTAAAAATATTACAAGAAGATAAACTGCCCCATTAAAAATAGTGAGCCCTGTTGAGTTGAGATAAGAGAAACTGGGATTGCCGAATATTTTTCCTAAGGAAAAAAGAATTGATGTTAAAAAGTTTGTAACAGAAGATAATATAACAGCGCTTTCAAAGCTCAGTATCGAAATCAATATTGAAATAAAAGCATTTCCAATAATAATTCCAGCTAAAGGGATTGCAAAAATGTTTGCAAAGATTGATGTGACGGATATTTTATGGAAATATGCAACTGTAAACGGCAAAGTTCCTAATTGAGCAAATATTGAAATAGACGCAAACAGCAAGAAATTTTTCAAAATTCTGCTTTTAAGTTTCTTTTTATTTAAATATTCACTAAAGAGTGGTTGAAAATAAATAATAGAAAATACTGCACTTACCGATAATTGAAATCCGGCATTATATAACTGATACGGATCGAAAGCAAGAATTAAAAGGACAGCCAGAAATAATGAATTAAAAGGATTATAATTCCTATCTGCATAAGATGCAGCTAAAATTAGAATTGCCATAATTGAAGCTCGTACAGCCGATACCGGCATTCCTGTTATCGCAAGAAACAATAAAATTCCAGCAGTAAGCGAAAAATAACGCAAATGAATATTTAAGCGGGCAAAAAGTAAATGCATAATTATAATTATAAATCCAACGTGCAAACCTGAAACTGCTAGCAGATGCACAATTCCTGAATTAATAAAAAGCTCTTTAGTTTCATCAGAAATTTCTGATCTATCGGCTAATAAAACACCGCGTAAAAATCCTGCAGTTTCGTAATTATGAAGTTCTTTAATTCGTTTATCAATGTTTTTCCGGATTTGCAGGAAAAAGTTTTTTACAATTTCCCTATTTTGTTTGATTAGTTGAATCTGTTCAATATCAGCGTATCCAGTAGCAGAAATCTGTTTCCTATTTAAATATGTTTTATAATCAAATTCTCCCGGGTTCTTTATTCCAGCAGGTTGATAAAGATTCCCGATAAAAATCAGCCGGTCGCCGCAATTAATTTCATCGTATAACAAATCAAGATTATTTGTTTCCGATTTTATTTTTAATGCAACAGAAAACTCTTTAACTATTTTTTGATCCCGGCTTTCAATAGAATCTGTTTTTACCCTTAGAAATATTGCATCCTGATTGTACAACTGAATCTCTTCAACACTGCTCCAGACTTTTACCTCGCGCATATCTTTGAATGGTAAAGATATTTGCTCTGTTTTTAATTCAGCAATTTCCGAGTTAAGAAATCCGACAGAAAAAATTAAAGTTACAATTAAAAACTGCTTGAGATTTAAAAACTTTTTATAGAATAGAAGAATGAGTATTGCTGAAAAAACTATACCACAGAAAATGAGAATTCCACCGATACTAAAACTGAAAATGTTCGATGCGAGAATTCCCGCTGAAAAAATCAAAGTGAATTTTATGGCAGGACAACATTTCATTTCAGAATCTCCAAAACAGAAGACTTTATATGTTCAAGACTTTTAATACTTTCTGCCAGCTTTTGCGAATGTTTACCAGAGACAATACAAAGCGAAGGATTTAAAGTGTGTGATTTATTGGACAAGTCTTCAAAATTACCATGATCGGAACATAAAATAAACGTCATTTCCCGGGGAAGATTATTTAGTATTTCCAACAAAAACAAATCGAGAACATTTATTGCATATTCCATATAATCCTGATGACGCAGATGCCCGAAATGATCGGTAAGATAATATTCGAATAGTGTAAAGTTGTTTTCCGAAGCAATTTTAATTAATCTTTTTGCAGCCGTTTTCGGTTTTATTACCGGCAGATTATAGTTTAATTTGTTTCTCCATCTGTAATTATCTATTTCAGCGCTTAGTGCTCTGCCATTTCTTAAATCATTTAAATTACATAAAGGTGTTCCATTAAATACGCTTGTTAAAGTTGTAAAGCTTAATCTTTGTTTACCTGCTTTCAGATAATCGAAAAACATTTTAGGATAAGCATTCACAAACTTCGATTTTAATCCTTTTACGGTTAATTCCTTAAAAATATTTCTCTCTTTAATTAATGGATATAATGTTGTGTGAGGAAAAGGTCCGAAATGTTTCCCTAATATTTTTGCTGCATTAATTCCGCAGAAAATTGAAGTCTGACCAGTACCGCTTTGAGGAATTCCTTCAACGCCCATACAGGCATCTACAGGAAAATAAATTGAATTACCTGATTTTTCGTAAAGATTATTTGAATGAGGGACATTGGAAAATAAATTTGAAAATATTTTAAAATTGTTATTAAAAAAAGGATTCTTTGCAGGGTCGTTTTCTCCGATTCCTACTCCGTCAATAAAAATCATCAATACAGAATTATCTGTCATATTCAAAATCTATGTATTTGTGATTATATTAACAAAATATTTACTTTGATTCTATAAGAATTGTAACTGGACCTTCATTCATAATTTTTACCTGCATCATTTCACCAAACAAACCAGATTGAACTTTATTATCACTAAGATTATTCTTCATCTTCGATAAAAATAATTCGTATAATTTATTTGCATATTCAGGCAGTGCTGCCTCAGTAAAACTTGGTCTGTTTCCTTTCCGTGCATCTCCGTACAGCGTAAATTGAGAAATTACTAAAACTTCTCCGTCAATATCTTTCACAGAAAGATTCATTTTATTTTGGTTGTCTTCAAAAATCCTCAGATTTGAGCATTTATCTGCAACAAAATCAACTTCTTTTTCTGTATCCGAATTATGAATGCCTAATAAAATTACAATCCCTTTTCCTATTTCTCTGAAATAGCTTTCACTTTCAATTTTAACCCACCCTTCCGAAACTCTTTGAACCAACGCTCTCATATTTTTTGACCTGCCGCTACCCTTTCAATTCCAAGATAATCCTTAATTAAATATGTATTTGCAAAATTATTTTGGATCATTATATTTTTAACATTTTCAGCTTGTCCCTGCCCTGTTTCAAAAAAAAGTTCGCCGCCTGGATTTAACATTTTACCGGCAATGCTGGATATCCTTTTATAAAATGTATATCCATCTGAATTATCTGTCACAGCCTCTTTGGGTTCGTAATTTACAATCTCTTTTTGCAACATTAAATATTCACCCGAAGAAACATATGGCGGGTTAGAAACAATAATATCAAATTTAGTTATTATATCAAAATCTTGATTCAGTATATCATTTTTTAAAAACGTAATATTACTAACAAAATTTTCATCAGCATTTAATTTTGCTGTTTTAAGAGCAGTTTCCGAAATGTCTGTAGCATAAACCTTAGAATTTTGCAAATGCTTTGCAAGGCAGATAGAAATTATTCCGCTTCCCGTCCCAATATCAAGGACATTTAAGTTTGAACTGGCTTTGTACTTTTCGGTAATTGTTTCAACAAGAATTTCTGTTTCTTGGCGCGGTATTAAAACATTTCCGTTTACAACGAAATTTATTCCAAAAAATTCAACTTTGCCCAGAATGTATTGAAGAGGCTCTCCTTGTGCTCTTCTGCTTAAATAATTTCTATATTTTACAATTTCTTCTTCGCTTAAGGGTTTATCAAATTTAAGATATAATTCAAGTCTTTTACAGCCTAATATTTCGGCCAAAAGAAGTTCTGCGTTCATACGGGCAGAATCGATTCCTTTTTCAGTTAAATATTTTGAGGATAAGTTGACTGACTCGAGAACAGATATCATTTGAAATTGCAAATTTATTAATAAAAAGTAAGATTATAACTCGGAATATACTTAAGATAAGTCAATAATTAAAAGTATTATTAACAATCATTTTAAAAGTATTTATAATTTGACTTTAAACTTTCTATAAATTATCTTACGCGTCGTTATAGCATTAGTTTCTTAGTAGATACACCTGTTTTATATTATATATATTAGGCGATATCAATTATTAACACAATTATATAAAGGAGAGCAAATGAAGTTGAAATGGCTATTCCCGTTTGGAATACTCGTGGCTATTGGTATTTTAGGATTATTTAATAACCCAATATCCGAAGCATCAAAAACCGAATCATTACCAAGTGTACCTGGTGATGTTGCTTGGATGATAACTGCTTCTGGTTTAGTTCTTTTAATGACTCCAGGTCTTTCATTCTTTTATGGCGGAATGGTTAGGATGAAAAATGTTATTTCTACAATGTTGCAAAGTTTCATTTCACTTGGAGTAATAAGTATTCTTTGGGTATTTATCGGTTTTAGTCTTGCCTTTGGAGATAGTATTGGCGGATTCATCGGAAATCCTTTTACATATTTTATGTTTAAAAATGTTGGATTAAATACCGATCCAATTTTATCTCCAACAATTCCATTAGCATTATTTGCATTATTTCAGCTGAAATTTGCTATAATAACACCTGCTTTAATTACAGGTTCTTTTGCTGAAAGGATAAGATTTTCTGGTTACTTATTATTTATTTGTCTTTTTGCTATAGTAATTTATTCACCTCTTGCTCATTGGACTTGGCATCCAGATGGTTTTTTAAGGAAAATGGGTGTTTTAGATTTTGCCGGAGGTACTGTTGTTCATATGTCGGCGGGTTTAGCAGCATTAGCAGGAGCAATGGTTTTAGGGCAAAGACGCGATCATTCGAAAAAAATTATGCATAAGCCTGCTAACATTCCTTTTGTTATACTTGGAACTGGAATGTTATGGTTTGGATGGTTTGGTTTTAATGGAGGTTCTGCTTTGGCTGCAAATGAAACAGCTGTTCAAGCATTTTTAACTACAAATACAGCTTCAGCCGCAGCAATGCTTACTTGGATTTTTATTGATTCAATAAAAGGATTAAAAGTATCGGCACTTGGAGCATGTATCGGATCTGTTGTAGGTCTTGTTGCAATAACTCCTGCCGCTGGATTTGTAACAGTAGGACAGAGTATTTTTATAGGAATTGCTGCAAGTGCCTTAAGCAATTATATGGTTCATTTAAAAGCAAAAACTCAAGTAGACGATACTCTTGATGTTTTTCCTTGTCATGGTATTGGCGGTATGTTTGGTATGGTAGTTACAGGAATATTTGCAGCAAATGTTGGATTAGTTTACGGTGATACAACAACATTTTTAAATCATCTACTTGCATTATTAATTGTTACCGTATTTGCATTTACAGGTTCTTATTTGCTATTTAAAATTACCGATATGATAATTCCGATTAGAGTAACTGAAAATCAAGAAATAATTGGACTTGATATTAGCCAACATGGTGAAAGCACATATTATCCAGAAGAATTTAAATTAACAGAAATATCATCAAAATAATGCTGTATATTAATGGCTTAGATAATATTTTATCTAAGCCAATTAATTAATATTTCACTTTTTCATTTTTTTCCATAGACTCTTCAGCCATTTTAACTTTATAAGTTTTCAGCTTTTCATTTATATCTTTATCAGATAAAGCTAAAATCTGAACTGCAAGCAAAGCGGCATTTTTTGCTCCGTCAATTGATACAGTTGCCACAGGAACACCGGGAGGCATTTGAACAATTGATAAGAGTGAATCCATTCCGTTCAGTGAATTTGAATTTATCGGAACACCGATTACGGGTAAAGTTGTTTGTCCGGCTGTAACTCCCGGTAAATGAGCTGCTCCTCCGGCGGCTGCAATTATAACTTTTAATCCGCGGTTTTCTGCGGTTTTTGCATATTCCGCGTGCTGTTCGGGTGTACGGTGCGCCGAAAGGATTTTTACTTCAAACGGAACAGAAAATTCCTTAAATACATCTATCGATTTTTGCATTGTATTTAAATCACTGTCACTGCCCATAATAATGCCAACAACAGGCTTTCTCATATATTTCTCCATAATTGTTAAAATTTAGAAACAAAAGTAATAATACAAATTTATTTTGTCTATAAATTTCGCTCCAATAAATACTTTCTTATATTAACGCCTGTTTAAAGAAGATGCACCAGAACAATTATACTTTATATTTGCAGGATCTCCGTAATAATTAATTGTTGATGCGCCTGAAATATCAGCATTTAAATTACTGCTTGCATTTAAATCTGCCCGGCTTGCTCCGCTTATTTTGGCATTAACATTTTTTGCATAAAAATTCACAGCGTCAATTTTTGAAGCACCCGATACAAACAAATTGAACTCGTCTGTTTTTCCTGATACACTAATATTACTTGCCCCGCTTAATTCAATATCAAGCTTTTCTCTTTCAATAGTTTTTAAGCTGACTTTACAAGCACCCGAAATATCTACCTTTTTTAAATCGCTTACAGTTATAAATACTTTTAATTCTTCTTGAGGTGAAATTCTTTCATTTGTGTCTATAAACAAAGTGTTATTACGTACTTTCGTAACAATGTAAGGAATAAGATTATCTTCAGCTTCAATAACCAAAGTATTCGAATCATCTTGAACAACTTCAACTTCAAAACTGCCGCTAACGTTAATCTGATTAAAATATTCCGTTTCTCTTTGAACATTTCTTACATTGCCCGAGCCTTTAATTCCAACTACATCGCAAGAAATAATAAAAAATATTATTAACGAAGAAAAAATTAAAAATTGTTTCATTTCTTTATCCATGCTAATTTTTTATTTTAAGACGTGAATATAGTTTATTTGTTTCATTCAAAATATTTTTTTTAAAACCGATTATTCATTATGTTTTTAATAATTCCGGTAAGTTGTGAGCACAATTGATTATAGAAAAACATTATCAGAGGCATTACAATCACTTAAGAACAATGATTTTATAACGTCTGATAAACTTTTTGAAAAACTTAATTATAATTTTCCCGAAAACGAAGAAGTACTAATCTATTACGCTTTTGCAATTTTGGGCAAAGGTGATCCTGTTAAAGCTTTTGAACTTGCAAATGCAGCAGTAGAATTAAGACCTGACTTGATTTATTTACGAAAATTACGCGGGCAGATATTTGCAAAATTAGGATTTAACGAAGCCGCAAAAAATGACCTTGAGTTATATAGGGGAAATATAATCAGCGAATATAAAATATGCAGTATAAACCTTATTAGAGCGCTTGCAGATTCTGGAAATTTTGAAAAAGCAAAAGAAGAATGCAATACTCTCCTTTCATCCCATAATTGGGATGAACTGAAAAGAATAAACGATTATTTAAGTATTGCCAGCAATATTGAGAAATTTAATAATATTAAGGATATTATAGAAAAAGCTGAAACATCATTTAATAATGGAGAATTGTGGTTTGCAAAATTCATTTCTAATTTTTATTTAAGAAACAAAGATATAGATGATGATATAAGGATAAGAATGATAAAGCTGCATCTTTTAACGCTTTTAAATCAATATCAGTATAAACCAGCAAAAAAAATAGTTGACGATTTTTCCCATCTTATTAAAAAAAGCCCGGAAATATTAAACATTACTAATCAAATAAGAAATTATTCTATTAAAATTTCGGATAGTGATAAAAACCTTATTACCTATAAAAAGGACAATATTATTCCCGTTGTAAGCGGCGGAAATATTTTTTTTTCGAATAAAACTCTTCAGGTTATTTCAGCCAAATTTTTCAACGTCATTGATGATAGCAAGCAAAATCAACGTGTTTATTATAAACAGTTTAGCGCTGCCGATATTAAATTTATCGGTGTTGAACTGATTTTTAAAAACCATTTCTTCAATAAGAAGAAAATGTATTATAAAGGATTTGCAATTTGGTATTTGAACGATTTTGAAATTGGCAGAAGCTATTTTAAGATGAATATTAACGAAAACTGGGATTCGGTTATTTATGTTCAAACATGGGGTTCCGATGAACATTTTTATTGGGAAAAAGGCTCAGGAAAAGTAGAAATTTATATTGATGATTTCAAAGTAAGCGAATCGCTTTTCAAAATTGGTGAACAAAAAGAATATCTTTTGCCTTCAAAAGAAAAAATACCGCAAAAATCATTTCAGGAAAATAGCGTTTCGGAAATTACAGTTGTTGAATCAGAAAAAGAAAATCTTCAAAAATTATTAGCTGAACTTAATAACTTTGTGGGACTTAAGAATATTAAAAATTCAATAAAAGAATTTATAGATTATCTCGAGTTTCTTAAAGAAAGGAAAAAACTTGGATTAAAAGTTCAAGATGGCATTTCGCTTAATTCCATATTTTTAGGTAATCCCGGTACAGGAAAAACAACAGTAGCCAGATTGATGGCAAAAATCTTTTATTCGATGGGACTTCTTAAAGAGAATAAACTAATAGAGGTTGACAGAGCTGCTTTAGTTGGTCAATATATAGGCGAAACCGCTCAAAAAACAGAAAAAATAATTTCCGAAGCAGTCGGAGGTGTGTTATTTATTGATGAAGCTTATTCCCTAATTAATAAAAACAACAGTCAGGATTTCGGACGCGAAGCAATTGATATTCTGCTTAAAAGAATGGAAGACAGAAAAGGTGAATTTGCAGTAATTGTTGCAGGCTATCCCGAAGAAATGCAAAATTTTCTCGAATCAAATCCCGGTTTGAAATCGAGATTTTCGCATACATTCGAGTTCGAAGATTACTCGCCTCTTGAAATGATTAATATTATTCAAATACTAGCAGAATATGAAGATTATTTTGTTACTGATGGCGCAAAAATATTGTTGGAAAAAGAGTTAACCGCACTTTACAGAAATCGCGATAAAACTTTTGGGAACGCAAGACTTGCACGGAAAATATTTGATGAATTAAAATTAAATGTGAGCAAAAGATTTCTTAATTCTTCCGAGAATAAAAAAGATAAATATTTGCTTTCACATATTCTTGCCGAAGATGTTTCTGATATTTTAAAATTAAACGAAAGAAAAATTGTAAATATTTCCATTAACGAAGAAGAGCTTCAAAATGTTTTAACCGAAATGAACAAACTTACCGGATTGGAAAAAGTTAAGAAAGAAATTTCGGATATTGTAAAACTTGCTAAATTTTATCAAGAAAGAGGTGAAAATGTTAAAGAAAAATTCTCATCCCATATCCTATTTTTAGGAAATCCGGGGACAGGTAAAACAACGGTAGCCAGACTTTTAAGCAGACTTTATTCGGCTTTAGGAATTTTAGAAAAAGGGCATCTAGTAGAAACCGACCGAGAAGGACTTGTTGCAGGGTTTGTGGGACAAACAGCAATTAAAACAAAGAATGTTATAAATAAAGCGCTGGGAGGTACACTTTTTATTGATGAAGCTTATTCGCTTACTTCCGGTAAAAATGAATTCGGAGCCGAGTCTGTTGATGTGCTTCTGAAAAAAATGGAAGACGACAGAGGGAAATTTTTAACTATAGCAGCCGGATATACAAATGAAATGAAACACTTTATAAACAGTAATCCAGGACTCCAATCGCGTTTTAATAAAATATTCTATTTTGATGATTATACGCCTCAGGAACTTCTTAAAATTGCTAAGGATATATTCTCTTCATTTAAAATGAATCTTGAAAACGAAGCTTGTGATGTGCTGATGAAATATTTTGATTTTCTTTATGATAAACGTGATAAAAATTTTGGGAATGCCCGTATTGTTAGAAATATCTGCGAAGAAATAAAACGAAACACATTGCTAAGGGAAGCCGAAAGTAAAAACAGAGAATTGAAAAAAGGACTTACCATTCGCAAGGAAGATATCACTCTTTTATATTCCGGTGAGGTTTCTGTTGCTTCAGTTTCCAGTAATAAAGAAGATATTGAAAAAATAATTAAAGAAATCAGCGAGCTTCCCGGGTTGAATAATGTTAAAAGGAGCATCGATAAACTCATTTCAGGTTTACAAATTTCTGAAATGCGTAAACAGAAAGGTCTGCCGGTTTTAAATAGGAGTTACAATTGCTTTTTTGCTGGCAATAGAGGCACTGGTAAATATACCATTGCCGGCTACATTGCAAAAATCTATAAACTATTTAAAATTATTACTTACGACGAAATCATTAAAATTGAAAAATCAGATATCTTTAACGAAAACAATATTCTTACTACAGAAAAATTAGAATCTATATTAAATATTTCAGCGGATAAAATATTATATTTCCCGCAAATATCAAATTTCCTTACACTTTCTGATATATTATTAAAAGAATTATTCCGAAAAATATTCAGTTTTATAGAATTAAATAATTCAAGAACAATTATAATAATTTCGGACAAACAAAATTATATAACAGAATTAAATAAAAGACTTGCTGATTTTACACACTACTTCCCGAATTATTTTTCTTTTCAGGATTATTCTCCGCGTGAATTGCTTGAAATTACAGCTCATATTGCATTAGAAAGCGGTTACACATTCGATGAAGGGAGTCTGCAGCAGATGTTCGAAAATTTTACTCTTCTTTATAATCATCGCGACGATAATTTTACCAACGCTTATCTTGTACAAAATATGCTAAGCAAAGCCATTGCCAATCAAGAAGATAGAATTGCTGTTAACCTTAATGATAAAGATCACGAATTAAATTTGATAATGATTGAAGATGTTCCTAAAATAACTTGATAATTTTGTTTATTAAAAATTAGTCAAAATAATTTTGTCAAAACATTATCTTAACAAATGTTAAATAATTATTACTACGACTTGACATTAGTAAATATTTAGCGATAATTAATCACTAAGTTTTTACTTCTTAAGAAGTAATACCTTTGTTTTTACGTTGACTTTATTATTACAATATGTTATCAATAAGTGTGATTTAAAACACAAACAAGAGGAGTTGGATATGCTGGCTAATTTTTCAAACAACAAACCAAAATTCATACCAAAACACGATATTGATGTTTTCAACCTCGAGGAAAAGTATTTCAGTATGAAAAAAGAGAATGAAAAATTCTTTTTCCCTTGGGCTTTAGAGAACACTGAACCATATTCTAAAAGTACATTGGAAGAGATTAAAAAACTCGAAATGGAAGAAGAAGACCTTTCAAGGAAAATAGAATTGGTCAGAAAGAAAATAAACGCATTAAGAAGTACAGTGAACGATTACCAATAAACCGAGGCATCGAAGTTTGTTTTTTCTCGTTCCGAATAATGCGTGCTTTAATAATTATTATTTCTTTTTTGAACGCAAAAAAGATTTAAGGGAATCATATTGTTTATCCATTTTTATCGACTTTTTCTCGGCTTTTAAATAATCAGATAATCTTTTCGGCATTTCAATTTTAAAACCAGTATTTAATTCAATTACATCACCAAATTTTGCCGGATGAGCCGTCTCGAGAATTATACCGAAATCATCAGTATCCTTTTCATATTTATCAAATGCAAGATAACCTATAGCGCCATGAGGGTCTATCAGATAATCGTATTTTTCTTTAAGTTCTTTTATCCCTTCAATAGTCTCGAAATCTGAAAAAGAAATTGAATAGATATCTTCTCTAATAGAACCAAGTATTTTCCTGTAAATTGAATCAATTCTTGCTAGGTTACTAGGATTACCTACATCCATTGCATTGGAATATGTTTTTACGGAAGGACGCGGAATAAACTGACCGCTGTTAATATATTCGGTGAAAACATTGTTAGAATTTGCAGCAGCAATAAATTTTTTAACAGGAAGACCGCTTTTCTTGGCGATTAGTCCAGCCGTTAAATTCCCTAAATTCCCTGATGGCACAGAAAATATTATATTATTATTTCTTTGAACTTGTTTAAATGCCTCAAAATAGTAAATGCTTTGAGGAAGAAGACGCGCAATATTTATTGAATTTGCTGAGGATAAAGGCAAGTTTTTTCTTAAATCTTTATCTGTAAAAGCTTCTTTCACTAATTTCTGACAATCATCAAAAGTTCCTTCAATTTCCAAAGCTGTTATATTTTTATCTAATGTAGTAAGCTGCATTTCTTGAATTTTACTTACTTTCTGAGATGGATACAGAATATATACATTTATTCCTTCAACACCGTAAAATCCATGTGCAACAGCACTGCCAGTATCTCCTGAAGTAGCAACCAGAATGTTTAATTCTCTGTTTTCTTGCCTGATAAATTGCGACATTGTATTTGCCATAAATCTTGCTCCAAAATCTTTAAATGCAAGAGTAGGACCGTGAAAAAGCTCCAAAATACCCAGACTGTCAGATAATTTAATAACAGGAGCCGGAAATGTAAAAGTACGGCTGATTATAGAGTTTAAAACATCATTGCTCATATTTTCTGAAACGTATGGTTTCAAAACTTCAAAAGCAATTTCGCCTATTGATAAATTATGCAAATTATCGAAAAAAGACTGACTTAACACTGGAATATTATCGGGAACGAATAAACCTCCATCCGGAGCCAAACCTTCTAATACAGCAGTCTTAAAATCGGTAAATAAATTCCTATTTTTATCACTGTAATATTTCATATTATTCAACTATCAAAGGACCGTTTTTGTTAATTTTGGACACATATATTTTATTTTCAATATTTACTTGATTACAAGCTTCTTCCATAGCCGATGCTACTTTTTCTGCTGTCTCTTTAGAAACCGATAAAGCAAATATTGCTGGACCTGAACCTGAAATATTACAGCCGATTGCACCTGATTCATAAGCAGCTTCTTTTATCTGGTCGTATCCCGGAATAAGTTTGGATCTGTGAGGCTCGGCAACCTTATCTTTTATTGATCTGCCAATTAAAGAATAATCATTTTGATAAATGCCGGAAATTAACCCGCCTACATTTCCCCACTGTGTAATTGCATCCTTTAATTTTACTGTATTACCCAACAAGGCGCGGGCTTCACTTGTTTTAATTTCAATTTGCGGATGAATTACAGTGCAGTACAGATCGGGAGGAATTGGCAGTTTAATAATATCTATTGGATCGTATGATCTTATTAAAATAAACCCGCCATAAAGACAAGGAGCAACATTATCAGCGTGTATAGCATTGCTGGCAATTTTTTCACCGTCAAGCGCAAATAATAAAAGTTTATCATTATGTAATGGATTTCCAAGCAGATAGTTTAACCCGTAAACTGCAGAAACAGCGCTTGCAGCGCTTGATCCTAATCCGCTTCCGAGTCCCATTTTTTTATTAATTTCCAATTCTAATCCGAAATTAATAGGATTGAATTGAATATAAGACAGCAAAGCCTTTGTAGCAGTATTCTGCTCAATATCGTAAGGAATTTCACCGT
Organism: Ignavibacteria bacterium; assembly: GCA_012719345.1. Classification (GTDB taxonomy): domain Bacteria; phylum Bacteroidota; class Ignavibacteria; order Ignavibacteriales; family Melioribacteraceae; genus JAAYAN01. Next base: position 7,489 of record JAAYAN010000009.1, on the reverse strand, counting down.
TGTCACCTGTTATTTTTTTTATTTTGATTCCGGGTTCAGCGCTTGTACGCATTATTATTTCTTCACAAGGTTCGTCAAGGGCAAAACCCATTACATCAAAACCACAGCCTATATTAGAAACTGTTGCAGGCGAATAAATTTTAATTTCTCTTTTCATATATTACCGAAATATCCTTTTTCTTTAAGAAGTTCCGCTATCAGTATAGTACCTCCTGCAGCTCCTCTTACAGTATTATGTGAAAGTACAACAAATTTATAATCAAACAAATTATCTTTGCGCAATCTTCCTACAGATACTGCCATTCCTTTATCAAGATTACGGTGAATTTTCGGCTGCGGGAATTTATCTTCGGCAAAATAATAAATAGGTTTAGCAGGAGCAGATGGAAGCTTCAATCTTTGAACTTCAGAAGTAAATTCATTAAATGCTTTTAAAATGTCGTCTTTAGAAGGTTTGTTTTTAAACTTCACCTGAACACATTCTGTATGTCCGTCAATAACAGGGACTCTGTTGCACTGAGCGCTAATCTTAAAGTGTGTATTAGTTATTCCTCCGTTTTCAAGCTTACCTAATATCTTTAATGGTTCCGATTCCATCTTTGCTTCTTCTCCTCCGATAAAAGGGACAACATTCTCGAGAATATCCATAGATGAGATGCCCGGATAACCGGCTCCTGAAATTGCTTGCATTGTAACAACGTTTACGGCTTCTATTCCAAATTTATCATTCAAAGGTTTTAGTGCCATTACCATTCCAATAGTTGAGCAGTTAGGATTTGTAATAATAAATCCTTTGCTTTTTTGCGTTTTAACAAGATCAAGATGTTCATAATTTACTTCAGGTATCATCAAAGGTACGTCTTCATCAAAACGATGATTACGCGCGTTTGAAATAACATAATATCCAGCTTTAGCTAAATCGCTTTCAATTTCGCCTGCTACAGAAGCATCAAGTGCAGAAAAACATATTTTGGAATCCAAACTTGTATCGCAAGGCTTAACAACCATATTCCCGATTCTATCTGAAAGACTGCTTTGCATAATCCAATTAACGGCATCTTTGTATTTTTTCCCAGCCGAGCGTTCGGAAGCTGCAACTTCAGCTATTTCAAACCATGGGTGATCTGCAAGTAATTCTATAAATTTTTGACCGACACTGCCGGTTGCACCGAGTACTGCTACATTTATCTTTTTCATATTATACACTCAAATAATTTAATGTTCTTAAAATATCGGCATAAACACCGAATGCTGTTATTTCTGCACCGGCTCCAGGTCCCATAATTACAAGCGGAAGATATTTGTAATTTGCCGTTGTAAAAGCAACTATATTATTGCTTGAAGTTAAATTGGCAAACGGATGAGACGGATCAATTTCCTGAATGCCTACCTTTGCCTTTCCGTTTTGGAATACTGCAGAATAAGTAAGCAGTTTGCCTTTTGCGGCAGCTTTCTTTTTGATATCCAAAAAATAGCTGTCAAACTCACTAATTCTTTTAAGAAACTCATTTCCCGTTTCAAGATTTTTAAGAGGTTCGGGAATTAAACTTTCAACTTCAACATCACTCATTTCAATTTCGTAACCCGATTCTCTTGCAAGCAACAATATTTTACGGGCAAAATCTAATCCATTTAAATCATTTCTAGGATCAGGCTCTGTATAACCCTTTGCTTTAGCTTCTTTTACAATTTCGCTGAACACATCACGCGAACGGAATTGATTAAAGATAAAGCTTAATGTTCCCGAAAGGATTCCTTCAATTTTAACTATTTTATCTCCAGATGCTCTGAGATCTGCTATGGTGCCTATAAGCGGCAAAGCTGCCCCGACATTTGTGCTATATCGGAACTGCACATTGAATTTTTTAGCATTATGCTTCAAAAGATTATATTTCTCATATTTACTGGAATTAGCAATTTTATTTGGAGTAACAACTGAAATATTCGATTCGAAAATATCTTTATATCTTTCAGTTAAAGGTTCGCTTGCAGTACAGTCCACAAAAACAGAGTTAGGCAGATTAAATTCTTTCATCCGGCTGATAAATACATCAAGCGATACAGGTTCGCATTCCTTATTCAATATTTTATCCGGATCAGACAAGTTTAATCCATTAACATCAAACTTCATATAATTAATATCCGCAACTCCAACAACCTTAATTCTCGAATCGAGCGATTTCTGCAAATCTTCGCTATTTTTTTCGATATGGCGTAATAATGAAGAACCTATTAATCCTGTACCAACAAGGAAAATATTAGCTGTTTTTTTATTTGAAAGAAAAACAGAGTTATGTAAAACATTTAACGCCTTTTTTAGCTGAGTATTTTTTATAACCAGCGAAATATTTAATTCCGATGAACCTTGTGCGATAGCGTGAATATTAATTCCGTTTTTTCCTAAGCTTTGAAATACTTTACCAGCAATGCCGGGAGTATTTTTCATATCTTCACCGACAACTGCAATTATTGAAAGATCTGTATCAAGAGCAACTTTGTTAACCTTCCCTTCCAATATTTCATATTTAAATTCTTCTTCAATTGCATTTTTGGCATCTATGGCATTATTCGGCATTACAGCTACGCAAATGCTATGTTCGGAAGAAGCCTGTGTAATAAGAATAATATTGATTTTTCTTTTTGCTAGCGAACTGAATATCCGGGAAGAAACACCTGCAACACCTATCATTCCGCCGCCCTGAATTCTTACAAGGGTTATATTGTCGATGGATGAAATTCCTTTTACATTAAATGCTACAGAACTTTCTCGTTCAATAATAATAGTTCCCCTGAATGATGGGTTAAATGTATTCCGGATTCTTATTTTAATTTTCTTTTTTAAAGCAGGAAGCATTGTTGGCGGATGAATTACTTTTGCTCCGAAATGCGAAAGTTCCATTGCTTCTTCGTAGGTTACAGCTTTAAGAGGGAATGCGTCAATAACTTTTCGCGGATCTGCTGTAAGAATACCGTTTACATCAGTCCATATTTCAATTTCTTTTGCATTAAGAGCAGCTCCAAAAATTGCAGCTGAATAATCCGACCCTCCCCTGCCTAAAGTGGTAGTTTCGCCATCATCAGTAGAACTTATAAATCCGGTAATTATCTGGGTGGATTTATGTTCTTTAAAATACTCAACAATATTTTTGTTGGTTTTATCAAAGTCCACACGAGCGCTTCCGAAAGTATCGTCAGTTTTAACAAGATTTCGGCTGTCAAGAAATTCGCAGTCAGTCCCGCGATGTTTCATCGTTTCGCTGATAATATAACAAGATAATCTTTCTCCGAAGCTTACAACATAATCAAGAGTACGGTCAGTTAATTCCCTAATCAAATAAACACCGTGAAGAATATTTTTTAACTCTTCAAAATATTTTATCACATTTTCTGCTGATTGTTTGTTGTATTTTTGCGGGATAAGTTCATTTAAAGTATCAATATGCTTGTTTTTCAGCATATCAAGATTATATAAATATGTATTGTCTTTTTTAACAGCTAAATTTGCTACGTTTATTAAGGAATCTGTAACAGTCTGAAAAGCGGAGAATACAACTCCGATCTTTTCTCCCTTTTTTAAATATTCATCAAGAATATTTATAACGCCATTGATTCTTTCGGCATTGCCTACTGAAGAACCGCCAAATTTTAATATCAGCATATTAATCCATTTTTAATTATTCCTAATGCAATTATAATACAATAAAAATATTAAAACAAGTCCTAAAGCAAAATAATATTAAATAATTATCATAATAGGATAATGATGTATTATTATGATAATAATGTATTGTATAAGTAATCTACGGAATTAATCAGCATCATTTCTTTTAATCACAACAATAGTTTTATCATCCTGATACTGGCTGTTTTTTGTAGAAAAAGTCAACACATCTTCAAGTATACGCAAAGCCAATTCTTTTGGAGAAAGTGAATTATTCTTTTTAATAAATTCTAACAAGCGTTCTTCCTGATAAAAATCGTAGTGTTCATTTGCTGCTTCAACAATACCGTCGGAATAAATCACAATTAAATCGCCTTTTCCTATAAGATGACTTGCTGTTTCGTAATGGGCGTTTGGCGTTGGTCCAAGCAAAGGTCCGGTTACTTCCAGAAATCCGGTTTTATTTTTTTCGCGCGAATAATATACAGGCGGATTATGTCCTGCATTTGCATAAAGGAATAATCCCCTTTTATCATTTGAGAGTTCTCCGTAAAACAATGAAACAAATTTATCGTCGCTGAAAATTTTATTTACAAGTTTGTTTAATCTGTACATAAACGGCGATATTTTAAGCTGAAATGTAGAAGCCATCCTTAAGGCGCCAGAAATATACATAGCTTCAGCTGCTGCGCTTATACCTTTGGATGCTGCATCACCAACTGCAATACCTACTCTTTCTTCATCATTCCCTACGCGTACATAATCAAAAAAATCGCCGCCTATAATATTTGCCGGAAGTGTTACTCCGAACATTTCATATTGGTGGAATTTATATTCATGCTCCGGAAGAATACTGCGCTGTAATTGTTTTGCTTTATCTAAATCTTCAATTAAATCCTTTTGCCGGATACTGAGATGCCTTTCCTTTAAACGCGAAGTAAGAACAGCAGCAATAATATTAAGTGTATATCTTAAATCGTCTGTAATATTTTTAGAATTTACTGCTAATAAATACTGATAGTATCTTTTTCCGTCAATTTTAGCTTTATCTCCAATTCCTGTCGCTGAATATTTGAATATACCTTTTTTTCTCAAAGTTTCATCAGTCTCATCGGTAAGTACCGTTCTTTCGTTGGTAATTTTCTCAAAGACAGAATAATCTTTTATTTTGATTGAAAATTTACTGTCAATTTTTTTTGTATTTCCCATTTGAAATAATAACCTGTAGCTTGCTGATTCTATATCAAGAATCCAAATCCGCGCTCCGTCTACTTCAAACTGCGAATTATTAATAATTTGCATTACAGCTTCCTCAAGCAATTCCTGATCCGAATCGAAATGTTTTGATGTTACTGTCTCAAGCAACCGGTAAGTTTTTTTTTGGTTCATATACCCAACTTTTATTCTGAATAAGATTTAATAATATTTTTAATTGCAGTAATGCTTGGCAGATTAAAATACTCAGCTTTAAGTTCTTTCATAATGCTGTTATTAGTAGGGCGATACACCCCATTGGGGACGTAACCGCCTCCTTCGAATACACCTAATTTATTTAAGTATTTATCATCTGCAGGAGTTGGTACAGGAATGCATTCCTCAATAGAATTTTCCCACTTTTTTGAAAAATCTGTAAGCGTTGTAATGTTTGGCTGCCAAGGTTCAATTCCCGGTTTAAAAAAATCTTCGTACGAAACCTGAGAATCGTAATATTCATCTGCAAGACCTGCTAATCCGTGTCCCAACTCGTGAACAAAAACTTGCTTTGACTTTGGATTACCGGCAGCCAGCACACTGTAAAAATTATAGATTGCTCCGCCTCCGTACTTATCGCTATTTACAATAACGTAAATGTTATCGTAAGGGACACCTGATGCTAAATCGCGGACTTTGTGGAAGTTTTCAGTCATAAGATATCTTTCACTGTTAAAAGTATAATATGTAAAATCCATCAATGTTTCTTTCCATATAGAATCTTTTGGAATATCAGCTCCAGTATTTTTTGAATATGCCTTAACTGCCCATATATTTATTTTATCGGATAATTCCTTAAAAGGCTCAAAATCTAAAAGATATTCTACTAGGGGTTCGGAATCTTTTATGAATTTATCAATTTCGGTTTCTGTATATCCTTCAGGCAAAAAAACAATATCGTATTTTTTGGAATAATCTCCCGAATAATGCAGTTTAACTATTTCGGGTTTAAATCTTTGTTGTTTTTCTATAAAATAATCGGAAGGATCAATTTTTTGTTTGAACACGCTGTAAAAGTTATTAAGCGAATCTCTTTCATAAATATCCAGATAACATTTTTTTTTTGGGTAAGGAAATACTAATGATTCTCTCATAGCTTTTGATATTTTTCCTGCATCGGCGGTTGTCTGCCATTCAAAAAAAAGTGTGGAATAACCTCGAGAATAAATAATTTTATTTGACGCTGAATCGGTAATCGTAAAGAAATAATCTCCGTAACCCGTATCAACAATAAGGTTTTTTCTACTTCCGCTCCAAAAATCTTCTTCAATCATTTTATCAAAAAAATAAAGAGATTTTTGTTTATCGCCACAATGCAGATAATCAAATCTTAATGTTTTAGGTTCAAAATAATCTTCAAAATTGGTCTGGCACAATAATAAAGAAGTAAACATCACATAAATAAATAATTTCATAAACTTTCCGTTTAATAAAAATGAGATATAATAGATTCATCTTAAAAATAAAAAGTTAAATATAGTATAGTGCTTATTGAATTTGCAACAAGAAATGATATTTTAATTCACAGCCATTTTTTAGATGGTCTTACCCGAAAGAGATGAAATTGAAGCAATCAATTGTTCGGCATTCTCGATCTGTTCAGAAATTTCAAGATTTACCACAGAAATGTATTTTGAAATAATTTCAAAATAATTCGGATCTTTTTCCGGCATATTATTTTTAATTTCGGTAATTGTCTTTTTGATTTTCTCTTCAGTCGGCCTTACAAATAAGATTAATATTTTATTTTCGATAATACAAATCTTATTTTTCTTTTCAATTACAGAACAAACACTGTTACGCAGCTGTCTTAAAGTAATTATTCCATTTATCGGGGCTGCCTGATCAAGTTCAATAGAAACTAAATTAAATTTTTGCCCGGTGCTTTTAAACATTGCAATCTGATTATTAAGTAGAAGCATGAAATCGGGATAATTATATTCGTTGCTTAGAACAATTGAATCATCCGATTTAGAGGGTGAATCCTTAATACTTTTTTTAGTATCATCAGTTTTTGAATCAGAAATTGTTACAAGTCCTTTGTATGCTTCTATAAAATATTCTTCAGTAAATTCTCCCTGAGTATGACCAACATTCGGCGTTATTTTTATTAGCCCTTTCGATTTTAGATTTTTTCTCGCAGTATTTGTATCGAGCATAATTTTCCCGGTTACGCATTGAGAAAGTACATTAATGATGTTTTCGGATCTTTCATCGGCTGGTTCTCCTACAACGAAAAGGCTTGTTATATCTTTATCTTCAATAGTTTCAATTGTTGAAAGGAAAGAAATTTGAAGATAATCGAGACTCTTAAAATCAATATAGGGTGTAATTTCATCAAAAATAAATCTTTTTGGTTTATACTGATTTGTAACCAAAATAATGTCGTTTAAGTACTCTTTAAGAATTTCATCCTGATTAGAAGAATCGTAAGCATCGTTTGGGGAGGCAACTTTTACAACAATAATGAGGTTACGATCCATATAAGACTGAATATCAAAATTAATCGACGAAGCTTGAATCATTAAATCCTTTGGACGCATTGTAGTGAAAAATAAAACGACTTCGGATGCATGA